>JASHPO010000169.1 GCA_030038075.1 Nitrososphaerales archaeon | reverse complement strand
CCCTTGACATCTTCGTCAAACCTGCTAGCATTCTTGCCCATCGGAATACGCGAAAACTCGCTCCAGGAATGGAATGATTCTACGTAATCTTCGACAGATTGAACGAAGGTGATTGGCAGAGTCTTCCTCTCCCCTTCCTTTTGAAACAAGCCACTTCTCTCCAAATCGGCTGCCATGTCAAACGGCTCATATTTCGGGGCGGTCGAATACTCGTTCATAATTTTCAGCAATTGATCCTTCCAAGGAACTTCCTCATCCTTCCTTTCGACAAGTGCGAGATGGCCATTCGTAGTCAAGATTTTATGAAAAAGTGGAAATACGATGCCCCAGTCCATCCAGTGCAAACTTTCGCCTTCGGTTATCAAAGCGTATGGAGGATGCAAATCAACTTCTTCAACTTTTCCTACCATCCAGTGAAGATTTTGATGATTACCCCTCGTCAGATTCCTTCCGAGCTCGATCATGGAATCCGAGAAATCAACCGCATCCACCGAGTCAGCAAAATCCGCTAGATTCCTTGCAATCTCCCCTGTTCCACAACCTACGTCGAGCACGTTGCGAGGAGTTCCTGACAAAAGAGTCAAGAGAATCTGAAATGTTTCCGATGGATAGGGGGCACGGAAGAGATATGCTCGCGCCATGCCCGGATCCTTGAATCGAGAAGCGTATTCAGGTATAGCGTAGGCAGGCTTGTTCGCGACCATTTTTCCCTGATCATCATACACTTTCCTTGCGATAAAAAGAATTCAGAATGAGGTGAAAAATGATCACCCAGCTCTTGACAAATTTCTAGTTCAACCAAAGGCGATATCGAGAGGCGAGATCATCAGATTTTTCCCAAGAAATAAATCCTAATATCGAGTGTTCGAATTACAGAGTTCAAGGTGCCTTAATCTGCTATGAACTCGCTAGAAACCTTGAACGTAAGCCACATACTAACCTCCGTCGCCTACTCCGGTTGATAGCAACCGCAGTAAGGCATTCGCAAAATATCAAACGAAGCTGTTCTAAATTTTTCCCGCGACTTCTATCGAATACCTTTATTGCTAGGCTCGGAAATATCTTCGTTTGGATTAGCTAAAGATCCCCAAACTGGAGTAACATTCTATGTCATCAGACAATCCGGATATTCGTCAGCAGGTTGATGAAAACAGAGGGACTCTGAAAAAACTGGAGCTCCTGATCCCGGGACTGCGGGGTTACAGAAACAAGGAAGATATTCGAGTCTCCGATGATCTATTGAGAAACCAAGTGTCGGACAAACTCGATCTGGCAAAGGGCTACCTAGAGGGCCTTAGAAAGCAAATGGCAAACAGCGGAGATTTTACGAACCTCGGTGCCGTGGGCTCCCTCATCTTTCAACTCCAGCAATTTAGCGGAGAAGTAAGACACGCCCAGCAAGGTTATTCCGGCTTTGCTGCGACATTCCAGATAAATGAAGGAAAACTAAATGAGCTCTATGATTATGACTACGCGTTTGTGAGCGGCGCGGTGCAGATGGTGGATACTACTTCAAAGCTTGTCTATGATCCCACAAATCCTAGCTCAATACTTCCGGCGATTAACCAACTCTCGGCCACTGTAATGTCGTTAAAGCAAAAGTGGTCTCTTCGCATGGAAGCAATCGAGAATATTGCCCAAAAGTGATTGAGATAAAGTGATGAAATAAAATGTTTGGAAAGAAATCTTCAGGCGATACTACCAATACCGCAAATCCGGGATCAGGAGGTAGCCTTCTCGGTTCGACGACAATAGCGTGGGACGACGCTCAGAAACAAGGTAACGTAATGTGGAAAGTACCCAGGCTAATCAGACTCAACGACAACATTGTTGTCAGGGAAGACGAAATTGCGGTCTTTTACAGAGACGGTAAAGTCTTAACTTATTTTGACCAACCGAACAGATACGCCCTAACTGATTTCAACGCTCCGGTAGTAGGAAAATTACTGAAATCCTTTACAGGAGTACAGCAGCAAGCAGAGGTCTACTACGTTCAAAAACGTTTCATGGACGGTAAATTTGGCTCTACCCAGCCGTACCAATTCACAGATCCTGCCTTTGGTATAGTCAATCTCAGAGTCTTCGGAGAGTACAGGTGGAGAGTTTCATCGCCAGAGAATTTCATCAACCAGTTCGTCGGTACTTTCAGTCTTGAAACCTCAGACCAAGTTGAAGGACGTCTCCGCGAGCAAATGGTCATTTTGATTTATAACGCCCTTGGCAAAATGAAATCGCAGGGGCTGAAGGTTACAGACCTGGCAGCAAACCTGATGAACATGGAACAGGTTGTTTTAGCTTCTGCAACGGACAACTTTGGACAGTACGGCGTTGAGATTAACAAAATCTCGGGGTTGACAATCTCGCTTCCCGACGAAGTTCAGAAGGCGATCGACACCAGATCTGAAATGGGAGTTCTCGGTGTCAATTACATGCAGTATCAGGCCGGTCAAGCCGTTATTGACGCTGCCAAGAATCCTAGTGGAGGAAACCTCGCTGGTCTGGGAGTAGGTCTCGGTGCCGGAGTCGGTCTCGGAGGAGCGGTTGGCGGTCAATTCGCTCAGGGGATGTACCAGCAGCCGACCAAAGCATGCGTGAAATGTGGCTCAATTATCCCTGCAGCAAATACATTCTGTCCAAATTGCGGAGCGAGCCAAGCCGTTAGCGCCCCTGCGCCTCAAGCTCAATCGACCAATGTTTGCGCAAAGTGCGGGTTTGCTCTTGCAGCAAACGCAAAGTTTTGCCCTAACTGCGGAGCGCCGGTGACTCAACCCCCCGCGGAGGACAAAGTCTGCCCGAAATGCGGTACAACAGTCAAGGCATCATCCAAGTTCTGTCCCAACTGCGGGAATCAGTTCTCATAGAGGTAGTTGTAAGCCATGAATTGTCCGAAGTGTGGAACGCAAAACCCGGACGACGCAACGTTTTGCATGAAATGTGGAGCTCAGCTTCAAGGAGGCGCGCAGGGCCAGTCTCCTCCCGCTAGTGGGAGTCAGCAAGCCACCCAGAGACCGATCGTAGCGCCGCAAGGAGCGACATCGTTCAAATGCCCCAACTGTGGTGCTCCGCTATCCCCGAAATTCGGCGAGATGGTGATAACCTGCGAGTATTGCGGAAGTGGTGTTTCCCTCGGTTCCGGCGGATGGAGCAATATTCAGAAACAAACGATGCTTCCCTTGAAAATCGCAAGCCAAGACCAAGTCAATGAAATAATCAAGCCGATGATGGACAAGGGTCTGCTGCACAGGCACCTTCAAGAGAGTTCAAAGCTGGAAGAAATGAACCTCTCGTATGTGCCGTACTGGATTGTGAGCGTCTCCGCTCGGACATCTGTCGTCGCCGCAGACGAAACCCAGCAGATCGCGCAAACCGCGACTACGGCCGCATTAATGGGTGTAATACTAGGTGGAATGGGCGGTGGTCTTGGGGGAGGAGGCGGTCGCGGCGGAGGATTCGGTCGCAGATCATTGTGGAATCTAGGAACGGGGTCACTTTTCAGCGGATTGATTGGGTCGAGGACAATGATGTTCGGGATGGGCATGGGCGGTGGCGGCGGAGCGAAAAGGCAACAGCAAATGGACGCAAACTACAATTTTCCGGTCGTCGCGCTAAAGGCTCTCACCGAATATCAGCCCAAGGATTACCAGTTTGATCTTGGGACCAGGGCATTATTCGATGTGACGAAAATTCCCAAGAACATAAAGATCCTGAACGGAGATATCAGCGAGGATGTCGCCAAGTCCCAGGCAAAGACCTTGGTCGATCAGCTTCAATCACAGAAAGCTCATGCCAAATACCATACAATTCAATCGATAACGACCCAGTCGGATGTCGGCAACGATGTGGAGCTACTGCACGCACCAATCTGGTTTGTGAGGTACGATCACAAGGGGAACAAGATCGTTCTGGTAATCGATGCAAATTCCGGAAGAGTAATCAACAGCATCGGCTTGGAGTGATTGTCCACCGCCGAGCTGCACTGATTGCTGAGCTTCGAAATCTTCACGTCGTTTCCGGAAGCTCGTACCACCTTACTCTTTCTCCTACCCTGGCGCGCATTTTCCACGCCATTGACTTTGGCGAGTCATTGATAGCTTTTGCCAACTCGTCGATCTTCTCCGTAATAACGTTCACATCCTTCTCTGGGAGGTGCAGTTCCGGAAGAATTTTCTTGACTTTATCCAAGTTCAAAGTTAACGTCTTGTAAATGCCCCAGTCTGTAGAAGTCAATGAAAGAATTCTCCCTTTCTCGATCTCTCGCTGCTTTTCTGATAATGGGATGTCCACGAGTAATGCGTCAACATCCTGAATATCCTTCTTGTTTATTTCGACAATCTGAAGCTTTGTAAGAAGAAGATCCGCTGGCGCCAAGGTTTCGTCCGTAATCTCTAAGCGATCCTTCAAGTCGAATTGGTGGCACATAACAAATTTGTCGAGAAACACGTCCACTCTTCGGCCGGTCTGACTGTTCATGAACATCAGCCTAGTGTCACCCTGCAGTTTGTTGAACATCACTCTTGGCTTGTATCCCATATCCAGGAACAGCTTCTCGATCTTGTGTGATTGTTTTTTGAGACCGACGAAGTCAATGTCGTTGTAATTTCTCGAATAACCTACCCTTGACGCCGAAGGAGAAACAAACCGAACCCCGAGACCTCCGAGCAATCGAAGAGTCACCTTTTGTTCTTTAGCAAATTGTAGAATGCTTTCTGCCTCTGAGACGATATCTGGTTGAGAAGATTTCAGATCGTCCTTCAATTTTCTAGCAATTTCCAAGTCAGACTCGGACATAGTCATCCACTCACGAGCAGATAATCAGTTACCTTTCCATCTTCGAGATCAACGATTGCGCCCCGAAGTATTCCCTGTGCATATTCGCTACCAGGGTTGATGCAGATGGTCCTCCCGAGTTTATAAATTCCTCTCGATTCATGAATGTGGCCGTGCAAGCCTAGTAGCGGCTTGTATTTTTCAATCGCTTCCCTCACAGCAGAGCTCCCGGCCGCGATCATCACAGGATGACCGCCCTTAATAACAGGCTTGAAATTTTCGTCTATTTTTGGGGCGGCGTCAATGCCAGAGTTGATGGGTGGGACGTGTACACTGAATATAGAACCCTCCCGTCGTTCGAGCTTGGAAGCGAGGTCGTCAAGCTTCATTTTCAAGACGGATTCGTCCGCTTCGCGCGGGCTGTTCCAGGGCGTTCTGTTGCTTGTCCCCAAAGAGAGCATTTCGTATCCGCCGATATTTACAATTTTTTCTTCGCAAAATGTCACATTATCGTATATTTCTCGGTTCAAGACCTCGTCGACTATAGCATCGTCGTCATTTCCCACTGAGATGTAGCATCTCGCCCCTGTCTCTTTGAGCCGCACTGATGCAAGGTCCAACCAGCGTTCCAGTGAACTACTCATGGACTTTGAGAAAGCCTCATCGATTTTTGCCTTGCTGGAGCGAATTTCCTCATATTCCGCTTTGGAGAGCGTCATTGTGTAAATCCCTCCTTCAGACAGATCTTTTCGAAATTCTGAAACCTTCTCCCCATTGTTGAATTCTTTTTTTTCGCCGAGATAATCTGCAACCCACTTGTTGTTCCCCTGATTCACCACAGGAATCATTATCTTACCGGTGATGTCCCCGCCGAGGACTAGAGTCTGGGCTTTGTAGAATTTGGCGGCGTTGATGAACTTGCGGAAACACCTGTCCGAACCGTGAATGTCCGTCACGAAAAAAATCCTGTGTTTCCCGGCCAATTCTTTTGACTACCCGAGTTTTTTCGTTTCAGCCTATATCTGTTTGTGAATTTCTTCTTTGCTTCACAAAGATTTTATACAAACGGTCAGGGCCTGCGAACCCGCATGGCTGAACAGAAGACCGAAGTTTTTGTCCGCGAGTCTACAGGTCTCGTAAAGAATGTTTCTTTCCTTGATACAATCGGTCTGAACATCAGCAACATGTCGATAGGCGGAGCACTAGGGCTGATTGCTTTCATTTTCGTGGCGCTCCCAACCAGTATGAATGGTGTCAATCTCGTTTATGGTTCACTTATTGCATTTGCCCTGAGTATCCCACAGATCATCGTCTACACTAAAATGACCAGGGCGCTGCCCCGAACTGGCGGCGATTACGTCTGGGTCTCGAGGACATTTGGAGGTCTGTTCGGGAGCGCAATTTCGTTCATGGGTTACACCATGGAAACACTGGCGTACCTAGCCCTGATCTCGCTGGCAGCGATATCTGCAATAGGGGCGGTTGCAGTTGCCGAGGGCCACAACAGCTTTCTGTCACTGGCGCTCCCGCCCAACGATGGCGGTAACCCTGGATATCAATTTGCGATCGCAGCAGCAATTTTTGTCGCCCTGATTGCTGTGAACATTGTCAAGCCGAAGACGGGATACAGGCTGGTGACGATCTTTTCATTCTTTGGAGTGCTTTGCATTCTTCTTGCCATCGGCACTCTGTTATCAGCGGGGCGGAGCGGCGTGGAGAATTACATGTCTTCGCTTGGCAACGCGAACCTCACCTATTCGGCCGTGGCATCTTCGTATTCCGGTCCCACCTTTAACCTAGGCAGTACGATATTTCTTCTCCCGTTCTTCGCGATTTTTGTGTATCCTTGGCTGAATGCGGCGCCCGCTGTTGCCTCGGAGATCAAGGGCAAAAGCGCGATCAAGTGGAATGTCCCGATTTCTGCCCTGATTGCGCTCGTATTGGTGACCTCGGGGTTCGCGACGCTCTACTACGTCGGCGGTTATGACTTCATCAATGGAGCGTTGAGTAATCCCACCCTGGTCTATGATTACACGTTCAACTTCTGGACGCTAGCGATGGGAGTGTCGTCCTCTTCGGTACTGTCCTGGATCATAGGTTTCGGGTGGATTCTATGGGACGTTGCTATCATGGCTTACGGAATCATTGTTATTTCCAGATATCTATTCGCGCAATCATTCGACAGATTCCTTCCAGAAAAAATGGCGTATGTTAGTTCCAGATTCCGTTCCCCGATTCTAGCCCATCTTACAGATTTGGTGATCACAGTTGCCCTTATCGGCTTAGCTTCGTACTTCTACGGAGGTCTCAGTGCACTTCTCGCCGGCGTTGTCGCTGCGATGATTTACTTCATCTTCGTCGGATTGGCGGGAGCACTGTATGGCGCGAAAAAAGAAACAGGAAGATCTCGAATAACCCTAATGGTTTCCGGAGTTCTAATGGCTGTAGTTTTCGCCTATATCACTTATCAATTCTTTGCGAGTCCGACGATATGGGGAACTGCGACCACTTCATTTGGAATTCCGGGATATGATTTTGTGTATCTTTACGTGCTGGTGTCGTTCGTCGCAGGGATCTTGATTTATTTGGCCTCCAAGAGGTTTCACCTGAGGAAAGGCATTGATATTTCCCTAGCCTACAAAGAAATTCCTCCTGACTAGACAAAATTTCTGACTAGTTTCGGAATTAAAACACTCCATGCACGCGGCTAGAAAATAGGTGATTGATCAAAGAACATACCTGGCCAATTTTAGGCCAGAATCCCGGATGTATTGTAAGGAAAATAGTATTCCAAGTCTTGATCTCTGATCGCTATCTTAGATCCTATCTAAAATTGGCCTAGACCGTTAAAATCCTCAACAATTATTGACTTGTCGTAATTGTTGAGAGCAATTAGAATGGCACAGATGGATCAACCAAAATTGGAGGACGACCCAAATTGACGTCTAAAGTTCTTGACTCACAGTTATGGTTAAAACGGCCTAGGCCAATATAGTTGGCCGAAAACTCCAAAATGAGCATAGAGAATAGCGAATATCTGAACAACTCTCAGAACAGACAGGAATCCCAACAACAGACGGTCGAAGTCGAGTTCGAAGTCGCTGTAAAGGACTGGTGGATCGAAGGAGGCAGACTGGTCATACCCAAGGAGTACAGGCAGTATTTTCCAAAGCCTGGAGAACCTATCGTACTGATAGATTATGAAGGAAGGATGTACAGGTCAAAGATGCATAATCTTTGGCAGGGTGTCGACGTAGGCAGGATCGACGGAATAAAGCCGTTCTACAAGAACCACCCATCTGTCGCTACCAGTACAAAGCTCCGTATCAAAGTTACAGGGAAGAGCACCGCAGTCGTCCTCCTCTAGAGAGATAGACACGCTGTCCCTGCGTGCCGTCGCACGGCACGCTTGATCTTTTTAGCCCGCGTTTTATCAGGGCAGAATTCGAATGCTTTCCTCGGAGGTAATAGTCAGGGACGCTTCAAGGGAAGATTTACCAGCTTTTTTGGAAATTTACAATGATGCAATTCTTAATCTAACTGCCACGTTTGATATTGTAACCCAATCCATGCAAGAGCGTGAAGATTGGTTTCGCCAGCACGGCGGAAGATATCCGCTAGTCGCAGCTGAAGTTGAGGGACACGTAGTCGGGTATTGTAGCATTTCGCCATATTCAAAAAAGGCAGGCTACGCCTCAACCGTGGAGCTGTCAATCTACGTTCAAAGGGACTATAGGAGAAAAAGCATAGGAAAACTGCTCATGAAAGAGATTATTGAGAGGGCAAGAGAACTCGGCTATCACGCGATCATTTCAATAATTGCAGGAGACAACCAAGCAAGCGTTGAGATACACAAGAAATTCGGGTTTGAACTCGTAGGACACCTGCGACAAGTTGGCTACAAATTCTCAAAGTGGCAAGACGTAGACTACTACGAGCTACCGCTCTGAACTGGGCTCTCAGTAAGTTTCGTTGCCTCCTTGAGGCTCTGGGCGAATCTGGTCAGCTCAGATGTAGCCGAGTCAAGATCGTCCAAATGATTCGTGACAATCTTGATGAAAGCGCTCCCAATTATCACACCATCCGCCCCGGTCTCCAAAATGCCACGAACCTGCTGGGGATTGGAGATTCCGAATCCTACAGCCACATTCACTTTGCCCCTGGCCCTTCTGGAAACGCGCTCGATAAACTTCAGATTAACCTGTGAGGCACCCTCGCGCTCGCCAGTCACACCCGTAAGCGATACCAAATACAGAAACCCGTTGGTCCCTTTCAGTAAGCTTCCCAACTTTTTCTCGGTGGTAGTGGGCGCGGCGAGCAGAATCGTGGCAAGGTCGTGGTTCTCGGCTATTTCCTTGTAATTCTTGAAATCTTTGCTCTCCAACTCCGGGAGATCTGGGACCACTAGTCCTTCGACGCAGTTTGAAGCTTCGGTCATGAAGCGGTCTAGCCCGAATCTGAAAATTGGATTGTAGTAAGTCAGGAACACCATCGGCACACGCCATTCATTTCTGATAGAACGCGCGATGTCGAGGCAAAGATTCACGTTTGTTCCCTTGCTTAGGGCACCAACGTCTGCCACCTGGATCGTCGGCCCGTCAGCGATGGGATCTGAGAATGGGATTCCCAGTTCCAGAATATCCACCCCTCCATCTATCAGCGCCCTGCAAAGTCGAACTGTGTCTTTGGGGGAAGGATACCCCGCTGTCATAAAACCGATAAGGGCTCTTCTTCCTTCGCTCCGAGCCTTTTCGAAAGCGCCACCGATGGAGCTAATCATGAGGATACATCTTATGAATTCGTTCCGAGTTTTGACGCTACCTGCGGCTGCTGCATAACAATATCTACGTCTTTGTCACCTCGTCCTGATAGAGTCACGACCAGAGATTTTCTTGAAGGCATTTTCGATGCAATGGTCGTGGCGATGTAGAGCGCGTGCGACGATTCGAGCGCCGGAATTATCCCCTCAAGTTCTGACAATTCGAGAAGCGCGTCAACCGCCTGCCCATCCGTCGCAATGGTGTACTCAACTCTCTTGATGTCCTTCCAGAAAGAATGCTCCGGACCAACTCCAGGATAATCTAGCCCCGCAGAAACGCTGTGGGTCGTGCTGATCTGGCCGTCCGCGTCCTGCATCACGAACGTCTTCATCCCGTGAATGACGCCAGGCTCGCCCGCACTCAGACTCGCTGCATGCTTTCCAGAGGACAGCCCCAGTCCACCAGCCTCAACCCCCACGAGCCTCACTTGACTATCGATGAACGGATAGAAAGAACCCGCAGCGTTGCTTCCCCCGCCGACACAGGCTACGACCGCCTCCGGCAATCTTCCAAGTTTACTGAGCGACTGACGTTTGATCTCTTTTCCAATAACACTTTGAAAGTCCCTCACTATCATAGGAAAGGGATGGGGACCGACGACAGATCCGATGAGATAGTGCGTGGTATTGACGTTTGTTACCCAGTCTCTGAGGGCCTCGTTGATTGCATCCTTGAGGGTCTTCGTTCCCGACAACACCGGGTTAACTCTAGCTCCCAGAATTTTCATTCTTACAACGTTCAATCTCTGTCGCTCCATGTCTTCCGCACCCATGTAGACTTCGCACTTTAGACCCAGGGCCGCGCACGCCATCGCGGTTGCAACGCCATGCTGTCCAGCTCCCGTTTCGGCGATGATTCTCTCCTTCCCCATCGACTTTGCCAGCAGCGCCTGACCTATCGCGTTGTTGATCTTGTGTGCACCGCCGTGCAGCAGATCCTCTCTCTTGAGGTAGATCTTTGCTCCGCCATACTTCTTTGTGAGATTCTCGGCGAGATAAAGAGGTGTGGGTCTGCCCGCATACTCCGCGAAAAGATAACGGAGTCTAGCCTGAAACCTTTTGTCTTTCTTTGCTTTCTCGTAAAAATCTTCGAGCTCGGTCAAAGCAGCGTTCAAGGTTTCTGGGACATACTTTCCACCGAATTCGCCAAACCTCCCGTGCTTCGGAAAACTCTCTAAATTCAAATTCCTGCTCACTGATTTACCTCTAGGAACTCTTTGCGTTTTGTATGAATTGCGCAACCTTCTCGTCGTCCTTAATCCCAAGTCCCTTTTCAACACCAGTTGAGACGTCAACTGCATAAGGCCTCACTTTGCGCACCACTTCTGCGACGTTTGTAACGGTCAAGCCACCTCCAACGATAAGTGGAAACGGGTCAAGCGCCATTCTAGTTTTCTTTGCCAAGGCTAAATTTTGAGTCAAAGACATTGCATGACCATTCTTAGTGTCTGTAGAATAGCGCGAGGTCAGAGACATGTCAAGGAGAATAGCTACGCTCTTTCTCGAAAGGGAAACGCACCTCTCTACGATGGAATTGGCTCCTTCACTCGGGCGAACGGTCTGAATCACATTTGTGAAAATATTGCCGTTGGTCTCCTCAACCGAACTAGAATCATCGTAGAGCTGTAAGAAGCTCGGTTTGAGTTCGCTGGCTTTCCGCAGGTGTGGGTTTGATTCGGGACTCACTACAACGGTACTTACAAAGGGTGGAACGCTCGCTAGAAGCTCCTTGAGCTTTGCCAGATCCAAGTTTCTCGGAGAAGACGGGTATCCGAAGATAAATCCCAGAGCGTCGGCTCCGGAGTCGATCGCTAGCTCGACATCAGATCTTCTTGTCAACCCGCATATCTTTACTCTGACAGTCAATACTAATTCAACGCCTCCACAAACCCTCGGACTTTGGTTTCGATATTTTCTGAGCGCATTATCGAAGATCCGATCAAGTACCCGTCCGGCAGGAGCGAACCTTCCAGTTGCAGGCGCGCCCTAATTCTTTTCAAATCGTCCGAGCTCTCAAACCCGCTCTCGCTAATCAACAGAGGCATACTGTCATACGATCTTCTGAAGGAGAATCCCTTCAACAGTTGCGGAGTGGTCTCGATATTCGTCTCGAATGTTTTGAGATTCCTGTTGTTTATGCCAATGATGTCACAGCTTGTTCTTGAAATCTTATCCAACCCTTCTTTGGTGTGGGTTTCGATTATCGCATCCAGACCTAATTCGTGCGCGAAATTGATTGCATCGTCTAATGAAAGATCATGTCGAACCAACCTCTCCGAAAATACTTCTTCGATGAATAAAATGGCGCTAGCTCCAACGTGCTTCGCCGCAGCTATTTGCTCCTTTGAGACAACAATGTCCTTCATAATTATTGGTAGAGAACACAGCTTTCCTACCGAAATCAAATTGGAGAGCGACCCGTCGAAGTTTAGGGGCTCGGTTAGCACCGACAGAGCCGCGGCCCCTCCCGACTCCATCTCCTTGGCGATTTCTGAAGCAGCTCCCTTGTTTCTGATTTTGCCTGCAGAAGGTGAGGAAAACTTTACTTCGCAGATTATCGCTCTGCCTTTCTTTTCCCTAATAGCGTCAACAAGCCTCCTGACAGCGGTTTCTCTTTGTCCATGTTTCGAAAGTAGTTGGTCAATTTCACTTGCGTCATAATAGCCTGATTCGACAGTTTCAATCGCGTCTCTAGCGAGTTGTCCGAGCGTTTTCATTTTGCTGATTCAACCGAATCTCATATTTTTCTCAGAATCTCTTCAGTCCCCGCGAAATCGCCACCAGAGCATTTTACAAGGAGAGAGAGTTTGTCCAGCGCCTTTCCAGATTTTAGAGAAGCTTTGGCGATTTCGACACCATCGGGGTAGTTTTCGGCTTTTCCCGCCGCGATCAATCCCGCGGATGAATTTGCGAGAACCGTGTCCCTCACGGCTGTTTTTTGATCTTTCGAGTTACTCAGAACTCTTAGCGCGACCAGGACGTGCTCGTCAACCATTTCGGGAGCACTTATTTCTTCGAATCGTCGTAATTCGAGTCCGAAGGATTTTGGGGTTAGAATTTCTTCTTTTATGTTCCCGTCTTCAAATCTTGCGATGTGGCTCTTTCCTATAATTGAAACCTCGTCAAAACCATCCATTCCATGCGCTACTATTGCTCGCTCTATTCCCAGCTTCTGCAGAACCTGCGCCATTTTCAGAACTATGTTGTCGTCGTATACTCCAAGGAGCTGGGCCTTGGCATCAGCCGGATTTGTAAGCGGTCCCAAGATGTTGAAGACTGTTCTGACTCCGATTTCCTTCCTTGGCACGGATACATTCTTGATTGCTAGATGAAATACCGGAGCGAACATGAAGCCGATTCCCGCCTGTTCGACTGATGATTGAACTCTTTCCGGGTCTGCGTTAATGTCAACGCCTAGTTTTTCCAGAAGGTCGGCGCTGCCGCATTTGCTCGTGAATGACCTATTGCCGTGCTTTGCGACCGGAGCTTCCGCTCCTGCCATGACAAGAGCTGAGAGAGTGCTTATGTTGAATGTTTTCAGAGCGTCGCCGCCGGTTCCGCACGTGTCAGTCAGCCTTGAAGGTACTCGGGGATTTATTTTTCGAGCGTGCTCTCTCATGATCGTCGCGAAAGCTGCAATCTCTTCGACAGTTTCACCTTTCATTCTTAGGGCGGTCAATAGCGAGCCTATCTGTGACGGCGAAGCGGTCCCGTCCATAAGCTCCTTCATAGCCAGCCTCGCCTCTTCTTCCGAAAGATCCTGTGAGTTGACTACTTTGTGGATCGCTTCTTTGATGAAAACCAAGATCCTACACCATATCGATGAAGTTCTTGATCATGCTCAACCCGTTACTTGTCTTGATTGATTCTGGATGGAACTGAACGCCAAAAATCGGAAATTCTCTGTGCCTGATTCCCATTATTTCACCGTCGTCTTCGGATGTGGCAGTTATGATTATATCGTCAGGTACGGTCCCCTTTTTTATCACGAGAGAATGGTACCTAGTTCCTTCAACGGGACTTTGGATTCCTTTGAACAGATACTTGCCATCGTGCTTGATGAGAGAGGTCTTGCCGTGTCGCAAAACCTTTGCATGTGTAATTCTCGCCCCATAGACATAACCCATGCCTTGATGTCCTAGGCAAACCCCGAGAGTCGGTACATTGGGACTTAGAGTTCTCAACACTTCGGTGCAGACCCCGAAATCCTCGGGATTCGACGGATTACCTGGCCCTGGCGAAATTACGATCGCATCGGGCTTGATTTTGGATTTAATCTTCTCCAAGGAAATTGCGTCGTTTCGAAAGACCACCGGATTGCAGCCTTCTGACCCGACATACTGGACCAGATTGTAGACGAACGAGTCATAATTATCCAGTATCAAAACCCTCATGCGCTTCCTTCCTCCTTCTTTGCAGCTTCCATTGCGTTGAACAGAGCTCGCGCTTTATGCTCCGTTTCAAACCACTCCGTTTTCGGATTCGAATCCGCGACAATTCCTGCCCCGGCCTGAATGTACGCTTTGTTTCCATGAGCGACGAGTGTTCTGATAGTGATAGCCGAATCCATATTCCCGTTGAAGGAAAAATAACCCACGGCGCCAGCGTAAGGTCCGCGCCTGTCATTCTCGAGTTCTTCTATTATTTCCATAGCCCTAATTTTCGGAGCACCAGAAACGGTGCCCGCAGGAAATATTGACCTTAAGGCGTCAAAGCAGTCAAGATCTTTTTTCAGTTTCCCCACGACCTGAGAGACTATGTGCTGCACATGGGAGAATTCCTTCACTTCCATGAACTCCGGAACGGAGACTGTACCAAATTCCGAGACTCTTCCCACGTCATTCCTAGCCAGATCTACAAGCATTACGTGTTCTGCTCTTTCTTTGGGATCTGCCAGTAATTCTTTTTTTAGCTTCTTGTTCTCTTCTTCGTTTTCCGTCTTGGGTCTCGTCCCCGCGATCGGAAATGTCTCAACTATGCCGTTCTCGACACGAGCGAGCATTTCGGGACTGGAACCGACTATGCTCGTCTTTCCGAAATCAAGAAAATACATGTATGGAGAGGGATTGAGTTTTCGCAGTTCCGAGTAAAACCTTAGCAGGTCGCCCTTGAATATGAAGTCAAACCTCTTGGATAGAACGACTTGAAAGATATCCCCCTCTCTAATGTGGTGCTTCGCCTTTCTAACAAAATCTTCGAACTTCGCTCGCTTGACGTTGGTCGTCAGTTCGGAGATCGAAAGACTTCCCATTGGATGATTTTTTCGCGATAATTCTTCAATCTCGTTTCGGCGATCTCGCGTCCTTTCCGAGTGGAAATAGAATTCCTTGTGCTTCAGGTGGTCAAATATTACTCCTTCTTCGTACATACAGAAGTACATGTCGGGAAAGAAAGATTTTCTTCTCCTTCTGCTTGCGAGCTTTTCTTCCCAGTATGCCACGGCATCGTAGCCAATGTAACCTACCGCTCCTCCGAGAAACCTGAAATCAGTATTTACTATGGGTGTAGAACGTACTATTTTTCTGATTGTCAGAAGTGGGTCTTTGGTTTCAAAAGTTTCAGACGTGCCATTTCGCCGGTTTTCAATTTTCACTTCTCCATTGGCGGCCGTTAGAATGCAGTATGGATCGAATACAATGATAGAGAGCTCTGCGAGTCTTTCCGCACCTATCGCCGATTCAAGAATGCAGGCGTAATCGTGGGATTCACGAATATTTGCAAAGGTTTGAAGCGCAGTATTTTCGAGGTGGATTTCGTTTACAGAAAATTCTAACTTTTTTCTAGCAGGAATTACTTCTTTCAGTAGGCTGGCGCCAAACTGAGTCACCAGTTCGCCTCATGCAAGCTCAGGACATCCTTCTCAACACCTGTTAAAAGCGTTCCGTCTTATTTTTGAGCGGGACCAAGATTGGACTCGGTATTTCTATACGATAATTTTTAGATTCCTAGCTCCTATTACGTTCAATTTGTTCTTTGATGTGGGAATTTTCCTCGTCGCGCTGGGAATCACCACTCTGGAAATGGTTGAAGCGTCAGCAGTGGGTTTGGCCCTGTACGCAGATTCCAAGCGAGTTTATTCGTTCGTTGTTATTGCTCTGGGCGCTCTGGTAGTTTTTGCTCCTACCTTCGTTGCCGGCGCTCTAATTGCTCATCTTCCCTTGACCATAATTCGCATCGTAGGCGGAGTTTTGCTCCTCTATTTCGGGGTGAGGCTCACGAAGAGTGCGAGGCGCGCGGTTGTTAGGGAACGGGGCAAGCAGGTTTTCGTTGAAAATTTTACAAAAGGATTTGCAGCGACCGGTTTCTCTGTCGGGACGATAGAGGCATTTGAAGCATCAATCGTTCTTGTCGGATTGCTTCCCAACAATTACAATTCGACTGTTCTTGGTTTTGCCAGCGGCCTCACCGCAGTTGCAGTTTCGACTTTGGTCCTTAGAAAGCACGTAAGGAAAGTAAAGGGAGCACTGACGAAGGTATTTGTGTCCGCGCTCCTTTTGTCGTTTGCAACTTTCTGGATGGCAGAAGTAGCAATTAGCCCCAGCGATTTGTTTCTGATTCCGCTCTTCGTAATCTACTCATTAGTCATTTATCTTTTCGCAAACAGACGGAGTCCTTCGCCGATTGTTGCTGTAGCTAATCAATGATATAATCTCAACCCAAGAAAAATGCCAAACGTTGTTAATAAGATGCCCATGATGAGTGCGCCGGCGCCGTTCAAGGCTGATTTCGAAACATACTTGACCAGTCTGATTCTTGCAAAATAGGTGAGGACTTCTGTCAATGTGTCTCAAAGATTTCCTGAAACTCTTTGATCTTCTCAATTGCCGCGTTCTTTTCTGAGCTTGTCGGGTGTCTAGGGTCTCTGGCTCTAGGAAGCCTCCCAAGCTTCATCATGCTGGCCATTAGAAGAAGCCGCGCTTTGATCGAATCGAGATTGCTTCCCTCTATCGTGAGATCTCTTTCATCTGTAACGACTCTGCCACCGGGATCAGATCGTCCGACTCTCACAACAGGAAGACCATTCATAGCCGCGATCGAGAGCGCATTCATCTGCGAATTGGAGCCTCTAGCGTAAGGAGTCATTCCTTCCAGCACGAATCCGTGAAGCTTGGGTTTACCGGGGTCATTGCTTTTCTCCTCCTCGACCGCTCTTTGAATTCTCGCCATGATGTCGACCTCTTGGTTTGCGTCATCGCTCTCATCTTCCTGCGAGTAGTACGCATGCTTCACGATATGGACGCGCGGGATTGATTCTCCTCTTAGAGTTCCATCTGGATTCTTGACAACGACAGTCCCGCCGCCCAAATCCAATTTTTCAGGTAATCTTTTGATATTCACTTCTGACGTTGTGGTATGCTTGTAATTTGGCTTGAACCAGATCGTGACCTTTCCTGCTTTGAGGGTTCCGAGTATGCCGCCGTGGCCGCCTACCGCTTTATAATTGCCCGGACGGTCATCTGCCTTCTTTATCTCTCTGGCTGAGAAAATCTGCTGCTCCTGCAAAGCGACGACTCCGAGACCTTCCCCTTTCCCGGAAATCACATAATCAACGGAATCCACGATATTCCTGTCACCTTCGGCCGAAAGTTCTCCGTGGGCGCGTTGCGCTGCAGTTCCTACGATGGGAAGGTCGGAATCTATCGTAAGACTCAACCAGTACAGTGTCTCCTCAATGAATGGACTGCCCTCAATCCAGACTCCGCCTTCGTAGCCTCCAGTGTCCAAGGCAAGCTGAACTGAATTCGTAACCCTCGCCAAGTCTCCGTATCTTGTGCTCTTGTAAAGCGCGAACGGCTTGTAGGGAAAATAGTCGACTCCTGATATCTCGCCCTTTTTCGTATACCCTCCGGAAGGCAGTGCCCTAATAAAAGTGAAATCTGCTTTGTTTGAAAGGATGTTTGCTTGCCCGTAGAAATTCCTGCCGCCAATCGTGCGATCTATTTCGTCGAACATGCGCGAAGCGTCCGGATAGAATCCCTGCCGTCCCCCAAATCCGAGATCGGGATTGTCGAGGTCGGTGGCTTCAAAGGGGGTTCCATTCGGAGAGTCATTTTTCCTGCGCGCCATGTAGGGCAAAAGGTAGGGTCCATCTTCGGGGTTGAGAGTCACTTCATAGTAATCTTTCCCGTCGTCGTAGTAAACTTGGGATGCATCCCCCTCGAGCGGATGAGCTGAAAACTTTCGAATCCTAACTTTGACTGGCTCATACAGATATTGAGGCACGAGATGATCAAACTTTCCCTCGATTCTCTTTTCGTTAGCATGTCTTGCTTTGTTGCTCGTCACGAGTGGAGGAGAGTTTCCGATGGTTGCGCTGGGTCCCGAGAAGACGGCTACTTTGGGTTTTGCCATATCTTTTCAGGGAATGAGCGATGCAATTTAACGTTTGGTGAGAATACGACTGGCTCAAGCTGAGGCTCCATCGAAATGAGTTGCTTCGTTGATGTTAAATCGCGTTACTTTAGTTTTAGGGCGGAATACGCAGCTTTCGTGCCTTCGATGAGCCCTCTTCTCTGCGATTCTATTTCCTTCTGAAATAGCTCCCGCGCTCTCGCAGTGGTCCCGTACTTCGCCATGATGTAGACTCCGAAGCGCTCATGATAGATGTCGATGTAAGTATGGAGGTCAAAGAAGCCGAGAACGTTGTCCTTGAAACCGTACTGCTCTCGGAGCGCCCTGCCAATACGTCTCATAGACATCGGTACAATTCTCTCCGAAAAAGGAATCGTTGCGTAAGCAAGCTCAGGGCACTCTTTGCGAAGTTCGGACATCGTCGATGAGCGATCCGAAAAAAATCCCTCTCTTTCCTCAATGCCCTCCATCGACACTGAATCCCATACCTGTTGGCGGTTTAGCCCAAGCCCGTATTCAAGAAAATCTGCATGAAGCTCAGAATGACCCATTTCCTCTCCAGAGTGTCTCAGTATCAGGTCTCTGACTTCACGGTTACGCACATTCTGAAAAACATTTCTGACAATAACCATCGGGAAGACATCGGCAAATTTGAACGTGTTAGCTTCATAACTCCTGATCTGATCTAACGTTAGTTCGCTGCGCTCGAACATTGGAGATAGTCTCAGCGCCCACTGTTCGTTTTCCTTTATGATCGAGTTGTCAAGCTCCCTCATGCTCTTGACGAAATCATACGCCGGGAGGTCCATAAGACCCTTCCACGCAATGTCGAAAATGCCCGGCACAGGTGCGTAAGATCCGTTGGGTAGCAGTCTCCGCGGAACAATCGACGAAAGCTTGGGTTGAACTATGTCTCTCGCGAAACGCTCGTCCTGTTCGGTAACGCCGTAACTCAACTTCGACCCGACCGAATACCGTTACGAGTTGTATTTAAGAGAGTTCTCACTGGAACGGCGAGTCGCCTTTCGGCCCCAGAGTGTGACTTGTCAGCGGAGTGCCGTTCAAGCTCATATTGGAGGTCACTGGGATAGCATCCTTCAGGGTCTGGTGAACGAAGCACATTTCTTCCGCTTGGTGCAATAATTCGGTCGCATTCCCCGGACTCTCCGAGCCGATCAGGGTGATATCGTAGATTATGTCAGTGAACTTGCGTTTCTTCACTCGCTCAAGGTGACCCCGCGCGATAACTTCGATTCCGTCTACATTGAGGTTCTTCATCATCGAAACTTTCACGAGCTGCATCAGAAAGCAAGAGGCAGCTCCCATAATGAAGTAGTTTAGTGGAGCAGGAGCGGTGTTTGTGCCGCCTCGTTCGGCGGGCTCATCGATTTGGATCGTAAAGCCCCCAGCCTTCGCTTCGAGTTTTGTCTGCTCGATGTGCTTTAGATCGACCCTTACTGTCGTAATCGGCTGTCCGAGTTTGGATCTGCCTTCTTCGTTCTTTACTACTGCATCACGCAGTTCCGGAATTGTCTTCAAGTTTCTGAACCTGTTCTTATCTGGGCAACAATTCAGATATTTATCTAGTTCGAGTTGGTGGGAGTAGCGTAATACTCACTTTTTTGCGTGTGGTTTCCGATTTCCGTCTAGGATCAGGGCTTAGTAATTGGAAGCCGAAACCGCAATTTTGCCTTATCGTAACAGATGCAAAAAAAATACAGGTTAGCTCAAGCTACAGGGTGATAGACTATTGCCCGCTGTAGCGGGTCGAAAGTCCTTGCAGTTCTGTGCCCCAAGTGCGTACCTGTTGCATCATTTTTTCATGAAATACCTGGAATCGGCGTCCGATGAGAAAATTCAATGTCATACAATATTTGCAAGAAATCAATTGTTATCATGTGAATAATCAATGAAAACAATAGGGGACCCCCTAGGAGAGGGATCGAAGCTAGCTAATGTCTTTCGAGTTAAGGCAGGTCTTTGGTACAGGTCTTCTTTTCAGGTCTTCAACCGGTCAAACATCGAGTCCTGATTCCTAAATAGATTCTATTTCTCATAAGAGCTGAAGTATGCATGGAGTCCAGTCACGTAGCCATCGAGAGCGTTGAGCTGTCAAAGACGTACGGCAAGTCAAAGACCCCCGCCTTATCGACAGTTAGT
>JASHPO010000002.1 GCA_030038075.1 Nitrososphaerales archaeon | reverse complement strand
CGCTTTTCCTGCGATCTCGTGTAACAGGTCAAGAGCTTCAGCTTGTCCGACTTCAATATCGCTTTCGCGTGCCTTTCCGAGGCGGCGAACGGCCTGAAACCTATTCCAACTATGCTCACAGTCACGGGTTCTTGAGACATGGTTCGTGCGATAATAGATGGTGATAAAATGCTTTGGAGGCTCTCAAGTAACGCTTTAATCGAATGAGAATAGCAGTGATGTTTATGCAGACAACCCGACTGGTGCCGTGGAAGTTCAACCCTCTTTTCGAACAATATTCCCTTCAGGACGCGGTGAAGAAAGCCTCAGAGCTGGAAGAAGAGAGAGCGGTGTGGTCACAACTTCCACTCCTCACCGAGATTTATGCGAGGGGCTGGAAGGGCTGGCAGGATATGCCGGGAGCAGACCTAGTTGGAGATTTGATAAAGTGGTGGGAGGAAGACCGGAAGGCAAACCTCTCAAAGCCGTGGTATCCCACGCCCAGCAGCTGCGATCTCGTCTGGAAGGGCGAGATGAGCAAGGAAGAATACGCCGAAGTGGTACTGAGGAGGTTTTGCAATGTCGAGGCTGGCCAGGCTGGCGGCAGCATGGGAGTCGCAAACGCGTACCTGCTTCCCAACAGAGACGTGAGAGAACTAGCCTTATGGTGGATCTACGACGAGCAGACGCATCAAGAAATGGACAAAATATTGAACCTTGCATGCTATCAGGACGAGACGCGATTGCTCAAAACTGCGTTCGAGTTTACCCAGAAGCTTTCCAAAGTTCCGGAGACGACCGTAACAAAAGAAAATCTCAAGATGATGAGCAGGTTCCAAGTTCAGAGGGACGGTCCGCCGCTCTTGATAGGTTGCCTGATGCTGTCAGAGATAATCAACCCGTGGACAAATCAGATGGCGCAACCTGCGCTGAAAAAGCACTACGACTTTTCCAACGATTCTCTCGCTTTTGTAAACGTCCACACTTTCGCCGATTACTTTCACATACGGTTAGGGCAGTATATGCTGGCGAAGTTTGCCGTAACGAAGGAGCTCAAAGAGCTCTGCAGAGCATTCTTCATCAATACCTTCATGGTTCAAAACGAGAGGGCTGAGGAGCTCTACAAGGAACTCCTGACTGGAAAGTACAAGGTCAAATTAACGCAGGACGACAGCTACTTGCAGTAAAAACGTTTAGAGCAAGAGTCCTTAATCACGCTGCCAATCGTCGCGCGGTAGCAGCCACTCGATTATCAAATTATTCTTCTCTGGTTTCTTCGAGCGGGGCCCACGAGATATTTGCCCACGTTCGACGAGACGTCTCGACCACTGGGACGGGCGAACTTTGGCGCCCTCGCGATGGATTCTATGTCGCCGCGATAATTGTCCGTTTCGTGTTCCGTTGCAGAAGGTGCATGTCTGTAGGCCCGTACTTTTTGTTTGCCCGTGTTCTTTGCTAGTCTTACAACCCTGTCTCTGTTGCGCTTTGGAACTCTTATTGTCGGGCTCATATGTAGATGCAACGACTAGGCGCTATTTAAGAAAGGTTGGTTTCTTCCTCAGAC
This sequence comes from Nitrososphaerales archaeon, assembly GCA_030038075.1. Taxonomy (GTDB): domain Archaea; phylum Thermoproteota; class Nitrososphaeria; order Nitrososphaerales; family CADDZS01; genus DATLTL01. Next base: position 13,277 of record JASHPO010000002.1, on the reverse strand, counting down.
ATGTCGTCTTCATTACACGTTAGGTTTCTCCTCAGTAAAGTGAAATGTCGTATTCTGATGCTGATAAACATAATAAACATGTATAACAGTGTATTCAGTTGTGCCAAAAAAGAACATTCTGATCAGGGACGTCGATGAATTAGTTTACCGAAGAGCAAAAGCGGCCGCGGCCGCAAAAGGCATCACTCTCGGGAGCGCCGTGGGTGATGCCCTCGCCGGTTGGGCGAAGGAATCGGAAGATCGAGAGCTCGAATCCGAGGTCGATGCCAATCTAGATTTCATTCGTTCGAGCTGGAAAAAGATAAGATCGAATAAGGGCAAGGCAGTAGTCGTTTCTGGCGGGCGATTACGGGGCGTGTTTCCGAGCTACGAACAAGCGCGTCAAGCTGCGGCCGGACGCAAAGTCGCTATCGTATTTACTGTGGATAAAAAACCGGTAGAGCGTGAGATAGAGTTTGGATTGGACTTGGAAGTATAGTCTGGAGCATACACCACCTGCACCAGTTGTGAAGTTTGATCTGGCCGGTTTTCCGATCGAACTCACTGTGGACACAGGATTTGCTGGCGGGATATTGATTCCATTCTCGCTATTCCAGTCTTTAGCTCTTTTGAGCGCGCTCACTCCGGATTTGTATCACGCCGTGATGCCAGATTCCAGACGCATACGGCTGTACACTGCTCGGGCCGAAGTGTCAATGGGATCCGCCAAGTTCTCTGCAGATGTGCATAGTTCGCCTCTGCTCGAGAAGAGACTAATCGGGAGATCATTCCTTCGCTCGTTCGTTGCCTTGCTCGACGGCGAAAAGGAAAAGCTAAGACTACGATCGGTCTAAGTTACTGACAGATTGCATTTGGGTAGTCTTAATGCGCCGACATGCGAAAATCTTTCTCCCATACGAAACATTTGGTAGTGAGAGTACAATAACTGAATTTGTACTTTAACCTTGTCAGAGTAAAATCCGTCACCCAACGCTTTCATAATGGCTCTAATTAGTGAGACCCATGGGCACCCAAGAAACTTCTTGGAATTCTCGAATAATTGTGGCTGCCCTTTCGCTCGCAGTGTTTCCGGTTTTTATCACGATAGCTTTCTACGCGAGCCGAACGCTAGTTCCAAGTTTAGCTAAACTAAAGTTCAACATACCATCGCAAAATGCGAGTAGCCCAATTTCCGAACATACGATATCGATACACACGATTGTTTTCAATACTACACTTCCCTCGCCTTTCAACATTCCATTTCCCAGAATTCCATCTATTACATACTCAGATATTCTCATTGTGATTGCTGTTATTGTTGTCATACTTGTCTGCCTCCAGGCTTTTCGAATGATTTCGAGCAGAAGGTCAATCAAGCCTGTTTCGGACATTGTTTTGATTGAAGAGCGAAACAAGGTAGCAACCATACTTGACGAAACAGTACGGAAGCTCAGCCTCGGCTCGAACTACAGGGATACTGTTCTAAAATGCTACAAGCTGATCGCGGAGACTCTTGAAACTAGATCATCACTTGATGGCAGAGCGCTCACGGCTAGCGAATTCATGAAGGTTGTCTCCGAGAGGCTGAAGCTTGATCCCGCAAATCTTTCGAGGGTTACCTCTTTGTTTGAAGTTGCAAGATACAGTGAAAACGAAGTTACGCGCGAGAACGCCAGCGATGCGATCGAGTGCCTTTCATCGTTCAGTTCGGAACTGAAAACCACGGATATTTCATTGGGTCCCGGGGGAGACCGAGTTGCCTAGACGCTTCTACACTACGCTGTTACTCTTAATTTCCCCTTTTGCTACACTGATTTTACTACTCGCAAGCGGGATAAACGCTCCACTGATACTTTTCCTCTATATTGCAATAGTGCTGGAGGGGGTCGGGCTCTCGTGGTGGATACTTTTGAAAATCATGGCCGAGGATTTCGCGCCTGTTTTTTACCCAACGAGATCAAAATATTACTATCCTGATCGAAACAGGGCAGAAAGACTCTTTGAGCAGGTGAGATCTGCTAGGAAGCGATCTGGTGATTATAGCTATTCCAGGGCAGAAATATCCCGAGTTCTGAGAGACGTCATCGATAACGACTCTCAACCTTCTCCCGAGCTTGAATTTCTTTTGAATCCTCAAAAGGCCAGAAATAAAAGGACTCGGAAATTCGATTATCTTTCGTCACTCGATCATGTCCTAACTCAATTGGAGTCCTGTTGAATGGAAGAATCTGATTTACAGAAACGCGCCAACAAAATATTAGAGGAAGTAGGCAAAGCAATCGTTGGGAAGAAGGATGTTCTTGAAAAGATACTCCTCGCAATGCTTTGCGACGGGCACGTACTCTTTGAAGACTATCCGGGGCTGGCAAAGACGCTCACCGCGAGATCGTTTGCGCGGAGTCTCGGGTGCGACTTTAAGAGGATTCAGTTTACATCCGACCTGCTTCCCTCAGACATTACCGGGAGCTACATTCTCAACAGAAACACGTCCGCATTTGAACTGAGACCCGGCCCGATATTTTGCAATATCCTGCTCGCGGACGAAATAAACAGGGCCTCTCCGAGGACGCAATCCGCTTTACTTGAAGCGATGCAGGAAAAGCAGGTGACGATCGAGAATACCACGCTCCGTTTGGATGCTCCGTTCGTAGTATTCGCAACGCAAAACCCAATCGAGTACGAGGGAACCTACCCGCTACCCGAGGCGCAGCTCGATAGGTTTCTGTTGAAACTTTCGATAGGCTATCCATCGCAGGATGAGGAGGCTGAGATTCTTGATCGACGGACAAAACGTGAGAGCGAGGAGGTGGAAATCAATCAAGTTGCCTCGAGGGAGGAAGTTCTGGAGATGCAAAAAGTGGTTGAGAGAATTCACATTGACCCGGAGTTAGAGCGCTACATCGTGAAAATAGTCAACGAGACCCGGGGTTTTGGTGGTGTTGAACTGGGAGCTTCGCCGAGGGGTTCGCTTGCCATGATGAAACTGTCAAAGGCGCGATCCTGGCTCCACGAAAGAAATTACGTGCTACCAGATGATATCAAGGCGGTTGCAGTCCCCGCTCTCTCGCACAGAATAATTTTGACAGCGGATCAGTGGATCAGAGGGACAAAGGCAGAAACCATAGTCCAAGGATTGCTCGCGAAGGTACCTGTTCCGAAAGTGGATTAACGGTATTGAGCGAAGTTACAGAAGAGACAAGACTCAGTCCAAGATTTATTCTGCTGGTGCTGTTTTCCCTCGTCATTATTTTGATAGGACTGTTCATCTCGGATCCTGTTATCTTTGTTTCTGTTCCAATCATGCTGTTTGTCGGGTTTGCGCTTCTCCTTTTGAAACCACAAAAGCTTGCAAATGTTCAGCTGACTAGGACTATGGAGAACGTGCAAATCAATGAAGATGATACGAGCCGCGTAAGATTGACCGTTAAGAATACTGGGACAATTGACATCCCCCTCTTGCAGGTAAATGATGAATTACCGGACGATCTTTACGGAGATAACACGCGAAGCAGATTCAGCATATCTCTCAAGGCGGGAGAATCGAGGAACCTTGTCTACGAAGTTTGCGGCAACTACTTTGGCGATTACTCGATCGGCCCGGCTACACTTTTCTCTCAAGATGCGGCTGGAATGGTTGGGTACACGCGCAGATTGAGCTCCAAGTCGAGGCTGATTGTATACCCAAAGACTGCGGGAAAGCTGTCCGGGTTTACCATAGGTCCACAGACGACAAGACCCAGACCCGGCGAGATACCTGCAAGGCGGATTGGCGCTGGAATGGATTATTTCAGCACTAGACAGCTTTTGCCGGGGGAGCCAGCGAAGAGGATCAACTGGAAGGCGTCAGCAAGAATCGCCGACGAGGATAAACTTCTTTCCAACGAATTCACTTCCCAGCAGGTGGCCGAGACTCTGATCATACTTGATTGCCAGAATAACATTGGAGTCAAGGATAGGGAGAATTCTCTCATGGCATACTCAGTTAGAGCGACGATGTCCGTTGCCGAACGCCTTCTCCGCGACAAGAACAGAGTAGGTCTCCTAGTGATTGGCTCCACGTCGGAAAGAGTAGTACCTGCTTACGGGCGAAGACAGTACGACAAAATTGCCATGACTCTCTGCAGGCTCAGCCTGGGAAGAATGCCCTATCTCGAGGCTAACATATCTTATACAATTCGGTACTTTTATCCCCGAGCATCGCAAATTGTCCTGATTTCTCCGCTCATGGAGCGGGAGAATTTGGACATTGCATTCGATCTCGCACGATGCTCTGGCACATTTGATCTTATGATCCTGTCACCGAACCACCTGGACTTCCCACTTGACGGGACTCCAAGGAAGAAACTAGTGAAATCACGGGAGGGGAGGTTAGCTCTGAGGCTCGCCGAAGCGCAGAGAAGGTCCGTAATTTCGAAGCTTGAAGCTGCGAGAGCGATAGTACTGGACTGGCATGCGAGCGAGCCTTTGGAGCAGGTTGTGGCGGCCAACAGATTCATGGTTGCACGGCGGATTGCACAGCTGGCGAATAGATGATGGAAGCAATTCAGGGCTGGCTTCATGAGCGGCCGGTGAATCCTCCGGGAATGTTCAGCTTGTTTTCGTTACTTTTGTTTTCATCGTTGTGTTTGATCTCAGCCGCTTTTCTTGCAAATAGCAGTAGCTACTGGTGGTGGCTGTTTGGGATTCTCGTTGTAATGGATGTACTTGGAACGCTGGCTTCTGCCGGTTCGGTCGTTTCGGCCGATAGAGCTTTGTTCTTTGTTGTGGTCGTAATAACCGCGATTGTAAGAAATCCCTCGAATGTGTTACTTTTAACGCTCGAAATACTTGATCTCATTGCGATGCTTGACTTTTCTTTCTTGCTGAGGAGGGTTGACGGCACCGGCGTGGATCGAAGCGTCTTTACTGGCAGACTAAAATCATATGCTTACACGGTATTTCCTTCATTCTTACTGACTTGCCTCTTGTTGTTTGTTTTTTCTCAAAATCTCCAGTTTAGCCTGTATGAAGCTGCAATTGTTCTGGGATTAACTTCGGTTGGGGCACTGATCATTGTTTATGTGGTTGTTCGCTTCATACTATCGTTCTATAGTAGAAGTTAGTACTTGCATTTGCGCACAATAACAGCAAAAAACTGGGCGCCGGTGCCGTCAAAATTCGCGAGTGCCGAGGCGATGAATCAAGAGCTCCTGAATCAAGAAAAAGCTTTCAGGTAGTTATTGACTCAAGTTATTTGATACAATATTTTCACAAGCCATTATATCAAGTGAAGTTCTATCTGTATTGCGGTAGTTGAATATTTAAATAATCTCAGACCTAAATAATTGGCATGGCCAGTAAAACAATCACAGTTAGTGTCGATGCTGATGTTGAAGAAAAATTCAGGAGAACTGCGAAAGCTGTGCACGGCAAGAAGAAGGGTTATCTGGGCAAGGCTCTAACAGAGGCAATGAAGACGTGGACCAAGGAAAGGGAACAAACGGACACCGTTGCTGCGACCCTCAGAATGTTGGAGGATGGACTGGATCTGGGTGTTGTAAAGTATGGGGAAAGAGATGAACTTCATGAAAGGTGAAGAAGGAGCCTTCTTTGACACGAACATACTGGCTTACGCCTTTGACGAGAGTGACGAAAAACGCAGGGAGCCTTGCGAAAAACTTGTGAAAACGGGGTTCCAAGGCGATGCTGTTTGCTACGTTTCAAACCAAGTTCTCGGCGAGCTCTATGTCGTACTAACAAGACATGTCAGGAGACCACTGTCTAAGGAGAAGGCCGCAGTAATAGTTAGTGGTTTGATAGATTCTCCGAAGTGGAACAAGATAAACTATACGCACCTGACCGTTAGGAGAGCCCTGGCGGATTTCGAGATGTTCAAGACTTCATTTTGGGACGTATTGATAGCCGAGACCATGAGAGACGCTGGCGTTAGAACTCTCTACACCGAGAATGAAAAAGATTTCAAAAAGATACCATGGGTTCAAGTGATGAACCCCATCTCAACTTTGCATACAGCCTAGACCTTGGAACCCGAGCCTAGAAGCACTTCGTTGTGCTCGGGTCGAAATTCTGGCGGTAGTTTCGCTTTTCCGAAAATACTCTATTTTCTCAACGTCTTCGGAGAGCTTTTCTGTGCCATATTCCTGTCATTTTATACCGGCCACGCCCAGCTCTTTGAACAGAGAGTTTGTTTCAATTGATGTTGCTTCGAGACAAAAAGAGGAATGCTTAAGTCAGACTTTTCCATAGTACGACTTTAAGGTTGGACACAGTCAGAGTTAAACACAAAGGACAAATCACAATTCCTGCCGAAGTCAGGCGCCATTACGAGATTAAAGAAGGCGATTTGCTCGATGTTGAAAAGGGCGATAATACTACAATCATCCTCAAAAAGAAGAAGCTCGTCGAACCCGGTCTTCCCGTTGGCTTTGAAAAACAGAAACGAATCATGGCTGGGCATCAAAAAACAAGGGCAAACTGGCGATGACCGTCGTTGCGGACACTCGCTTTCTGTTAGTTTACACATTTCCGGCCAATAATGAAGAACGCGATATGATCAAGCAACTCATGCGTCAATCGTTGAGAGAGCATCTCGTAATCCCGTCCATAGTTCTTACGGAATATATCAAGAACGCAGGGAGAGAGATCGGAAAACAAGCGGCCTTAACACGTGTTTTCAGCTTCAAGGAGAGCGGAGCCGAGGTTTACGACATTCGAGAAAGTACAGCCCTTCTAGCTGGAGAACTTCTCTTAAAGGATCAGAAACGATCAGTTGGGGACGCTCTGATTGCCGCTACCACACTAGAACTGCACGCCTCGCATGTGCTCACTGACGATCCACACTTTCGCGAATTTGGGGTGAAGACCAGATGGATGGGTTCTTCGCCTGCATGATCTGGATAAAATATCAGAGTTTGGAACCTAAGGCTTGAAGCACTTCATTGTGGTCAGTCTATTCGTAGATGTTCCCTCGCGGACCGACATCATAGAAGATAGTCCTCTTTTGCCTTTCGTCTATTTTGTAGAGTATACGATAGCTACCAACCCTATCCTTCCAGAGATCGGATAATCTCCTTTCAATCTCAATCCCGTGTAAGGATCCTCGCAAAGCTCCTTTGACTCTCTGTCTTATGCGGGAGGCGTCATTAGAGTGGAGTTTCTTGAATTGTTTGAGAAAGACGTTCAAAAATACGGCTTCGTAGGTCAACTCGACAGAACTCTAATTTCCGTGGCACTCCGCGCAACTTTGAAGCGGCCTCGAGAAAATTCTTTCTCTCCGATTTTGAGCCTCCGCAGAGTTTCCTTGTCCAGCTGAACTTCCAATGTTTCGATTACTTCGTAACCTTAATGGATGCTACGCGCAGTTCAGTAGCCAGTTCCTTTGAAAGCTTGATAGATGAGCGTTGTACTTGTTTTGCTCAGTTAAGTGGTAACGGCTTTTAGCTGGGAGGGTTTTTGATGAAACCTCGGATTCTTCGGTGATTTCACTTGAATACTGCTAAACTTTGGAGCCGAGATTTTGCAGAATTTCATTGTGGTCGGCTCTAAATTCAGGTGGTAGTTTTCCTTTTTCAAAGTACTCTACTTTCTCAACGTCTGCTGAGAGCTTTCCCGTGCCGTCTATCGAAACTTCGTAGACAAAACAGAGATCCCAGTGCTTGTCGCCGTATGATTGCACGTCAATAAGTTCAACGTTCTTTGGCTCTGCCCCGACTTGTTCTTTCACGATGCGCTTTATCGCTTGCTCGGGATGCTCTCCAAAGTTGATCAGGGAAGAAGGTAGCGTCCACTTGTTTGCCGTGAACTCTGGTCTGATCCTCTTTGCGAGGAGTAGCTTATTACCCTGCTTTATGATTGCAAACGATGAAACGTGCATCATTTCTTCGGACTGCTGACCCGACGCCTGTGGAATTAGTCTTGCGATCTTTGCGCTGCTCATGAGTATTTTGACGTAGGTTTGGAATATAAATGCGTGTAGATCGTTCCGAAAATTAGCTTAAGAACAATCTCTGACTCTTGGCGCGTTCAAATTTTAGAGTTTCCCTATCTGTTTGAGAAAGGATTTCTCTTCGCGAATTATACGCTCCGCTATTTTCGAGAATTGCTTGTCGCTATCACTCAAACGGGCGGATCGCATGTCCATTCAACCATTTTTTATCTTAGAATCCGAATAAAAAAGAACACCCTAACATCAGGGGTCGCATGACCGTAATACCGAACCCGGTTGCTAAGAAATTAATCGATGCCTTGAGTCACTATTCAGGGCAGAAAACATCTGAGCCAAGAACTACGCAATAGTTGGTTCGGCGACTTTCCAACAATCCACCTGCTTTTTAGTTTGTGCTCCGCTTGGACAGTCCGCATTTTTGTATAATTGGGAAGTCAAATTAAAATAAGTTCAAAGAATGGAAATGCCCACCGTGGGATCGTGGGCTATGTGCAGGTCGAGCTTAATAGGAAAGGCAGAGTGCTTTTTGCCGTCTCAAGCTAGAGTGTGCGCTCAGATTCGAGCTTCGTGTGCAAGACAGTTCCACGAAAGTCATGGAGGGCCTTCCAGACCCCGAAACAGTAAGTGGCAAGTACAAGGGTCTGTTCAAGGGAAAGAGCATAGCCGAGATCTAAGAGGATCAAGAGAAATTTATCCACAGACGTTCAAGAGAATAATTACAATTACCGAGCGCTAGTACGATTTCCAGAGAAGATACTGATCGGATGGGATGGATCACCCTAGGTCTAGATCATACAGACTCGATTGCATCCCGGAACGGAGATAGATATGAGGATGGATGATGACAAACTCATCGTGCGACCAGTACCCAACTCAGAGATCTGCTCAAAGAGCCCGCGCAAGTCGAAATCACGCTCCGGGAATTTCACAAGTTCAGAAGAGAGCTGGCCAAGAGGGCCGAATCTGTTTGAGATTAGTGCTGGATACTACATATCTGCTTCCATCGGTAGGCATTTCAATAAAGGAGATTTCCACGGAAGACGTTTAGTTCTTTAAACAATACAGAAGGAACAGCTCTCTGCAAGATATCAATCTTTGGGCTTTCAGCCAAGGCGGCAAAGTATGTAGTTGCAGGGAAGCTCGAAGCCCAGCGAGTATCCAGAGGAATTCACGGCATCTTAGAAGATCAATCTATCTTAAAGTTGCAATCATACAACAGCCAACAGTTGTCGACAGCGTTCAAACTAAGAGAAATGCTTGGCGATTTCATCGATTGCTTGATTCTTACGACTGCAATCAATCAAGCAAACGGACTGTTGACGGAAGACAGTGCCATTCACGAGCTGAAGCGAAAGGAAGCATTCAAAAGATCTACTGAAATCTCTAAACCCAGAGTTTGAAATTCGTAAACTAGCCACCTAATGACGAAAAGTTCTGAGGTTACTGCGGCGAGGCATCATTTGGCCGAAGTGACCGTCTTACCCTAGGCGAGAGTTTTATACCAAAAGTAAGATCGATCACTCGGGAGAAATTGGTCACACTATCGGACCAAAGGGACAGCTGACTATTCCAAAGAAGCTACGGGAGAAATATCATTTGCACGAGGGCGAGCAGGTTCTGCTTGTTCCCACAGATGACGGGGTCTTTCTCAAGCATCCATCCTCCAGCCTGCGGGGCAGGCTCAGAGGAAAAATTGATCTTGAGGATTTCGAGAAAAATCTTCAAGAGATCCGAAAGCAATGGAAGATGCGAACCTAGGAAAAATTGAAGAAGCACATTGTTGATGCCGTAGCCCTTGCGTGATATGGGAAGAGCCCGTCAAACTGACGATACTGATCTTGCATTCGCTTCACCGATGTCAGAAGAAGGACTAGAAAATCGAGGTTTCGTCAAACGTCCGGCGACTATTGACGAATCGAGCTAAAGTCGTATCCGCGTATCAAAGATGTTTTTGCGATTTTGCCGCAATGCTATTTTGCAGAGACGGTAACATTCCGGGTCAGCGTCTCCCCGCCGATCACCGTCACCGCGCTTACGGAATAGCTCTCGCCGGCAACGACTCCAAAAAAGGGCGAAACCGAAAGCACGTACGTCTCTGTCTGATTGTCCAAAATCCCCGCCGTCTGGGCCAGCTCCTCGGACTCGATGTAAAACGTGATCTCGCTGGAATTTGTGTCCGTTCCAGTGCTGTTGTTTGTCAGCCTTATCGACAACGTGCCGTTGCCGGAAGATGACGCCGTCAGGTTCGCCGAATCAATCTCTAAGCTGGCGCACGTAATCCCCGCGGCCGTGCACGATATTGTGACCGGCTCCGAAGGTGGCGGCGACGCGACAAGGAGACTGGCCAGCTCTATTCCCACGATGGCAGCCACTACTACCAGTAAAATCCCGAAAACGAGCGGACTGCGCTTCTTCCGCGCCATACTCCACTAAAGGAGAACTGGTTTACACTATAATTATATATCGCGTTCGAGGTAGATGGCTGTTTGTCATGTGCGGCATCATCGCTTACACTGGAGACGAGCGGGCCGCCCCGATTTTGCTCGAAGGTCTGAAGCGCCTCGAATACAGGGGCTACGACTCTGCCGGAATTCTCACAATCGACGAGAACTCGGAATTTGAGTTGAAAAAAGACGTAGGTAAGGTCCTTGAAATCGACCAGAAACTCAATTTTCTCGATCTCGAAGGGGACTCGGGGCTCGCTCACACGAGGTGGGCGACGCACGGCGGCGTCACGCGGTCAAACGCCCACCCCCACATTTCCAACAACGGGAAAATCGCCGCGATACATAACGGCATTGTAGAGAACTACAAGGAGCTCAGATCAAAACTAATCTCGGAAGGCTTTACTTTTTGCAGCGAAACCGATACCGAAGTGGTCCCAAACCTCGTCGAGTACTGGATAGAGAAAAGAGGTCTAGATTTCCTCCACGCCGTGTTGAACACGTTCCAGTCGCTGGAGGGAAACTTCGCTCTAGTGCTAATAGACAGGGACTCGAAAATGATCGTCGGCGCGAAGAACGGCTCGCCACTGGTTCTGGGAGTGGGAAAAAACAAATTTTTCCTCGCTAGCGACATCCCGGCGTTCTTGGACAGGACAAAGGACGTTGTATACTTGTATGACGGCGATACCGTAATCCTCCATCCCGAACGGCGCTACGAGATAATCGACTACCGCACGGGCAAGGTCGTCCAGCGCCCGATACAGAGCGTCTCCTGGGACATCGAGCACGCCGCAAAGGGCGAGTTCGATCACTTTATGCTAAAGGAAATTTCCGAGCAGGTCGAGACGATCCAGAAAGCCTCAGCGCAGGACAGAGAAGTGATCGAGGACATTACCCAGAGGATCAGGAGGGCGAGGGGCGTCTTCTTGATCGGATGCGGCTCGTCGTTTCACGCGTGCTTGTCTGCGAGCTATCTTTTCTCCAAACTAGCCTCATTCCACATCAACGCCGTGCTTGCGAGCGAGTTTTCCGCCTACGAGGATTTCCTTAAAGAAGACACGCTAGTTATCGCGGTGACGCAGAGCGGCGAAACTATCGACGTTTTGGACGCTATCAAGACCGCAAAGCAAAAGGGATGCCAGGTGGTCTCGATAGTGAACGTGATGGGTTCTTCCGCCACGCAGTTTGCGGACGCCTCGATATTTTTGAACGCCGGACCGGAGGTCTCGGTTCTCTCGACGAAAACTTATACAGCTCAATTGACGGTCCTGACGCTGCTCGCGTATTCTCTCGCCGGCAAGTACGAGGAAGGTCAGAGGGAGCTAAAGTACCTGTGGAACATCGTGTACAACATCACGGCCGCGAGCATGAGAAACAGGATAAAGGACCTTGCCGACAGGCTGTCCAAGGTCGAGCACATTTTCGTTTTGGGTCGTGGACCTCTCTACGCGACGGCTTTAGAGGCCGCCCTCAAGATCAAGGAGGTCTCGTACATTCACGCAGAAGCTTTCGCCGGCGGAGAGCTAAAGCACGGCCCCATTTCCCTGATAGGCAAGGGCACGCCGTGCATAGTGTTTGTCTCCAAGGACACGGAGAGACACATCATCTCAAACGCGATGGAGGTGAAGAGCCGCGGCGGCTATCTGATAGGAATCGGCCCCACGCCGCTGGACACGTTTGATTTCTTCATAAAGGTCCCGGAGAGCGACGAGCTAAATCCGATATGCCAGATAATACCCATACAGATTCTCGCGTACCAGCTCGCGGTAATTTTAGGGCACGACCCGGACAGGCCGCGAAATCTCGCAAAGAGCGTTACAGTACGCTAGCTGAGCCTCACTAGCTGCTGGCCGTCCTGGGCCGGCGAGATCGTGACGGCCGTGCCGAAGGCGATTATTTCGTCCATCGTCCCGCCGATCTCTGTCGAGTCAAACATCACGCTGATGACGGCGTTCGCGCCTAGCGACTTTGCGTGGTCCATTAATCTGTCAAGAGCCTGCTGTCTCGCCTGATGGGCCATCTCGGTGTATTCCTTGATTTCCCCTCCGGCAATCGTGCGAAGGCTGGCGGCGATGTTACCCCCGACGCCGCGTGAGCGAACAGTGATACCATAAACCATGCCGAGGACCTTGTCGATCTTGGATCCCGGAACGTAGTTTGACGTGAAGAGCATCGGGAGGCCGAACGAGCTGGCCTGCGCTGCATTCGGATCCGCCTTGAGCTGAGTCCTGCAGTTAGGACAGTAGACCGCGCTGTCGCTTACCTGGCTGCCGCACTTTGGACAGTACATGGATGTTCATCTGTGATGCGAAGTATAAAACGCTAGCTTCGCTCCCCTTGATAGCGACCCGAGTACTGCGAGGCAAATTCCGCGTCGGATTTTATTATGATGAGCTGGCCGATGCGCGCGAACCTCTGGATACGGGCAGGTCTGTAGGCGACCAGCATGACTTTGGGCTGACCGGAGTAACCCGGGTCGAACAGCGCCGTCCTCAAGTCCATGCCGTTTCTCAAGAGCGTGGATCTCGGGAGCAGGATTCCTATGGCGTCTTTGGGGATTGTGGTGATTTCATTCAAGTCAGCAAAGTAAGCTCCTGCCTCGCTGAGCTCAAAATAGTCCTTGATAAGCGGCACGTCTTCCAGCGAAGAGTTTTCTCCCTTTGCTACCCCGAGATCGAATTTCGTCTTTGGGAAGGAGCGAATCTTGTTGACCGTAACGTCGTAACCGGCGGGCTGCTCCTGCTCGCCCGAGTCGGCCTCTGCCACCTTTCGAACCAGCGGGGCAATGTCTTTTCCGGAGAGAATTTTTGGCAAATCTCGTCGTCTCTTCAGGAAATTCTCAAAACATCTTTGATATGCGGCAGCAACTTTCTCGACGTTTGACGAGACATTTTTCTTGAGAAGACCTG
>JASHPO010000168.1 GCA_030038075.1 Nitrososphaerales archaeon | reverse complement strand
TGCGAAGCCCGCAAGATCTCGCGCGAAGCACCAGTACCGGTAGGCGATCTACGAGGCGAGAGGTTATACTTGGGTGGAGCGGGCAACCTTGCGAATAATGTCGTTGCCCTTGGCGGAAAGACCCAAGTAATAGGGTTCGTCGGGGAGGATGTTGAAGGAGAGTGGATTAGAAAAGCACTTTCAGAGACAGGAATAGGCACACAAGGTATCGAAACGTACTCTAGACCGACTACTTTGAAGACCAGGTACATGGTGAATGGCGTTCAATACCTAAGAATGGATCGCGAGATCAGATCCGACATTGGCGGTGAGCTGAGCGAGAAAATTTTAGGGCCAGCGAGCACGCTGATTAAGGACTGCGATGTTATTGCAATTGCAGATTACGACAAGGGGGCCATCACTTCTTATCTGATCGACAGCCTTGTCGCGTCTGCAAGGGCCGAAGGAAAGAAAATAATCGCCCAGCCAAAAGTTAGACACTATCTAGATTTCAAGGGCGTTGATTTCATCAAGTCGAATGAGCGCGAGGCAAGTATCGCAACAGGAATCTCAGTCCTCAACGAGACAGGACTCAGAAATATCGCCACGAATTTGACTACGCGTCTCGGGTGCAAGGCAATTATTCTTACAAGATCTGAGCGAGGGATCACTGTTTTTGAGAAAAACAGCATGACAACAATTCCTCCTGTAATGTCTCCGAATCAATTTGCGCGGCCCGTTGGAGTTAGAGACGCGATGACATCCGTTCTCGCGCTAGCCGTTGCAGCTGGGGCTAACACTTTCGAGGGTGCAGCGTTGAGCAATCTGGCTGCTGCTTTACGCGGCGACAGAACAGGGACGATCGTTTTGAGCTCAGAAGAAATGCTCCAAAACTTGCCTTCCGTGGAAATGGCTCTCAGTAGAATCGCACCTGTGCCTGTGAGGCGCTAGATTCAAAAGCTCTTATTTTTGGGAACTGTTTAGCCTGCCACTCATGTCGTATTCTCCCTCATCTAAAAAAACCGTCAAGGAACTCGAGGAAATCTCAAGCGCTACCCGTAAGCTGATTCTAGAGACGCTTGTGGAGGCAAAATCCGGTCATCCTGGCGGTTCTCTATCTGCCGTTGAATTGCTAGTAGCGTTATACTATGACGTAATGCGCCACGATCCGAAAAATCCAAAGTGGCCGGACAGAGACAGGTTCATACTATCCAAAGGCCATGCCGCGCCGCTACTCTATTCGATTTTAGCTGAGCAGGGCTACTTCCCCCTAGAGGAATTGAAGACCTTACGTAAGATCAATAGCATGCTACAAGGACATCCTGACACAAAAAAGACTCCAGGTGTCGAGATGTGCGCTGGCTCTGAAGGAGTAGGATTGTCGTTTGCAATCGGTGAAGCTTTAGCTGCCAGAATTGACAAGAAAGATTACAGAGTTTATGTGATGATGGGAGACGGAGAGATGCAAGAAGGACAAATTTGGGAGGCTGCAATGTGTGCCTCAAAGTACGGCCTTGACACAATAACGGCAATTGTAGACAGAAATGGGATCCAGCAAGATGGTCTCACAGAACAAATAATGCCCATCGAGCCGCTGAATTCCAAATGGAAAGCCTTCAACTGGAATGTAATTGAGGTAGACGGGTATGATTTCGAGCAGATTTTAGGAGCTTTTAACACGGCAAAGCAGGTAAGGAATAGGCCCACAGTAATCATAGCCCATACGACGAAGGGAAAGGGGGTAGAATTCATGGAATGGGCGCCGGAATATCACGGAAAAGTTCCGGACAAAGAAACCGTGAACAAAATAATCCGTGAAATGAAGTAATGGTTCCAAAGATAGCTCCTTCGATTTTAGCTGGAGATCATGGCAACCTCTCAGCGGAAGCGGAACGCTTGCAAAGCTGGGGAGCTGACTTGATACACGTCGATATCATGGATGGACTGTTCGCTCCGAATCTGACCTTCGGGCCTGCCGCGGTGAAAGCGATCAACAAGGCGGCTTCGATTCCACTTGATTGTCATTTGATGCTGCAGCACCCGGAGTCATTTTGCGAAAGATTCCTCGATGCAGGTGCTGATATTGTTACGGTTCACGTCGAAGCGGTCGATAATGAAACGCTTTCGGCGATTGAGGAAGCGGTAAAAAAATTCTCCGCGAAGCTTGGAATAGCTTTCAAGCCGGACACAAGTCTTTCCTCGATCGACCTGCCGGCACACGACATATCTATGGTAACTATAATGACAGTAAACCCAGGATTTTCTGGACAAAAGTTCATGGCCGAAGTTGTCCCGAAAATTCGCGAGGCGGCTGATTTGTTTGGCAAAAGACAGATAGAAATAGAGGTTGACGGTGGAGTTGATCAGAGCAACGCCAAAATGATCTGCGAAAATGGTGCGACCATTCTGGTTGCAGGCAATTCGGTTTTAGGACAAAAAGATCCTGAGAATGCACTCAAAGAGTTGAAGAGATTAGTTGACGGTAGCTAACGTATCGAGAGAGAAGATCGATTTGGAGAAACCGAAATCAGCCTCAATGCGAGATGCCTATGGCGAAGCTCTCGCATCACTCGGGTCGCAGATCAAGGATATTGTGGTCTTGGGCGCTGATACGACGGGTTCTATCAAAACGTCTATTTTCGCTCAAAAGTTTCCCGAGCGATTTTTCAACGTGGGAATTGCAGAGCAAAATCTCGTGTCGGTGGCCGCCGGGCTCGCGATGGCAGGAAAAATTGCGTTTGCGAGCACCTACGCAGTTTTCGCCCCAGGAAAATGCGTTGACCAGATGAGAAATGCTATCGCGTACCCCGAAATCAACGTGAAACTGGTCTCTTCACATGCGGGTGTTAGCGTCGGACCCGATGGTGCCTCTCATCAGGAGCTGGAAGATATTGCAACGATGAGAGCTATACCTAACATGAAGGTACTGGTGCCATCTGATGCCCCTTCGACAACAAGAATTGTAGAAATACTTGCAAAAACAAGTGGCGCTTTTTACGCGAGGATCGCAAGACCAAACTGTCCGGTTATTTATTCGGCCGATCAGGCTAGAGCAATGGATGTAGGAAAATCGACTGTGTTCAAAGAAGGAAGCGATGCAACTATTCTTTCTTGCGGGTTACTCACATACGAAGCGATTGTTGCGGCAAAAAAACTTGAAACAGAGAACAAGCTTTCGGCTGGCGTCGTTGATCTCTACTCTGTAAAGCCTGTTGATCGCAACGCTTTATTGAAGGCAGCTTCATCAACTGGATACATCGTCACCGCCGAAGAGCACAATATAATGGGTGGGCTGGGCGGTACAGTTGCGGAAATTCTAAGCGAAGAATGCCCTACTCCAATGCGGCGTGTGGGGACAAAGGATACTTTCGGAGAATCGGGCGAGGACAAGGATCTTATGGTGAAGTACGGTTTAACAGCAAACGATATAGCAAGGAATGTGCTAGACGTTCGAGCCGCGCTCAGAAAATAACTCGGTTGATTTAGAATTGAAAATATTCCTCGACACAGCGAATCTGGACCAGATCAAAAAATACAATGATTTAGGCTTGGTCGACGGCATTACGACGAACCCGACCCTCCTTTCAAAGGAGAATGCAGATCCACAGGAAGTCATGGCCGAGATTGTGAGAACAGTCAAGGGCCCTGTCAGCCTTGAAGTGCTAAGCACAAACTACGAGGGAATGATGGAAGAAGGGCGAACACTAGCCAAATACGGCAAAAATGTCGTTGTAAAGATACCCATGATTGCGGAAGGCATGAAGGCTGTGAAACAACTAAGCGGGGAGGGCATTAAGACAAACGTTACTCTGGTCTTTTCACCCAACCAAGGCTTACTCGCCGCGAAAGCAGGCGCAAGTTACGTCAGCCCATTCATAGGAAGACTTGATGACCTCGGAGAGATCGGAATGGATGTCATCCGTGATCTAGTTCAAATATTGAAGAACTACGACTACCCAGCGGAAATTCTTGTGGCTAGCGTTAGGCATCCCCTTCATGTCATTGAAGCGGCGAAGCTGGGCGCTCATGTTGTAACCCTTCCCCCGGATGTTCTTGGAAAGATGATTACTCATCCGCTAACGGATATCGGCTTGGCTCGATTCCTCGACGACTGGAAAAAAGCAAAACAATCACACCCGAAGATCACTTTGACCCGCTAGAGAAAGAAACATTCAGGACGTATTGAGATTCTTATGAACGAGTACTGCGAGAGATGCAAGGTAATTCGGCCTTTTGTTTTGAGGCGCAGTAATGAGGGGACAATTTGGGAATGCGAAGTGTGTCACTTTGTTATACGCGACTTGGGAAAGTACAAATTGCATTACAGCGGACTTCCTGTAGAAGAACCGCGAGCCAAGCAACCGAAGATTCTCTGATTTACTTCTGTTCCGGCGCGAGAACCAGTTCAAGATTTTCGTTTAGATAGTTATCTAGATTGTATACCCTGTGATATTTGTCGGACTTGTTTTCGATCGAATAGTCCTTGCCCACCCTTATTGGGCCCACCTTCTCTACGCAGTCATGTTGAATCTCGTCGCCGACATGCAAGTTGAATACGTCGAACTTGGGTTCTTCCTCCGCGCCGCATACAAAAACTACCCATCTAGTATCAGGCCCATCGAGCACGGGAAATCCCGCTTCGGCAGAAAGGTTGTTCAACCCTTGAACCCTGAGCTCCGTCGCCTTTACATGACAGATTGAGCATCGCCATAGGTCAACGACTCCGACTGCTTCAGTCCCTCTGAACAAATTGACTGCGGCATAATACCGAAACTCATGTTCATGGGGCTTTGAAGGGATCGGCTCGGACATAACGAACGTCAGATTTTGTTAGACCGTCTCCATAAGCTTTGCGAATTTCATTTTGTAGAGATCGAAGGCATCTTCATTTTTCAGGCAATCTAGACAAATGACTGCGTCCTGCTCTAGATCTTCTCCCAAAATGTTGTCGCAGATAAAACATGTTCTAGCCAATTCAACGTCCTCATCCAAAGAAGCGGAAATTACAGCTAGAGCCCTTGGGACGTTTGTCTGAGAAGTAAACTGGAATCCAAACTTTGTCTCGTATTTCACTTTTGCTTTCATAAGGTCCGAGAATGTTTCTCTGCCCAGCTGAGGTAGTCTAAACCATTTGTACGGAACTATTTTCAAATGTGATCACTTTTTTGTTGCGAGTTTTAATAAGACTCGTCGCTCACTATCTTCGAATTCATTTTCTTCTAGAAATTTGTCCAAGTACTCGGGTCGGTTTTTCAGATACAAGGCTAGATTGAACAAGTACAAGTTCGCAAAATCGCTTTTGCTGACGTTATACTTCTTTGAAAGCGGCTCCAACAACGTTCGAATAACTCGCCCATCGTTCCAAATTGCCAGTCGTAGGTTCCAAGGAATGCTAGAATCCGATCGAGAGATGTTCTTTCCTACTATCGCCAAGGCTAGATACCTGTCAAAATACCGCAACAATCTCCAAGATTGTTCCCTGTTTATTTTCCCAAGAAGCATATCGGCCAAAGCCACATAGTCTAGAGATTCCGACCTTGATTCCAACGAGAGATTTTTTGCAGAAACTACCCCGTCGAAAATAGCCCTTATCTTGTCGTAAGGTTGCGCGTCGTACTGCCGCATGAGAGTCAACACTTGGGCAACTCCGTTCGCCTGGAAGATCGCGTCGAGCGCCGAGGAATCGCTCATGAACTGATGATCGGTCACTGCCCCGACAACCCTTTGCCCTGACGCTGTTTGAATTGAATTGAGAGCCTGTCGCACGTCTCCACGGCTATTTCTTGCTATTATCTTGAGCGTGTCGTCTGACACTTGAAGCGTTTCCCGAGAACAAATCTTCCTCAGATAGATCAAGATCATCTCTGAACTAACCGGTTTGAAATGAATAACAAGAGATTTTTGTTCGATTTTCTTGATCTTCTGCGTTTCTTCCATGTTTGCCGCCATCGCGAGAGGTATCGTGGCGTTTTCGATGAAATCAAGGACGTAATCCAATCCTGCATAGTCAGACCTTCCCAATAGACCATCGATCTCGTCCAAGAAAATGATTAGTTTTTCATCGCCAAAAACTGACGAGTTCTCGAGCGTCGGAGCTAGAGATTCTCTCAGGGCGTCTCGCGTGCGCACATCGCTTGCATTATACTCGATAACGGTGTAGCCGAATTCTCTGGTGACCGCATAGATGGACGTTGATTTTCCAACACCTGGCGGGCCCGTAAGTAGTACGGGCTTCGTCCCTAGCTTCCAGTTCTTGAGCCATTTTACAAGATCCAGCCTAGATTGCTCATTTCCAATCATCTGTTCTATCTTCGTCGGTCTAACTCGTTCGGACAGCAAAAGAAAAAGACCTTCAAACAATTAGTCCGGATATGAAATATGCGATCAGACCTAGCATCATGCCGCCGAGAGCAATCGACTTGAGCTTCAAAGCATCTCTATCACTCTTCGAAGAAATGACTCGATAAGCTAGATACAGGAAAATCACATCGGTAATTCCAATTAGGGCAAGATACACCGGCAAAGCCCTGCCGAGCAGATTGAGAGCAACTGGGAAGGAACTCGAAACGACCGCAACAACAAACAAGCCCGAAGCAAGGATTTTGGCAACTCGCGTCCCGTGGGAAATTGCCACGGTTCTGATTTTCCTCAGTTTGTCGCCCCCTACGTCTGCGATCCCTTTCAAGACTTCCCTACCCAGTCCAGCTAGGAAAGATGTCAGCGCGAGCAGGTATCCGAGGTTTATCGAATAGTTTCCGAGCGCGACCGAACCGTAAATGTACGGAATTGCGAGCGACAGGGCAACGAGTGAATTGCCAAACAACCCCATCCCCTTTCCTCGATAGTTGTAAAACCAGCCAATGAGAGCAAATAATGCCGCTATCCCCAAGGTGACAAACCCCAGTCCGATGGAAGCGCCAAGGCCTAGAACCAGAAGAACTACAGTGAACGCTTTCGCCTGTTTTACCGAAACGGCTCCGCTTGGAAGCGGACGCTTCGGTTGGTTTATTTTGTCCACTTCTAGGTCGTAGATGTCGTTAGAGACCATCGAGAATGAAGAGACGAAAAAGCCCGTAAGAAATCCGAGCAGAGCGGTAATAGTGAATATTGTGTGATAGCTGTTGGTAGTGACTGCCATCCCGACTATCACTGCAAAACCTACCATCACAGAGTTGGCTGGTCTCACCATCGATAGGATCGGTAAGATGCCTCGCTCGTGAACTTGTTCAGTCATGACTTTTATGAACTGGAGATTACTGTCTAATGTGTCTTTTTCGATTTACTCTTTCGCGATCTGTGTTTCGGCGTTGATTTGGCGAATTGCTTTTCCGCCTCTTCGATATCCTTGTAAGTGTCGATTGACCGCCAGTTGGCATTCTCGTATTTTGTGACTCTCAGTCTTCCTTCCGCTGCAAGCTTTGGCATCGTAGTCGCTTCAATATTCCCCTTGTCAGGCAGGATGTCTAGGATGTCAGTCGAGAGACAGTAAACCCCAGCGTTTATCCAATAGTCGTGCAATACTGGCTTTTCACGAAAACCTTTTGCAAAGCCGTTTTCAATTTGGATTACTCCAAAAGGACTGCTCAGGGGAACAGAAGCTATCGAACCCATGCAGTCGGGGGTTAAATCGTCGACAAGTTTCCAAGGATCCAAGTCGGTCATGACATCTCCGTTCAAGGCGAAGAAGCTCGTCCCGGATAACAGAGATGAAGCATTCTTCAACGCGCCGCCAGTCCCTAAAGGTTCCTCCTCCACAGAGTAACCGACATTAACCCCAAATTTTTTGCCGCTGCCTATGTGGTTCACTACAACATGGTGGAGATAACCAACACAAATGACAATCTCGTTAATGTCGTGTCTGTGCAACCAGTCAATCTGCCATTCCAGAATTGGTTTGCCAGAGATTTCTATCATCGGTTTTGGCCTGTCGTTTGTGAGAGGCTTCAGTCTCTTTCCAAAGCCTCCGGCAAGGATTACTGCCTTCATTTTTGACGTGTTCGCCATTTGAAATTTCATCAGATTTAAGCAATGAGAATTCGAGGAGCTACAACGGTTTTATCGGACGCCACTTGCCCACCTTATAGTAGATGACTTCGCCGCGTCTTTCGACGACGGCTATTACAGCTTCCTTGCCCATCTTGGACATCTCATCAACGTGTTTTTTCAGTTCAGCGACACTCATCGTCTTTCCTTCATTCAGTCCGAAGACAATGTATTTGGCGGCCTTCGTGCCATAATCTCCTCTCTCATAGACTCTGAAATCTATAGGAAAGCCGAATCCTTCTCTAACGACGTAACCTCTACTTCGAAGATCCCTAAAGATTAGAAACCGCGTCCATGCGTTTTCATCGCGCTTCAGTGCGAAGTTTACGTAATCTGTAAACCCCACTTTGGCTCTGTTTTTTGTTAGGGCAAGTTTGCCATTGTAAATCAGGTACAGGACTTCATAATCCTTGAGGTAATATTCCCCTTTCTCTTTAACTCCAAATCCCTTCGACTCTAGAAGTTTCGCGTCTTCGGATTTGGCAAGCCCAACATGGTCAAATTTTTTTGAGAAAACTGCATCCAACACTTGTTGAAGATCCTGATCGCGGCCCATTCTCTCCTGTCCGCGAAATTCTTCCTTGTCAGTATCTCTCTGAGACGATGTTTGTTCCGCCGAATTCAATGACGACAATTCCCTGTAAGACGTTTTTTGCGAAACGGTTGTTGGAATCTGCTTATAAACGGAGACATCGAGATAGGCTTTTACGAACAAATTTGGGGGACAAGCGAAGCTTCTACGAGCAAAGAACCATCGAATGGGACGACAAATCCAACTCTATTATGATGATAGATCAGACCGTTCTTCCAAACGAGTTTAGAATCGTCCGATGTTCAAACGTTTCAGAAGTCATCGACGCGATCAAGACAATGAAAATTAGGGGAGCACCAGCGATCGGAGTAGCTGGCGCGATGGGTCTCGCACTTTCGGTTATTGCATCCACTTCCAGTACCAAAAAGAAATTGCTTCAAGAAATAGAACCTGATGCAATCGCAATCAAATCGGCTAGGCCTACCGCCATCAACCTCGCATGGGGTGTAGACAAGACCGCAGAATTCATCCAATCTGAACTGCCAGAAATGAATAGCAATGAATCAAAAGAAAAAATTGTAAAATTCGTAAAGAGTCTCGCTGACGCTGACGTAAACACGAATAGAAAACTCTCTGATCAGGGAGCAAAACTATTTCGAAATGGCGAAACGGTCCTCACTCACTGCAATGCAGGATCACTCGCGACCGTGGGCTATGGCACCGCCTTGGGGGTTTTGAGATCAGTCGCAAAACAAGGAAAGACTCTGAAGGTGTTTGCCGCGGAGGCGAGGCCCGTTCTCCAAGGTGCCAGACTCACCGCTTACGAACTTGCAAATGACGGATTTGATGTCACTCTTATCTCAGACACTGCGATTGGAGCATCGATGCAGAAAGGACTGATCGACAGGGTTGTCGTTGGAGCAGACCGCATTACGAAAGACGGTCATGTTTTCAACAAAGTCGGAACCTACCAAATTGCTACTCTGGCGAAGCGACACCGCGTACCATTTTACGTGGCAGCTCCTCTCTCGACCTTCGATTTCGACGCGGACTGGAAGAAGGTAAAGATCGAGGAGCGGTCACCAGAGGAAATCAAGACGATCGGAGGTCAGCATACTGCGCCAGAAAGCGTCAAAGCATTCAACCCTGCGTTTGACGTGACGCCTCCAGAGTTGGTGACCGCCATAATTTGCGAAAAAGGCATCCTGGCAAGACCATTCGCACCAAAAATTAAAAGACTCAAAAGAAAGGCTTTGAAAGGATTGTCGGGGCCCGTAGCCTAGCATGGAGCTTTAGCTCTGGCTTCCGCGTGCATCTGGTCACTTGTCAGCATACATCAGGGCATCGTGTCTTGCTATTGAGATCGTGCAAGCCTTCGGAGCCGGGGGTCGTGGGTTCAAATCCCACCGGGCCCGTTCCATTCTGCGTTCTATTTTAGCGGCCGATGTAAGCTATCTGAAAACCAGAGACTTGACCACTACTGGAACCGCATCGCGAGATGGGAGCTGTTTACCTACATCGATGTAATCGAGCTCTCCTACGTCTATTTCGTCAATCGCTACCACCTCATTAGGTACGCGGAGCTCCTCCTTCAAAATATGCCCTACCACCCCGCCGATGTCGTCGTGAAACACAAGCGTCCACGGACCTGAATCTGAGAGTTCCATTAGGGCGTTGGCGATTCCAGATGCCAAGGTATGAAGCGAGTTGTACGAAGACTCCCCCGGCCACTTGACAAAAAGTGCGAGCGGTTGCTGCTTCACTTCTTCTCTGCCAAACTCCTTTGATGAAATCTCCAGCCGTTCCATCGACTGATTGATAGCGTCCCTTACGAGATCTGGCGAGGTGTAATGATCACTGAATTGTGGGACAACGACTTGACGGTCGCGCAACGGCAGTATTTGTGGCTTTGAAATGAAGACCGTGCTGCTTGAGACCTGTATAGTATATTGCGATGCGCCAATGACGGTTGCCCTGATACGTTCGGGCGGTTCGCCCAGAGCTATTTGTATAGAATTCGAATGGTCTTTGATTTCTTTGCCGAGGATAGGGCCCAAGTCACCATAGTCACGATTTTCTAAGTCGTAAACATACTCAGCGACGCCTCCCGAGAACAAAATTTCGTCCACTTTTCCTTCATACTGCAATGGCCCTTCTGTTAGAACGAGATCTGATGCAAGTTTAGTCAGTGTTCCTCGCCCGATAATAAATTCGAAAAGGATTTCGGCGAGTTTTCGTGACAGACCTTTTCTTTCCTCTGACGAGAGAACTTGGCCGATTGTCAGGGAGAGCCCGATGCTCTTCGCGATTATGCGTGCCGGGTCTTCAATTCGAACCAGTGCGCCTTGCGA
>JASHPO010000167.1 GCA_030038075.1 Nitrososphaerales archaeon | reverse complement strand
AAGCGACAACAATTCCTTCAAGCTGATATTAGTGTTAGGGAGTCGCAATTGGTATCGCATGAATTCGTTTTATAGAGAACTGATCTAGCTCTAGAAAAATGCAACACATCACGATCCACAAGGCAACGAGAAAAGATTTGCGGGCATTCCTCAAGTTACTTTCTGGTCTCGCAAACTTTGAGCATCTAGATCCGCCGGACGCGGCAGGAAGACGCAGGATAATCAAGGACATTTTTGAAAAGAAAAGAGGAACCGTCCTTCTCGCATTCGCTGGAAAGATTCCAGTAGGGTACGCATTATACTTCTTCACTTACTCTACATTTCTAGCGAGGCCCACGCTATATCTGGAAGACATTTTTGTTCTCGAGAGATTCAGAAACAGGAGAATAGGGTACAGTCTTTTCCTAAGATGCGTGGACGAGGCGGCAAGAAACGACTGCGGCCGTCTGGAGTTCTCGGTTCTCACTTGGAACAAAAATGCGATTGACTTTTACGAAAAGCTCGGCGCCAGAAGATTGAGTGATTGGCAATACTACAGGATGACTCGAGAGACGATCAAACGACTCAGAACGATAAGCCAAAGCCCGAAACGAAATTCTCCGCACGCTCAAGCTCCTCAAGGAACTTGATTCCCTCCGGTGTGAGAGAGTAGTACCTGTTGCCGTCTTCCTCGTTTTCACTCACGAGTTTTTTCTCAACGAGCTCCCCCAGATACCTGGTCAGCCTTTCATGCGACAAGTTCGCCTTCTGCAGCACGTGCGTCGGCTTTGCCTTGACGCTCCCTTCTACGGCGCGAAGTATGTCGAGATATATCCTGATCTTACTGCGGGGCTTTTCTGGCTGAACCAATTTTGCTTCTCCAAATGAGAAAAATTAGCAAGGAGAGAAATCCTGCAAATTGTATAGCGGAACCCACAAAGTCGAGGCGAACGGATATCGTGAGGGCTGTCACCAAATCGAATATCTGCGCCCCAAGTATGAGCGCAAAACTCAACATTACAAATAGCGAGAATCTGTGTTGCGTCTGCGAGTAGCTCAAGAGGCCGACACAAACAACGGTCGCAAGGAATACTACCGAGAAGATCTCTGAAATCGCAGAAACCGCTCGCGTAATGCGAAGCATTGCCTGCACCCTCCCGGGCCCGGTAGTTACTACTAAAGCGACGAGTGCAGCTCCCACCGTATCCATTTTTCGCGATGCAAACGCACTCCTCATGTATCCCACGGCGAATAGAAAGTACGCACCGATCTGAAGTATATCGTAGAGTGAAACGGTCAGAAGCGCGAGAACTCGATCGTTTGTGAGATTTCCGATGTCAAATACTACAAACGAAAAGACGAACGCTTCAATTAGAAGGCCGATTCCCAGCATGATGAAACCGAGACTGATGAATTTCAGTGTCGAGTTTTCCAATAGCCTGTTGTAACGGAATGCAAAGTAACTGACGAGCAGAGCGACAATGCCGCTCATCAGGTCGAATGCAATGTCAAGATCTAAAGTGTGGAATGGAAAGGGCATGTCGAGTAAATCTCAAGCTCTTTCGATAACTCGTTTCAAAGTAGTGGACGCTCGGTTCATACGCGATGTCCCGTTTCTATAAATAACTTTACTGACCTAAATTTGCTTCGAAAGCTTTGGCTGACAGTATCGTAATTTTCGGCGCGGACGGTTACATCGGCTGGCCTCTCGCGGTTCATATCGGTAACAAGTATCCAGAAAAAAAGATCGTCCTAGTAGACAACCTCGCAACGAGGAAACTGGTAAAATCTGTTCATTCTCGCTCGCTTGTCCCGATCAAGTCTATCCCTCACAGAATCGCTACCTATGAAAGAGTGACAGGACATAACAACTTGGAATTTGTTTTTGCTGACGCGCGCGACTCCGAACTGGTTGATACTATATTCAGAAAGTACAGGCCCGAGAGTGTCGTGCACTTGGCGCAGCAAAGGTCCGCTCCCTTCAGCATGATCGACCAGGAACATGCAATGTATTCTGAACTTAACAACGTCGCGACGAATATGAACATAATCTACGCAATGGCCAGAAATGTTCCGGCTGCTCATCTGGTGAAAATGGGTTCCATGGGTGAATATGGTCAGCCTGGCATTGAAATCTCCGAAGGCGAAATGGAAATCGAGCGCAAGGGTCGCAAGGCAAACGTGATGTTCCCTCTCGTGGCTGGCAGCTACTACCACCTGAGCAAGATATTCGATACGTTCAACGTGAAACTCGCGAACAAGATATTCGATCTTACCGCGACCGACATCATGCAGGGAGTCGTTTACGGTACTAGGACCGATGAAATGATCGACGACGACCTCGCCACAAGATTTGATTTTGACTCGATATGGGGTACACTCATCAACAAGTACGTGATCCAAGCCGTTGCCCTAAACAAGCTACTAATTTACGGAAAAGGGAAGCAGAAACGCGGCTTTCTCTCGCTTTACGACAGCATAAACTGCTTGACCTTGCTAGTTGAAAATCCTCCAAAGAGGGGCGAGTACCGGATCGTAAATCAGCTGGACGAAATCTACGATACGCTAGAACTCGCTGGGAAGGTCCAAACAATAGGAAAGGAGTATGGAATTGATGCGGGTCTGGAGTACGTGCAAAACCCGAGGGTCGAAAAGGACGAGCACTTTTACGAAGTAGAGACAAAAATACTTCCCTCTCTGGGATTCAAACGGAGAAAGAACCTTGACATCGTGCTGCATGAGATATTCGAAGCTGTCCTGGCAAACAGAAGCAGAATAGGCGATTCCAAAGAGATGATTTATCCAACGGTGAACTGGAAGTCGGCTAAAGCCAACAGGGCGCCACTCTTCAAACTACCCAAGGAGATGCTTTCGGTAGTTGGACCAGAAGATATGGGATACGAGGCTGACGAATTGCCGATAAAAGAAACTTTGGAAGTAAAGAACTAGAAGGCTCCCCGGCGGGATTGCCGCAAAAATTTAGGCGTTCTGAGTTGAATCGTCTAGCCTCTCCGGTCGAAATAACTGCCATCGAGAAAGAGAGACATATCAACTGCCTCCTTGTCTCGGGGCTAGATCCTCTAACTGGACATCTGAGGACAGGCGCAGCGATGAGGTATTATAACCCGCCCAGAAATGTCACCTATAATCTTCACAAAGAACGATTGGGATATCCGAAATACCTTGGTCACTATGGACTGGACTGGGTCTCGGTCCCGCTAAGTTCTGCCAGGCTTTTCACCGAAGCCTTTTCTCCGCTCGAAACACGAAATCAGACTCTCATTCATTCCCTGTTCTGGTCGATCCACAAGTATCCGTTGCCCTGGATCCACGAAAACGATCAGTCGCTGGGACAGTACTTCTCAGATTACATAAAATTCGAAGGGCGGATTAGCGATGGGGTAGTCAAAGTTTCTACAGCCATGCTGAATTCCGAAAAATGCAAAGCGATAATAGTGTGGTCAAACTGGGCGAAGGAAGGATACATCATTGACGGTGTAGATCAAAGCAAGATTGAGGTAATTCCCCCACCATTCAATCCTTCAAACAATCTATCAGCGCACAACTCCATAAATCTGCTCTTCATAGGGCGCGACTATTACAGAAAGGGTGGCGATGTGGCGCTCAAAGTCTTTGAGAATTTGAAAAAATCTCACGAACGAATCCGCTTGATCTTCGTCGGTAGGATAGAAGACAGTAGAACTCTCGAAAAGGTAAAGCGAGATTGCAGTATCTCCTACTATGATCACGTGTCGAAGTATGACCTCCACGAAAAAATATTTCCAGTGTCTGATGTCTTCCTACTGCCAACCGTTGCTGAAGCTTACGGCATGAGCATACTGGAGGCGATGAGCAAGGGTATTCCAGTCGTAACCAGCAACATTTCTGCGATTCCCGAAGCCGTGGAAGACGGAGTGTCAGGATACTTGGCTCCTCCGGGCTCGGTCGAGATTTTCACGAAGAAATGCGCCGAGCTGCTGGACAGCGAAGAGAAGAGGCGGGCCGTGGGCGATCAAGCGAGAGAGAGAGTTGCAACAAATTTTTCCAGTGAGAAGATAGGAAGCAAGCTCTACAACCTGTATTTGAGATGTGCGAGCTGAGCCGATTGGCGTTTCCTTCGACGCGCGATGTGCGCACACTATTCGGCATAACCTTCCTTACGCGTTCGATCAGTATCGTCGTCCAAACGGTCTCCCCCATAGTCCTTGTAACCGTCCTTGGCTCGCCAGCTACGTCAGTCGGCTGGATGATTGCCGGATTTTGGATAGCGAGCGCCTTTGGAACCATCGTCGCCGCCGGAGTCATCAGGAACAGGCGCAGATCACTACTAGTTGGTTTTGTCCTCTTGACCTTCGCGTTTTTGGGAGCTGCGATAATTCACGATGCACTTGGCTACGCTTTGTGCGTCGTTGCATCTGGTCTAGGATTGTCCGTAGTGCAGGCCTTCTTGATCCCTACGTTGCACCTCAGCGGAACAAGTGACAGGCCGCACACCGGGATTGCAAACTACTCCACTGCTCTTTCGCTTGGCATGATCGCAGGGCCGCTGGCTGCAGCTGTAGCGATAGGAGTTTACGGGTTCTCTGCACTGTTCGTGGTACTCGGGACAGCTTCCTTTGCATTTTTTTTGGTCTGCGCTAGAATTGGAATCCAAAGGTCATTCGACAAGGAAGATACTAGGAAAGCTATTCTTCCCTCGAATATTTTCAAGACCCTCAAGCAAAAAGTCTTTGCCAGTTTTTACCTGCTGAATTTCCTTTACTCGATGCTTTTGCCGATTTTGATTTCTTACGGCGGAGTCTACATGGAAGCACGGTATCAAGTGGGTGCGACTGAAGTACTTGCGTTATTCGCGGGAGTCTTTGCAGTCTCAACGATGATGAGGTTTCTCTTTACAAGATCGAGGCAGGAATATTTCAGAGTGCTGTTGATCGCAGGTTTTGCGACGCTCCTACTCTCATTTGTCCTCATCGGGAGCGCGAACAGTTTTCCTTTATTCCTCTTGGGCTTTATGTTGTTCAGTGTTCCACAGGCGCTGGTCTACCCCATCACGACATTCATGGCTCTCGAATCCGCTGGAAGGGATGCCATAATTAGCTCTACATATATCTTCGCGACTTCATCCGGGATCGCCGAATTCATTTCTCCGCTTGCCGCAGTACCGATTATCGCACTTTACAATTACTCTACAGTTTTCCTCGTGATGGCGCCTCTGGCTGTCGTCGCTTTGGTTTTCTCGACCTTCCTCCCAAAGATTACATCACTTCATCCAGTGCAACTAAAGACCGAGGCCACCACGTAGCACGATTTCCAGGCTAAATATTCTATTGAGCCAGACGACTCGCCATCAGTTTAAGTATCTCGCAGTGCGAGAGGGATAGAAAGATGATTCTAAAACCATTCGAATATTCGGCTCCCCAGACTTTGGAACAAGCCTGCCAGATACTCGGGCAACATGAGGACGCCAAGGTACTTGCCGGCGGACAGAGCCTTCTCCCCATAATGAAACTCAACCTTACGGAAGTAACTCACCTCGTGGATCTAAAGAAGATTCCAAACCTGTCCTTCATAGAATTGAATAAGGACTTCCTGGTCGTAGGCGCACTTACAACTCACGCAGAAGTTGCCAACTCGGACGTAGTGAAAAAAGCCGTACCGCTATTGGCGGAGACGGAAAGTTCTGTCGGACACCCATTGGTGCGAAACAGAGGCACGATTGGAGGTAGTATTTCTCACTGCGACCCTGCCGGTGATCTCTGTGTTACTTCGCTTGCACTGGATGCAAGCATGACAATCGTAAGGTCGGACAACTCAAGAAGAGTAGTTCCTGCTCAAGATTTCTTCCTCGGTACTTTTACAACCGCGCTGGAAAGGGGCGAAATCTTGGAAAAAATTTCCTTCCCCGTATTTCAAAGGAGAACGAGATACGGTTTTGAGAAACTGACCCTCGGGCACGGAGACTTTCCGCTGATACTAGCGAGCGTCGTTTTGAAGATGGACGAAAAGAGGTGCGCTGATGCCGCGATTGCATTGGGCGGAGTTTCCGATCGCGCCTTGAGAATCGAGAGAGCGGAGGATGCGTTAAACGGCAAGGATATTACAACCGATGACATCGACGGAGCAGCAAGAATTGCTGAAGAAGAGTCAAAACCGGAGTCAGACATTGACGTTTCTGCGGAGTACAAGAAGAAGATGGTGAGGGTTTTCGTACGGCGCGCCTTGACCAAGGCGCTAGAGAGGAGTACGTAGTGCATGGGTTCGCAGATGGGTGTAACGTTTGAGGTCAATGGTTCTAGCAAAACCGTGGAGGTTGATACCCGGGATTCTCTCCTTGATGTGTTGAGAGACTTGCTCAACCTCACTGGCCCGAAGAAGGGATGTGACGAGACAGTTTGCGGCGCGTGTGCCGTGCTTGTAAATGGGAGGGCGATATGTTCGTGTACGATGCTCGCTGTCGAAGCTCAAGGATCAAAAGTGGTGACCATAGAGGGACTGTCCGAGGACAATGAACTCTCTCAAATCCAGAAGGCGTTTTGGAACCACGATTCGTTCCAGTGCGGTTTTTGCACTTCAGGACAGATAATCAGCTCAAAGAGTTATCTCGATGAGCTGAACGGACGAATACCCAGCGAGGAGGAAATCAAGGAGGCACTCTCTGGAAACATCTGCCGGTGCGGAGCCTACAACAAAATAGTGGAGGCCGTTGCAGAAGTAGCGGCCGACCAGTCGCTTGCAGCGAAGGATGATCTCGCTTGGTAGCGCAGATACTTGAGGAGAGGCACGAGCCGAAGACCGTCGATAACAGCAATCATCCCAGAATTGACGGAGATCAGCGGGTCTCCGGAACTGCGAGATATGGTGCCGACTGGAAAATGCCGGGCATGCTTTACGCGCGTGTACTTACTAGCTCGATCGCGAGCGGCAAGGTAAAGAGAATTGACACCGCAAAAGCTATGCGCATTCCGGGAGTCGCGGGCATAATCACCTGCCTTGAAGACAAGACAATCTGGAAAGGTGGAGATCGAGATCACGAAAGACGCGCTCTTCCAGACCGCGTCAGATTTTTCGGCGAGACGATAGCGGCTGTAGCTGCAACTTCGAGGAGGATAGCTGAGGAGGCAGTTGAGGCTCTTGAAGTAGAGTACGAGGAATCCCAGGCAGTCTTCTCGATACAGGAGGCGAGAAAAGACGATGCACCAAAGGTCTGGGACAGCGGCAACATCCTGCCTCCAATAGTCGAGACCTTTGGGAACGTACAGAAATCCTTTGAGGCTGCAGATCTAGTTCTAGAAGGCGATTATTCGACATCAAAGGTATCGCGCGCGCAGCTCGAGCCACCGGTCTCCCTCGCTTGGTGGGACGAGGACAAACTTACCGTGGTCGTCGCGACACAAACAGTTCACTTGGCTAGAATGGCAATTGCGTCTGACCTTGGGATTCCTGTGCCGAATGTCAGGACGATCACTCTTTTCAAAGGCGGAGGTTTTGGCGGTGGAGGCGCAACAAATTATGATGACATCTGCGCTCTGCTCGCCAAGAAAACAGGCAAGCCTGTTATGCTCGAGTACAGCAGAGAGCAAGACTTTATCGGAACTCATGCGAGGTGGGCGACTGTCCAGCATCTCAAAGCAGCGGTATCAAAGGCAGAGGGAAAGCTTCTCGCTATCGATCTGAAAGGGTACGTCGACATTGGCGCATACGTACGCTTCAGGCCTGGCCTCTCCTACATCAACGGTCCTGATACATACTATTCTTGGGACGCATACAGAGCTGAGGTTCTTGGAGTGCACACGAACACTGGTGCGACGGGATACATGCGAGCCCCTGCAGGCCCTGCTTCCGCCTTTCCAGTCGAGACGCTCGTTGACGAGGTTTCCCACGCTCTCGGGATGAACCCGCTAGAGCTTCGCATGAGAAATGTAGTTGAGCACGTCCATGGTCACGAACATCTCACATCCAATGGGCTCGAAGAGTGCCTAATATCTGGCTCGGAAGCGTTCAGGTGGCGGGAAAAGTGGAGACCTCCTCCCAAGAAAGTTCCAGACGACAAGAAACTCACGGGAGTGGGCATGGCAGTCGCTTCATGGCATGCGATGCTGGGGCGTGGGGAGGCGTGGATTCGCATGACTCACGACGAGATGCTGGAGGTCTTTGCGGGAATCGTTGACATAGGCACGGGCGCGAAAACGGAGATGGCGACGATTGCGGCCGGCGTCATGGGGATGCCTCTGGATAAAGTGAAGATGGTTTACGGTGACACTTCAATTTCTCCCTTCGCTTCTGGCGAAATCGGAAGCATGACCACTGCTTTTACGGGTACGGCCGTACGTGAAGCTGCGACGAAATTGAAAACGAAACTTTTGGCTCTCGCTTCTTCAAAGCTCGGCGAACAAAACTTGCGGATAGAGGACGGGAGGATGATCACCAATGGCAAGGGCAAGATCAGTATTTCCGATCTTATCGGAAGCATGGGAGTGGATTACGTGGAGGAAAGAGCTCAGACCGAGCCGAAGCTTCCGGAGCACACGGACAGACTCTCATTCGCAGCTCATTTTACAGAAGTCGAAATAGACCGCGAGACTGGTCGGGTGAAGGTTACAAAGTACGTGGCGGCGCAGGACTCTGGCGAAATCGTAAATCACCTTACCGCTGGGAACCAAGTTCAGGGCTCTGTCGTAATGGGGATCGGAATGGCGCTGTCGGAGAAGCTCCTGATAGACCAAAACTACGGCTCCGTGCAGAATCCCAGCTTCTTGAACTACAGGCTTCCAAACCACTCGGCGATTCCGGAGATACAGGTCATTTTCCCTGACATAAAAGATCCTTATGGCCCCAAGTCTGCGGGAGAAACGAGCATCGTTCCAGTGCCTGCCGCGATAGGAAACGCGATCTTTAACGCATCGGGAAAACGCTTGAGGAAACTTCCATTTCTGGCTGAAGAAGTGTTGAACGCTTTAGAATCGTGAACATTCTACTTTACGAATTCGACTCTGGGCTTACCTTCGAATGCGTCGTCCCCAGTCAAAAAATTTGCGCCTAATCTTTCGGCTACGGTGTATCCTATCGCATCCGCGTAGGAAATATTTTCCTTGTTCGCTTTGCATGCGAGTCTGAACTTCATCGCCTTCTTCACGTCTCCGTCGATGATTTCAGTCACATATTGTTTGAATGCCAGAAAGGACTTGTCAGCTCCCTCTTCATCCTCATCCTTCAGAAGAATATAGTACAGCTCGATCAAATTCAATAGAGACGTCGATAAATCGTTCTCGAGAATGTAGCTTCTATATGGAATACTTCCTCTAAGATACTCCCGCATCGCATATGTGTCAAGAAAAAACTTCACACTATTTCACTCGTCCCAACCTGATCGTGCCTCGTCCTTTGCTATCTGGCTGCTTTTTCGAGATTTCAACGAACCGAAAAGATCCTGAATGTTGACCTTCTTCTGAATCTCTATTTGCACTATGTCGCCCACCGCGATTCTCTCAGCCCTAGCTTTTTCAGCCGGAATCACGATACTGAGAGAATTCCCCACCCGTCTCACCTTGGCCGTTACTTGCATAAGTAAAACATCTTGGCAAATTATACACAATGTGGTATAAAAATCTGCTACGACTGACCTCGAGAATTCAACAGCGAAAGAATGATCGAGATTCCACGGCGAGAGAATAGATTCGAGCAATTTTGTTCAGACTGCTTGTGACTTGATGGTTAAAAATTGACGTTAGTGCGAAGAGATTTTTAATTATCTCAAATTTTATCAAAACCAGGTTGTCATGATCTACGACGTAGAATTCAATTCGGCGGGCCAGGTTCCTTCGGAAGGAATTCTAAAAGCCGCTAAACTTGCCGACGAAACGGAATTTGACACTATATGGAAAGGCGAATCAAACAGTCGAGATCCTTCCGTAATCTTGTCAGCAATCGCGGCGGTAACAAATCGCGTAAAGCTTGGTACGGCTGTCATTCATGTCTTTGCAAGGACTCCGGTTGAAACTGGAATAATGTGTGCTACTCTGGACGAGCTGTCGAGGGGCCGCTTTGTTCTCGGGCTAGGAGTCGCGAACAATACTCTTGCAAGTTGGCACGGCCTGAGCTTCAGCGAACCTTTGAAGAGGGTGCGCGAGTACATAGGGATCGTCCGTCAAGTATTTGCAGCTCAGAAGATGAATGCCCCCGGCAAATTCTATTCTTCGACCGGCTTCAAGCTGGAGTTCAAGCCGTATAGTGATCACCTGCCAATTATTCTTGCCGCACTCGGACCCAAGATGGCAGAGCTAGCCGGAGAAATTTGCGAGGGTTCTATAATCAACATGGCCGATCCAACTAGAATACAATTCGTTCGTGAACACGCGTCCCAGGGAGCCCGAAAAGCAGGCCGAGATTTCAAAGATTTCAAGATCGTCGCGAAGGTTCGCTGTTCCATAAACGAGGACATCGAAAAAGCCAAATCAGCTCTTCGCAAGGTGGTCACTTTCTATACGTTGGCAGAGTTCTACAGAGATATGGTTTCGGACATGGGCTTTGAGAGTGAGGTAAGCAATGTTCGCGAGACTTATCAGAAAGCGGGTTTCAAGAAAGCTTCCGAATATATCACCGATGATATGCTCAAAAAACTTCCTGTTGTGCCAGCATCATCATTCGAAGAATTGAGGGAGGGACTCAAAAGATTTGAC
Organism: Nitrososphaerales archaeon; assembly: GCA_030038075.1. Classification (GTDB taxonomy): domain Archaea; phylum Thermoproteota; class Nitrososphaeria; order Nitrososphaerales; family CADDZS01; genus DATLTL01. Next base: position 16,729 of record JASHPO010000167.1, on the reverse strand, counting down.
AACTGCGGAGCGAATAAGCTTCTTCTTCCCTACGTACCTTCGACGGAAAATTCCACGGAAGAAACAATCCAGTTCGTGAAATACTGGAAATCGTAATCACACTCACATGGACTCGCGAAGCGAATGGAACCTAACTTTTGTATTTCCTAGGTCCGCTCTTCGGATCTTTCCATTACTCGTCTTTTCAATCGAATCAACAAATCCGATGTCTCTGGGCATCTTGTAGCTGTCCAAGCGCTGCGAAGCAAATTCCAAGATGTCTCTAGCTAGCTCTTCAAGTTTCTTTCGATTGTCTCCCTTCAAAACAATGAGTGCTCTTATACTGTTTAGTCCCTCACTGTCTTGCGCGCAGAATACAACGCATTCAGACACAGCGGAATGTTCCATTAGCACATTTTCTATCTCCAGTGGAAAAATCCAGCGGCCTTTTACCTTAAACAGGCTGTCATTTCTTCCCACATAGTAGAAGTATCCATCGCTATCGAAGTAAAATACGTCATTGGTGTTGAACCAGCCGTCCACGAATTTCTTTTCAGTATTTTCCGGATCGTTGAGATAGCCCGCCGCGACACTTTCAGATTTCAGCCACGCCGTGCCTAAGACACTTGGCTGAGTAACCAAATTTCCTTTGTCGTCAACCAGTTTTATCTGCCACCCTGGAATTATTTTCCCGCTACTTTCAGGTCTTATCTTTCCCTGAAATTGGGAGATAAAGTGCCATTCAGCTTCGGAGCTTCCAACCGCACTGAAAATTTCCATGTTTGTCATTTTTTTCCATTTTTCGTACACCAAAGGGGAAAGCGGTTCGCCTCCAGAAAGACACAATCGAATTGACGAAATGTTCAGCGGTATGTCTTCGGATTCCTTCGCCCTGAGCAACGAGCTATATACCGAAGGTACCGCGAGAAATACCGTGGGGTTAAACTTTGCCAGTGTTTTCAAGATTATTTCTGGAGTCGGCCGCTCGGCAATCAATACTGTCGAAGCTCCGCTCATAAGGGGAAGATGAAGAGAAAACATTCTCCCAGCGGAAAAGAACAATCTCGAAGCAGAATAATACACATCATCCGGGTTAGCAGACATCACGTAGCTAAGAAAAGGGTACACTGTGTACAAGAGGTCCTTATGCAGATGAAGCACCGCTTTCGGATTTCCAGTCGTCCCCGAAGAAAATACCACGTAGGCTGGATCGGTGCGCTTTGTGGGATATGTCTCGAGATTACTGGAGGCAGCTTTGATCGCCTTCTGATAATCGACACAATCATGAAACTCCCCATCAAGCGTCATCAATCTGGTCTTTCCTAACTCTTGACTAACTCGGCGCGCAGTAGAAACAGTAGTTGCGAGAAATTTTGCTTCGCTCTTCTCCACAAAATATTTCATTTCTGACGAACTCGCGGCCGGATTAATGATCGACGGCACAGCTCCGATCTTCATCGCCCCCAAGAAGAGGCTAGCAACCTGTGGAATATCAGGAAGTGCGAGCAGAATTCTATCGCCATTTGACACGCCGCAAGAAAGAAGTACGTTCCCGCTCTTCGAAACCTGTTCGTCCAACTCAATGTACGTCCAACGCTCGTAGGGACTGTGGATCGCAACTTTCGTACCGCGGCTCTTCACATTTTCGTCAAGATGAACTCTAACAATGTTGAACGTTTCCGGAACAAATACGGCATTTTGATCGGCCAAAGAATCAGGACACGCACTAGAATGATCTCGGCAGTCCGAGAACGTGGTCGGCGATGTAACTCAATACCATGTTGTTCGTCACCGGAGCAACAACATACAATCTGGATTCTCGGAATTTCCTTTCAACGTCCATGTCCGTCGCGAGACCATATCCGCCATAGGTGGTCATCGCGACTTCTGCCGCCTTGGAGAGAGCTTCAGAAGCTAGCAATTTTGCCATATTTGCTTCTTCTCCGCACTCTTTGCTCTGATCAAAGCGCGCCGCAGCTTTGTACCGCATCAGATTTGCTGCACTGACTCTGGCATACGCATCCGCGATGGGAAACTGGATGCCTTGATTTTGACCGATGGGCCTTCCAAACACGACTCTGTTCTTCGCGTAACTGGTTGCCTTTTCGATAAACCAGTACGAGTCCCCTATGCATTCCGCTGCAACCAGAATTCGTTCAGCGTTCATTCCATCCAAGATGTGATAAAACCCACGTCCTTCCTCGCCGACGAGGTTTTCTCCAGGCACGATAAGATCTTGAATCACTAGTTCGTTCGTCTCGTGATTAACCATTGTCTCGATCAGATTTGCCGTAATGCCGTTCCCTATCGCGCTTCTCAAGTCGACGAGGAACAAACTCAACCCCATAGTCCTCTTCTCAACCTGATCGCGAGGGGTTGTCCGCGCTAGAAGCAACATCATGTCGGAGTGCTGGACTCTTGAAATGAAGATCTTGCTCCCGTTAATCACGTAATCACCGCCCTTCTTTTTAGCGAAGGTCTTGATCTGAGTAGTATCCGAACCAGCTTCGGATTCGGTAACGCCGAAACTCTGTAGCCGTATCTCACCCTTTGCGATCTTCGGGAGATACTTCTCCTTTTGCACTTCACTCCCGTGTCGCAATATCGCGCCCATCGTATACATCTGGGCATGGCACGGCGTGGCGACTGCTCCTGAATGGTTAATTTCCTCAAGGATTATGCCCGCTTCAAGCATTCCGAGGCCAGGACCATCATACTTTTCAGGGATGAGAGCCGCAAGCCAGCCAGCCCGAGTTAGGGCATCAACAAACTCTGTTGGATACTCTTTCTTCCTATCTTTTTCACGCCAGTAATTCGGCGGAAACTTATTGCATAGCTCGCTGACTTGGTTTCTAATCACTTGTTGGGTCTCAGTGGGCTCAAAATCCATTATCTGAAGATCAGCTTCAACTACAAATTAGTTAGGCTATTCATAAATGTAGCAGTAACAGAGTAAAATACAAACGAGGAGCTTCTACATGGAAATGAACATTCTTGAAGGCGTGAAGATAGTAGCTTTAGAGACATCAGTGAGCGGCCCTTTTTCTTCGGTACTTTTGTCGGATTTTGGTGCCGAAGTTATCAAGATCGAGATGCCAAAGACCGGTGATATTGCAAGACACTGGGACACCGTCGCGAACGGGCTGTCCGGTTATTTTGTTTCCCTGAACCGAAACAAGAAGAGTGTGGAGCTCGATATCAAGACTAAGGAAGACATGGAGACGTTGATGAAATTGATCCGCGAAGCTGATGTATTCATTGAAAACTATCGACCTGAAACCATAGACCGATTGGGTCTGAGTTATGAAAAGCTCGCGCAGATAAATTCGAGACTCATATACTGCGGTATCTCGGGCTGGGGAAAGGACGGCCCTTACAAAGCTCAACCAGCTTATGACTTGCTAATTCAGGCGGAGGCAGGTCTAATCAGCTTGACCGGATACGAAGACGCGCCCGCTAAAGTGGGCGTGTCCATCTGCGACATGATTACGGGACTGTACTCCGCGCTCGCGATATCTCTCGCAATGATTCAAAGGGAGCGGACAGGAAAAGGTTGCGAAATCGAAGTTTCGATGCTGGAGTGCGCTCTTTCGCTCCTTCTAGCGTATCCGATGTACAGCTGGTATCGAGGTCAAAGAACAAAGAGGCAGGGCTTGAAGCATGGGATTATAGTGCCTTCTGGAGCTTACAAGACAAGTGATGAGAAATTTGTGATTCTTTCGGTGGACAGGGATCCGGAATGGCACAGACTTTGCCATGAGGTTTTGATAAGACCCGACCTTTCCAACGACGCCAAGTTTTCGACAAACGAAAATCGGCTCACAAACAGGGAGCAATTGGAGAAAGAACTCGACAGTATTTTTCTAAGCCATACGCAAACCTACTGGCTCTCTAAACTCAAAGGAGCAAACATTGCGAGCGGTCAGTTAAACGAAATGGCTGATGTTGTCGTTCACCCTCAAGTGCTCGCACGGAATTTCATTAGCAATGTCATGACGGAGAAGGGACCCATAAAGTTCTTCGGAAATCCAATCAGGATCGAAGGAGCAAGACCTCTAATCAATCCGGTACCTAAACTCGGGCAGGATAACGAAACGATCAAGAAGCGAGTTCCAAGCTAGTTCCCCTTCCAGGATTCACCCTTCTTTCTCACCATGAATGTCCTTTCGAACTCCATGATGACGGTTTTGTCTTGCTTGTAGCCTTCCGTTTTGATCGTAACGAGTCCCATCTCTGGATGGGATTTTGATTCCCGAGCGGAGAGAACTTCCGATTGGGCATACAATGTATCGCCTGCGAAAACTGGGTTCGGAATTTTCAGGTTGTTCAGGCCAAGCATCATGCCGTATTTGCTGGTGTCTTCAACACTCAGGCCCGCGATAATAGAGAAGGTAAGCGCTGCGTTCACCAGTAATCTCCCGTTGAACGGAGGGCCAGGATAGTACTTCTCGCAGTAATCCTTGTTGAAGTGTGCTGGATTTGTATTGCATGTGAGAAGCGTCAACCAGATGTTGTCCGTATCTGTAACTGTTCTCCCTTGAGCGTGTTGGAATCGTTGTCCTACTTTGAAATCTTCGAAATATCTTCCATGATCGGAATTGGGTTTTTCATCAGTTGAAATCTTGGACATATTTCATCAGCTCAAGATTCGCGAGCCTCAAGCAGATTTATTATTTGTTCTTTTACTTCAAGTAAATCTTCAAGTGATCTACTCAAGCCACAGTAGCTTAGCGGGATTCTTCTTGATCATGATATCAATTTCTTGGCCCGTTATGCCGAATGCGAGTAGTGCCCTAATGAACACCCTCACGCCGTAAATCGATTCCATATGCAAGACCTGTCCAAAGTCACTGGCTATGATGCATCGCTCGGCGCCGATTGTTTTGATGGTATTCACAGTCTCAAAAGGATCGGCAACTGGTTGGTAGATGCTCGGTATCATGGGCTGGCAAAATGTCCCGACGTACGCGCGCTTGTCTGCAAGCGTCTTCATCTCCTCTATCGTGAGCTTGTTCAGTTCAAGAAGAGGATGATCCAAAACGACTCGCGTTCCGAGCTCCTTTGCCTTCTCAACCAGCGGAAGAAGCTCGTAAAAATCAGTGTGCCCAAGACCAACTCCTATCTTTGCTTCAGCTGCTATATTCAAGACTTCGGCCACATCTGGCAGGACTTCCTGCTTTGAGTTCACAAGATGTATTCCATTCGTAGAGTCGTGACCCATGTTCATTAGACATCTTGCAGAATTGAATGTTGGAAAGAAGATTTTCTTCATGTTCGGGTACTTGACGGCTTGCTTTACAACATCGGGTCTTACTCCAAAGTTCAGTCCCATCCCGCCGTACACCTCAATAGTATTGGGCAGTCCGCCTTCCGATACGAGATGTTCAATGTGCTTCTGGACTAGATAGGCATCTCCCGCTGTCAAGTTAAAATGATCCTTGAATAAAACGGCCCTCATCCCTCTTCTCGCAGCCTCCTTTGCAATCTCGATCATATCTTGAGATCGGTGGACCCAATCGGGATATGCGTGAATGTGAATGTCCATCGCCCCTTTGAGACGCTCATCTTCAATCCCAGGAGCGACGTTTCCGATATTTGGCATATCGCGCAAAATCTTGTAAAAGAAGTCTCGAGCATTTAGTTCCTTCACACGGTTTACGCTCAATATTCGTCCAACCATTTCATCTGAATCGCACAAATGGAATTATCAGCACCCAAGTAATTTCAAGAGTCTATTTGTGTTTTGATGGACATGTTGCATTGCGAATTTTTATAATCCCCGCGTCAAGAAACGAACCTGTTGGCAAGAAAACTCCGCCGAACCATTCTTTTCGTTCCGGGCAATAATCTGCGAATGATCGAAAAGGCTTCAATGCTCGAGGAAGACATGGTTATTCTGGATACCGAGGACTCTGTTGCGGAAAAGGACAAACTCGCTGCTCGCACTGCAGTTTCTGAAGCATTGAGGAATTTTGATTGGTCGTCGAAGGAAGTGGGAATAAGAATCAACGGATTTGAAACACATCTCTGGCGCGAAGACCTTACAAACGCAATCCAGTCTACTCCTGATTTCATATTGATCCCCAAGGTCGAAGAGGCAAGAGAAGTTGCGCTCGTCGATCAAATTGTCAGAGATACAGCTGGAAAGGCAGCATTGCCAAAGCTGATTGTGGCGGTTGAAAATGCCAAAGGGTTGATGAATCTTGAGGCGATTTTCAAATCCAGCGACCTCATTACGGCAGTAGAATTCGGCGCCGAAGATTATTCGCTGAGCTTAGGGATACTTGCAATCGAGCGATCCGAGTTGGGTTCGCTGTATGCAAGATCTCGCGTTGTGTCCGTCTCATCTGCCTTCTCCATCTCTGCGCTGGATCAAGCTTACGTCAACCTTGAGGACTTGGAGGGATTAAGAAAGTCCGCATTCGATGCAAAGAACCTTGGTTTCAGCGGAAAATCCGTGATTCATCCGAAACAAATTGGCATAGTGAACGAGGTTTTCAGTCCATCACAGTTAGATATTTTGTGGGCTGAGAAAGTTCTGGACGCGTGGAAAGTGGCTCAGGCCGAAGGAAGGGGCGCTTTCAGACTGGACGACAAGATGGTAGACATTGTTCACGTGAAAATGGCAGAAGAGATATTGAGGGTAGCGAGAGAAATCAAAGCCTCGTAGTTCACCTTGCTAATGAAGCAATTAGATACTCCTGAGTGTCCTAGCGTTTAACAATCCACTTCAAGCAAAATATTAATAGGCTCCTATAGCTTTCGGCGTCGAAAATGGCCAACCTGAAGCTTAGTTTTTCTTGTGCTACTGTGGATAACAGGAACAGGAACATTATCGATGGATCAGTAAAGCCTGAAGGTATCGAGCTTGTATACTCAAAAGCTAGGAACATCGACGATCTTTTCAGAGAAATCCTGAACGAAGCTAGGATTGACATCAGCGAACTTTCGTTATCAAATTACATATGCGCAACGGGTATGGGACTAAAATACAAAGCAATCCCAGTTTTTCCGTCTAGGCATTTTAGGCATTCAAATATTTATGTAAACAAGAATGCCGGCATAAAATCACCCTCTGATCTGAACAGAAAGAAAATCGCTTCCAACCCTGAGTACTTCGTTACAGCATCCATATGGCAGCGTGGAATACTCCAGCACGAATATGGAGTCCACCCCTCCAACGTTGAATGGTTTGTTTGGAAGGATGAAAAGATGCCTTTCAAATTTCCAAATGGGATTTCTACCAAACGACTACAAAAGAACCCTTGGGAAGCTCTTGAATCGGGTGAAATAGACGCGGTGATCGGTCCTACAAGGCCACCGAAGGAGAATATGGAACACATTGCAAGGCTCTTTCCTGACGTTAAAAATGCTGAAGCGGAATATTATCGCAAAACAGGAATTTATCCGATAATGCACGCCATGGTGATCAAAGATGAAATTTGGAAAGAGAATGGATGGGTCGCGCGGAGTTTGATTGATGCCTTTACAGAGTCGAAGAAAAAGTGGGCAGAATCCAGTGGTTCTGGAGGTGGGCTGGAGTGGATCCCGATTTATTTAGAAGAAGAACGGGCGGTACTGGGAGACGACCCTTATCCGTACAACATAAAGGACAACAGGAAAACTTTGCAGGCTCTGATAGATTACTGCTACGAACAAACGGTAATGACGAGGAAACCTAGCATCGAAGAACTCTTCATCATTGATGCCTAACTCCTTGAGAATATTTGCCGATGCGTGGACTTGCTAATTAGACCATTGGAGCGAGAATAGGTGGGTTGCTCGGTTTGAGGGAACCGTCAATTATCGACTCGACCGGTGGACCCTCTTCAATATAACTTCGAGGAGCTGGCATCCCCCAGAATGGGAAGCCTCTTTTCATTTCTGTATCCTCGACACTGCTTGAAATTTTCTGTACATGTTGGTACTCTGGCCCTGTGAACAAACGATCCTCGTGGTAGAGTTCGACACGGTTGCCTTCGGGATCTCTCACGTACATTGATAAACTCGTTGGACCATGTCTGCCAGGCCATAATTCGACCTTATCTCTGTATCCTGATGTAGCCAATATGTCACAAGCCCGTATGATGTCACTCTCGTTCTTGAGCCACACAGCAACGTGATGATTGCGCGGCCCGGGTTGTTGGAGAAACGCAACGTCGTGAGTGGTTTGCTTGCGACGTAGGAACACACGCTTCATTTCTCCTTTCTCGTTCACTAGATACGAGGTTGCGGAAAATCCAAGAACTGAAGTGTAGTACTCAAAAGCTTTGTTCGTATCGTTAGTGTAATTTGTGACGTGGTCTATCCGCATGACCTCAATGCCTCGCTTGTATGCCGCTTTGCCCATCATACCTTCAGCCCGATCCATCTCATGGTAAAACTCAATGGGGAAACCCATTGGATCCTCGACCCGGAGTGCCTCACCTTGTCCTTTCTCGTGCCCTGCCGGAATCTTGCGCGTCGGGAGACCTTTTTCCTTGTGCAATCTTTCTAGACTATCCAAGTCATCATTGCTCGAAACGCGGAACGCATGGTGACCAATGCCATAGCAGTCGGCTTTTCTTAAGGTTAAGCCGTGATGGAAAGGTTCGTCGATTCCTCTTAGGTAGATCTTGCCAGGCTCTCGCTCCGTTTCAACCATTCCTAGAGTATCGACATAGAATGCCCTAGCTCGTTCCAGATCGGTGACGCGGACTTCAACATGACCAGTGTAAAGAATCGAGAAAGGCGTAGTTAGCTGACTCATATGTTTGCCTCGCCTCTGTCTATTATATGAATGTTGTTTCACGTGACAATGGTCTAAGAGATCCTAGTTTCGCGACAAAAATCGAAGTGTCACAGTTCGAAAGGCAAGAACTCTAAACACGATCGGCGTGGGGTTTTCCACTTTGCAAGATTCAACGTTGGTACTTGCAAACTCGAAATCCCTATAGATCAGTGCAGTCTAAACACCAATCTAGTTAAAAACGTCATTTGAAAAAGCCGTAACACTTGATCATTTCGAGAACCCCGTTCCGGCTGCCGCTCGGAGGCGGCGGAACCGACCTGCCCGCGTATTATTCCAAGTACAGCGGGTACTTCGTTTCTGGTGCATTGAACAAATACATGTACCTTGCAGTACACAACAGGTTCGAGAACGGCCTCCGCATCGGGTATTCAAAGACAGAGATAGTTGATAACTTTGAACGCGTCAAACATCCTTTGGTTCGCGAATCTTTGAGACTGACGGGAATAAAGGAGGGAATCGAAATAATCTCATTTGCCGACGCGCCAGCGTTCACTGGCCTTGGTTCTTCGGGGAGCTTCACCGTAGGTCTACTGAGAGCACTTTACGAGCACAAACGAGTGTTCAAAAGACCTGAAGAGATAGCGGAAGATGCCTGCAACATTGCGATCAATCGCTTGAAGGAACCATCGGGAAAGCAAGACGAGTATGTCGCGAGCCTTGGAGGAATAAGAGAGTACAAGATAGATACAAACGGTGTAGTCTCCTCAAGGGAACTGAAGGTCTCCGATGATACACTCGCTGAACTGGAAAATGGAATCCTGATGTTTTACACAGGGGTAACCCGAAGCTCGAGCGAGATTTTGAAAACGCAACAGGAGCAGGTAAAATCGAACACGAGTGCCATCGAGAAAATGCACAAAATAAAGTACATTGGGCAAGAGAGCTGCAAAGCGCTGGAATCAGGAGACTTGAAGGCGTTTGGCGAACTTCTCCACGAGCACTGGATAGTAAAGCGTGGCGTGACAGATAGTATGAGTACTGATTCGATCGACCGATGGTATAAAATCGCTCGTGAAAGCGGAGCTTCAGGAGGAAAAATCATTGGAGCCGGTGGAGGCGGATTCCTAATGCTGTATTGCGACAACGGCAGAAGCAAATTGCGTTCTTCTCTTGCGAAGGAAGGACTCGTGGAATACAGAATTCGCTTCGACTTCGAAGGCTCCAAGATAGTTTACAATTCGTAAAGCCGAGAGCGTGTAGCGCAACTACCAATGCAAGCGGCCATAATCGCCGGCGGCAGGGGCACCAGACTGGCACCCCTAACCAATGATATGCCAAAGCCGATGATTCCAGTAAATGGAAAACCGTTTCTTGAATATGAGCTCTCACTCCTGAAAAGCAACGGGATCACAGATTTCGTGATTTGCCTAGGATATCTTGGTAATTTGATCCAAGAATATTTTGGCAATGGAGACAAGTTCGGAATCAGGATAGATTACTGTTACGACGGAGATAAACCAATGGACGTGATAGGCGCCCTAAAGCGAGCGGAGCCGCTGCTTCATGATCGCTTCTTCATGACGTATGCGGATTGCTATCTACGCGCAGATTACGCCATTGCTATGCAGGAATTAGAGAAATCGAAGAAAATGGCGATGATGCTTGTTTTTAAAAATCACAACAAATACGGAACAAGCGATGTGGAGGTCTTCGAGGGCCGTGTTATCAATTACAACAAGAAGGTTCAGACAAGCAACATGATCTACATTAATTACGGTGTGACGGTCCTCAGGAGGGATTCTCTCAAAATAGTCCCTGCTGATACGGCATACGGAGAAGAAGAATTTTTTGGGAAATTGATCAGAGACGGTCAACTTATCGCACATGTCGTGGGAGAGCGATTCTACGAAATAGGCACCATCCAGAGCCTCTCGGAGTTCAAAGATTTTGTTTCCGCATCGAATCGATGAAATTATTGAATACTCAGAAACAAGGGACTGCGTCGGAGGAGCGACTTGAGCACAAAGATACAGATTTCAAACACTATGATCGTTAAATCCGAAGTCTGCGAATTATCTTTGAATTCTGAATGATCGTCGAAAACACAACCATAGTGTTTGAAATAATCGGATTGGGCCTACTCATAGCGTTTGTATTTTACGCTGCAAGACTACTCCTCACTTTCAAAAAGGGTATGCTGGAAAATGCTTGGAAGTACGTGACTATCGGCGCTTTTTTCTTGGTGTTTGGTCAGTTTTCTTTACTTGCTTCCGGCGCAATATCTCTACTAAACGACGTTGGAACATTAATGAGGTTTATCGGAGTTATCTGTCTGACGCTTGGACTGAGAGCCCACTACCAAGTATGGCGAATTGATAACAAGGATGTAGTCGAGACGACAAATAAACTCGTTGAGCGCTAGTACAAGTCTTGGAATAGTTTCGCTGGCGATCGCACCATGGATCGACAGAGCCCCCAAGAACTCTTTCTGGAGTCACTCGACAGGGCCCTTGATACCTTCGGAACTTCTGTTCGCGTGGTAGTCTACTATGAGCTTCGAAAGTCGCACGGAGTCAAGCGCGAAGATGTGCCCCAGAAGCTAGACCTCTTCGTACAGACGATCGAATGGATTTTTGGTGCGGGTTCAGGTTCAGGCGTAATTGCCCGCGCGATTCTAAGAGAGCTTGAAGCGAGCTCCGGAATCAGAGATTTGGGGAAAAAGGATCTGTTGACCGCGCTGACTACGGCCTATCACAAGCGGTTGGAAGATCAATTCTGAACGGTTAGCCACCTCTGACTGTACATCGATTCCAAGAAGGAGGATCGTAGCTAGCTAATGTCTTTCGAGCTAGGGCAGATCTTGGGTACAGGTACGGAATTCAGGTCTCCAAGAAAAAGACATCTCGTCAAACGTCGAGAAGTTGTTGCCGCATATCAAAGATGTTTTTGCCTTTTTTCCTGCCTTGCATAGAAAATTTTTCAGAACAGATTGCATTAAGCATGAAAAAATCTACGAAGATGTGGCCCTGTTTATCCGCGATTTGCCGCATCATCTCATTTCCACGACGTCAAACAGTATCTTCCTAAAGTTCATCGTCAAGCTCCTCGCGAAAAAGTCTCCCTCGATGTTGTCCAGCCCGAACTGGGGAGCTTCGTGCCGGAAATATCTCTCGAAAGTGAGGCAATCCTTCAAGTATTCCTTGAGTTTTGTAAAACTCACTTCGGAAACCACGTCTCTGGGAATTTTCTTCTCGACGAGGTCGTTTAACGCGTCCCTCGCGCACTCGTAATTTTTCCAAGCCTCTTCCAGAAACCTGGGAAAAACCCCCTTGTCTGAGAGCGTCGAGACAAAGCGCCCGTCGACGTCCTGCGAATATTTTTCGAGGAGCTTTGCCTTTACTCCGAGCTCGCTATTTTTGTCCAGCCCATACAGGTACTCGACAGCCACTGATTCCATTTCGGACTTGTACGCGTGGTTCAGCGAATCTCCGAAGGAGCCCGAGGCTAGCAAAAACCGCGCGACATCGTAATCATCCCTTAAAAGCGCCTCCGATATCATGTGTGCAAAATCCTGATCAAACGGAATCTCGCTCATCAGAATTCCCTTACGTGTAATGGCGTGATTTTCATCTATCGCCCCGATCTCCGAGAGCCACTTTTCGGCAAACTCCAGTTCAGTGTGATTGATTCTCGACATGAATTCAAGGTTTGAAAATTTCAGCCCATACTTCGACATCAGGAGAACGAGGTCAAACGGCGTCTCTCTTTCCAAGGACTTCGTGACCCTGACCGGCGAAATCGTCTTCGGTATCGGCGTGTCGCTGACGATTGCAGCCCGTCCAGCCTTGAACCTGCCGATCCGTCCGATCATCTGGAGTAGCGAGTTGTTATCTATCGTCCTGTACTGCAGTACCTTGTGTCCGAGCTTGTCACGTCCTTCGATAAACTCGTTGAAGATGAGCACGTTGTCCACGTAAACGTTCACCGAGGAAGCGACGACGTTTGTCGCGAATATCTTGAGGTTTTTGTCCAGCTCGGCGCGCTGCTGTATCTTATTGACCTCAGATCCGTCCAACCCGCCGTGTATGTACGCGCCGCCGTAGCTTCTGGCGTACCTTTCGACGAGTCTTCGCGTCGGGAGGAACACGAGCCAGGATTCGTCCTCCGGCTGCGAGTAGAGATACGAGTCCAGCCGGCCGAGCATTTCGTCCCGATCATCTGCCATTTCGAGCTCTATGGAGACCGGAAACCTTCGCCCCGAGACTGAGTAAAGCCTCTTCACATCAAGAAACGACATGAACTCCGAAGGATCGATCGTTGCGCTCATAATCCTGAGCAGGTTGCCCGAGGTCTTGTCGGCCTTTGCAAGCGACATGCAAAGTTCGAGCTGCGACGACATCTGGTGGCTTTCGTCAAAGTATATCGAAACGTCGCGTAGTGATCGCTCCGCGAGCATTCTGAGCAAAACGCCGTCAGTAACTATCGTTATTTTGCCGCCAACGTTGATCTTGGTGTCCTTCGTAATCACCGAGAGTTCGGCAGCGAGCTCGGGATAAATCGCCGCGAGCGAGTAATACAGGGCGTTGCAGGCGGCCCTTGATGGTTCCCTGATCATGATCTCGCGGTTATCTGCCTTGAACTCTCTGATGGGGACTACGGTGCTCTTTCCCGTCCCCACGTCTCCCAGGATCACAAAATGCTCTCCGAAATCGATCGAGTCGATTATAGAGAGTATCGGAAGCTCGGGCCGGCTCTCAGAGAATGTTCTTGTATTCTGACTCGTAGTTCTCAATGCCGTCCGCGGCAACTATCACAAAGGACTTCCCGGTCTCGTTTTTCGCGGCGTTGATCGCCGTTGAAAGCGCAACGGCCGTGCTAGGACCAAAGCCTAGACCCTTTTTCCCAAAATACGAGAGCGTTTGTTCGATTCCACGCGTGTTCGTTTCGATCACACGCGCGTATAATTCAGGCTTGAAAAAGGCGAGACCATCGACGCCGCGCAACGTCCTTATTCCTTCAACCGGCCTGTCCGGAAATGCCACAAGTACTTTCGTCTTTTTGCCCGCGAAATATTTTGCGAGGCCCGTCGCGGTTCCTCCGGTGCCGAACGTGCACACGACGTAGTCAATAGCGCGCACCTCTTGATCGAGTTCCGGGCCGGTCGTCGTCTCGTGTGCCAGGACGTTCTCCCCGTTGTCGTATTGCATGAACGTAAAGTATTCTTCTTGGTTCTCTTTCACGAGCTTCTTCACAAACTCTATGCTGCTCCTCGTTATAGAGGCTCCCGGCACGGGACAGTACTCGCTGCTGGCGCTATTTACTCCCTCCTCGGTCCGCAGAGACTTGGCCCCTCCCTGAATGTTGCACACGTTAGAAAAGCCCAGCTGGTTAAGTAATGAGCTGATAACCATTGACGTGTTCCCAATGGGACAGACGAACGCGACGATACTCTTGGGGTCAGATAGTTCAGGAAATTGCAGGAAGAGGTCTTTCTTGAGACCGTCAAACTCGCCCTTCTCGGCCCTCGCGATTATCGGGGTGTTGGACGCTTCCAGTCCCAAGGGTAGCAATTTGTCCAAGAGAAAATTCCCGTCCACTTCCTTGAGAACCGCCGCGGGCGTTGTCTCGTTGTACTTTTTTCTTTCCTCGGCCACCTTGCCGGTTACAAGCGACTGGGTCTCTTCACTCGCCCCGCCGAAATTTGACCAATAGTAAGCGACAGACAATCCACGCTTTTCGGCGAGGGATTCCAGATCTCCCAGCGAGTACTCACTGCCGACGGTGATTATCTTTGCCCCGTATCTGTCAAGATGGGCCCTTATCTCCTCGGAAACGTCGAGCCTTGAAAACACGGCGGTGAACTCGACGCCGAGCAATTTCGCAATTTCCGCCAGACCCTTTCCGGTGTTGCCCGAAGTCGGTTCAATCCAAAGCTTTTTGTCGCCAGATTTGTTGTAAATCGAGCCGTCCCTGACTGCTCTGAGCACCATAGAAGCTACTGGTCTTCCCTTCACCGAGGCGGTCAACCGGTTCTTGTATTCCAGCTTCATGTAGAACTTGTTGTCTTTCGTGTCGCCCGAAAACCGAGCTACTTCCTCGGTAATGTCCACGACAGGAGTTGAGTTGATGTGTCTTTTCAGGTCGGCGTCGTAAAAAGGAGCTCCCAGTTCCTCGAGATAGGATTTCACGCGAGCGTAATCCTGAGCCGAAACTGAGGCTATGCGCCGATCTTCAGTAGTTTGCAACGGTTATTCCTCAGGAAATCGCATTTTCTGGATAGCGCGACCAGCATATTTAGCGCTATATCTGGAACGCGTTGGAACGTGGAGCTTTCCTTATATCGAGGGAAAAAGAGTGTTTCTCTGAGCGTAACTATATTATGAGCTACGGAAGAGACCGCGACAGTCGCGGTTACGGAGGAAGAAGCGGCGGATTCGGCGGGGGAAGGCCTCCAATGGGTCCAAAGCCAGTAGAAGTAGGAAAGGAGTACGACGTAGAAGTCACCGAGCTTTCAAGACGAGGCGACGGCGTTGCCAAAGTCCAAGGTTTCGTGATCTTCGTGCAGGGAGCGAAGGTAGGTCAGAAGGTCAAAATCAAGGTTGACCGGGTTGGTCCACGGTTTGCGAGTGCGACGGTTGTCGGCTCGGGTTCGGAAGCCGCTTCAGCAGGACCGTCCGACGCTGAATCGGTGGTCGAGCCAACGGCCGAAAACGAAGAGTAAACTCTCCACGCTAGTAATTTAGGAAAACCTTGGATTACTAGTAGTTTTTTCTCAGTTTTGATCGGGGGCGACCTCTAGCTTTATCGAGGATATCATCTTCGATAGAGCATCGGTCGTCTCTGCCCTTTTTTCTGCGAGCTGCATCCTCTCCTGTTTTTTGGAGTTCCACCCCGCGAGCTCCAGCTGGAGCGCGGCAAGTTTTTCCTTGTAGTAAGACAATCTTGCATCAAGCTTTTCGACCGAGATGCTTGAATCGGATTCGAGCTCTTGGATACTTTCCTCGATAGTTTTGCGCTTTGCTTTCAACGAGGACACCTTGTCCTTTGCCGAATCGACTGCTGAGCTTTTCGAGCCCGAGAATAGTTTCCCGAAGAAGGACTGCTTTTTCTTTGCCTCGCCGAGGTCTTTCATCGCGTCGTCCAGTTCGCTGTCAGAATCCAGACGCTCTCTCTTCAGGTCGCTGATCCTTGAGGCAGCTTTTCGCTCCCTCTCGCGGCGTGCGCTCGCCATCGCGGTAATTTTTGATATTTCAGTGTTAACGGACTCGACTTCCTTTTCGATCTTGCCGGTCTCGAGATCAATGTCTGAGGTATCCAATGGCTTTAGGAGCTCGGCCGTTAACCTTTCTCTCTCACTGTAGTAGTCGTCCGGAAGGTTTTCCGCCTTTTCCTCGAAATCATCCAGGAGAAGATTGAAGCTAGTCATCCAGTTCTGGAAAGTGTACCCCTCGGCCGAAAAGACCTGCTGGCCGAGCTTTTGTAGACTCAAGGTCACGCGCCCCTTCAACTGCTCAAAATTGAGGTGCTCTTCCTCCGTGAACTTTAGCTTGTGCTTGTGAAATTCCTGCTTCTTTTTGCGGTCTTTCTTTTGTGAGGATCCCTTTCCGCCGTAGGAATGCCCAGAGAAACTCATTTTCGAAGCTCCCCGATCACTGTTCATTTAAGAGTTATACGGCAGAATTCTCAGAACATCTTTGATATGCGGCAACAACTTGCTCGACGTTTGACGAGATGTCTTTTTCTTGGAGACCTGAATTCCGTACCTGTACCCAAGACCTGCCCTAGCTCGAAAGACATTAGCTAGCTACGATCCTCCCCCTAGGGGGTTTTGTTAAGTCTTCGGCAATTCGGCTCAAAAATCGTCCCGAATTGCAAAAATTTCTCGCTGTTAAAAGTCGGTTGCAAGCGTCCCGGAATCGCGTCCGGGGTTGGCGTATCCCGGAGAGCGGAATAGATGGGCAAATCAGATTTGTTCCTTTATCTCAGTCTCGGCGGTCTTTTGATTTTTTTGCATGGGAC
>JASHPO010000166.1 GCA_030038075.1 Nitrososphaerales archaeon | reverse complement strand
GAATATGTCCACGTCAAAGACTTTTTGGCGGATTTCGGATTGTTGGAAGTCAAAAATGATGCGGAGGAAGAAAAGTTCTTAATCAAAAAAAGGGCAGAGCGACTTCGCCAATTCGAAGCTTAGATCTCGTTGATATGCACTTCTTCATAACAACATTCATGTACTTTGATGTAATGATTGATAAATATGCTATAAGCCTGCACGTTCAGCACAACGAAAGGCCGCGTGAGTTTTGACGCTACAGTATGAGCGCCCCGCCGCCAATTTGGGTGATTTTTTTGAGCAGGGCGCTAAACGCGATCCAAAGAAGATTGCAGTCGTCTGTTGTGGCGAGTCAGTAACATACTCCGAGTTGAGCGACCGAGCTAACAAACTCTGTCATTTTCTCAGAAGGCACGGCATTGGGCAGGATTCGATTGTTGGCATCCTGCTTGAAAAGTCACTAAATACGTACGTCGCTTTGCTTGCCGTAATTAGGGCGGGGGCAATTTGGGTCCCTCTGGATCGCTCTTGGCCCGCCGAACGTATATCGTTCATCGTTAAAGACGCCAAGATTTCGCTCATTTTGACAACTTCGACTCTAGTGAGCCTCACTTCAGGATCTACATGTGAAACAGTGACTATTGACACGCTTGCAAAAGAGCTATCATCTTGCGCTACAACTAACATTGATAACTCGACGCAAGATTCGGCCAACCACCTTGATTCAATTTCCCATATCATATACACTTCAGGGACAACCGGTCGCCCCAAAGGTGTTGCAATAACCCACAGAAACGTATGCAACTATGTTTCTGCTGTGAGTGGGGTTTACCGTTACAAATCTGATGACAATGTCTACCAAGGAATCACAATTGCCTTTGACTTCTCGATCGACGAAATTTGGGTCACGTTCGCTGCAGGCGCAACGCTAGTCGTCGGCCCCAATGACGGAATGCAGTACGGCTCTGGTCTCGCAAAGTTCCTTACCGACAACAAAGTTACTATCCTTGGCTGCGTTCCGACGCTTCTTGGTACGATCGATAGGGAAATCCCTTCGATTCGGCTCTTAATTGTGGGAGGGGAACGATGCCCGCAAGAATTGGCCGATCGCTGGGCCCATGGTCGCAGACGCATGCTAAATACGTATGGTCCTACGGAGACCACTGTAACAGCAACATTTGCTGAGCTCGCTTCTGGCTCTCCAGTCACCATAGGCAAGCCTTTGCCAACATATACGGTTCATATCGTTACTCCAGATATGAAGCCAATCGAAACCGGGCAGATAGGAGAAATTTGCATAGGCGGCCCGGGCGTTGCTTTAGGGTACTTGAATTGTCCTGAACTCACCGCCGAAAAATTCGCCCCCGATCCCTTTTCGAGCACAAGTAATGGATCTCGACTTTACAGAACAGGTGATTTGGGCAGATTCGATTCAAACGGAGAAATCGAGTTTCTCGGAAGAATGGATTCACAAGTAAAAATTCGCGGTTACCGAGTTGAGCTTGGTGAGATAGAGTCTACAATTCTTCGCGAACCCGGAGTAGCATGTGCCGCCGTCTCAACTTGGTGCCCCTCGAAGGGAACCGATATCGAACTTGTCGCCTACATCGTGGCCCAAGCCGGAATCAGCTTGGACTTATCCGCGTTGCAAGGAAGACTTCGCTCCCAACTTCCGAGGTACATGGTCCCTAGTTTCCTTGAACTGATCGATCATCTACCTGTTCAAGCGGGCGGAAAGGTAGATAGATCGCAGCTTCCTCCTCCAAAGGGACCGAGAATAAATGCTCACGTTGCCCCTTCCGGTTTCGCTCCGCCAGTAACGGCTCTTGAGAAAATTGTCGCAAAAACATGGGAAAGCGTACTAAGAGTGGAATGCGTTTCAGTCAGGGATGACTTTTTCCTTGATCTAGGCGGACACTCTCTTTTGGCTGCAAGAGTAGTTTCCGAGCTACGTAAGCAAAAAGAACTTGAGAGTCTCGGCATCGCCGATCTGTACGAACATCCAACTATCAGATCACTCGCTTCCTTCATTCAGGAAAATGGTCTAACGGTTGGTTCTGATCCCCCAATGAGATCCGACGGCACGTCACAAGGATCGGCAAAAAGCAACTCGGAAAAACGAAGTGAGCACCCAGATAGGAAGGTCTGGAAATGCGGTGCAGGTCAGACGCTGGCGATCTATCTTTACCTTGCCGTATTCGCAATTCCGTTCCTTCCATTCCAATGGACTGGAATCAAATTTCTCTCAACACTATCGCTTTCTGGCGGATTTGGAAACCCCGTCTTACTCTTATTGGAATTAATTTCTTACCTGGTATTTGCTAATCTAGTCGCACTTGCGTTGCCAATCGTGTTAAAGTGGGCGCTGCTCGGCAGGACGAAACCTGGCCGGTATCCTCTTTGGGGCTCTCATTTCCTGAGATGGTGGATTGTGGATAAATCTGAGTCACTTGCGCAGTTTCCCCTAAAGCTGATTTCCGGCACTCCAATGATGCCTTTCTATCTCAAGCTCGCGGGTGCCAAGATCGGGCCAAATTGTGACGTAGAGACCTCCGATATTTTCTCGGCGGATCTTCTCGAGCTAGGTGAGGGGACGAGTGTAGGAGTGGGAACCCAGATTTATTGCTACCAAATCAAGAGTAATTTTATCGAGTTTGAGCGTGTGAAAATTGGATCTCATTGTTACGTGGGCGCAAATTCAGTGATCCTTCCGAATAGCTCAATGGGAGATAGTGCCAGACTGGGCGACCAATCTCTCCTGCCCTCGGGTCAGAGTATTTCGAAAGGAGAGAGCTGGAGCGGATCGCCAGCTAAACTCGATCAATTATCCGATCCTCTTATTGATAACCTTGCTTCACAAGAGCCCGAGTCTTTGCCGATTGCAAAGAAGACCGGGCTAACAATTCTACACGTATTCGGAGTCTTTGGAATCCTGATCGTGCTTGCTCTTGCTTTCTTTCCCGGAATCCTGATGATAGAGGACCTATACTTGGACTTTGGCGGATTGTGGTTCCTTCTCTCCGCGCCGATCGGCGGCATATTGTTCGTCGTCACTCTCTGTGTTTTGGCTTCCGCTGTGAAATTCCTTATAATGCACTCCGTTAAACCGGGCATTTATCCAGCCCATTCCTTTATCGCTTTTCGAAAATGGATGGTAGATGCCCTAATCATCCTTAGCATGTCGATGAACGAAGCCATGTATGCAACTCTTTACGTTGTCCCTTGGCTCAGGTCGTTGGGAGTCAGGATAGGAAAACGCTCTGAAGTATCGACCATTTCACACATAACACCGAATCTACTTACGATAGGGAGCGAATGTTTCATTGCTGATCTGGCTTGCGTCGGACCTACGCCCGTATACAACGGTCATGTACTTGTAGCTCCGACGAGGCTGGCTAACAGATCTTTCCTCGGAAACTCCTCATGCTTGACCCCGAATATATTGGTTCCAGACGGTTGCCTCATCGGAGTGCTTTCAATCAATCCCAAGTGGCAAGAAATGAGCGTGGGTACATCTTGGTTCGGTTCTCCACCCATCGATCTCCCTCGAAGACAGACGAGCCCCAGCTTCCCCGAGAGACTCACATTTTCTCCCACAAAGGGGCTAGTCGGGCTCAGGTTATGCGTCGATTTCTTCAAAACAATTTTGCCGTCTACAATATGGATCGCAATCACAGGCTTCCTTATCGTTTCGATGATTCGCCTCTACGGGGAATGGTCTTACTTGGGGGCGTTGTTGCTATTCCCATCTCTCTACCTATTCTCGGCCATCGCGGCGACAACGTTTGTGGTTGGAGTGAAAAAAGCTCTGATCGGCACTTATTGTCCACTAGTTCGCCCGCTTTGGAGTTCGTGGGTGCGCAAATCGGAGCTGGTTACCGGTCTCTACGAAAATGTTGCAGTTCCAATGCTGCTCGATCTCTTCCTAGGAACACCAATCGCTCCAGTCATTCTTCGACTGTTTGGCACGAAAATCGGAAAACGTGTATACATGGACACCTCCGACATCACAGATTTCGACTTGGTGACCGTTGAAGACGACTCTCAAGTAAGTCGCTTCGTTTCGCTCCAGACTCACCTTTTTGAAGACAGAGTCATGAAGGTGTCTAGTCTCAGTGTTGGTCGCAGATGCTCCGTAGGTCCCAGATCTATTGTCCTTTACGACTCCCGGATGGAAGACAACAGTGCTATCGGCGGTCTTTCGCTTCTTATGAAAGGCGAAACCCTCAGATCCGGTCTCGAATGGGAAGGTTCTCCAGCGAAGCCGGTCTCTCGTATGAAACTGTCCGTATTTTCTGAACAGAATGATAAATTTAGAGCATGATATCCACATCTGGGTCATAAAAGTCGACACATGTACTCCTGCATCGTCCAATGCCGGAGATAGTCAAGATTCTTTTCTTGAATCGTTTTTGCCGAAGTCGGAGAAGGAAGAGTCCCTGCACTACGGTAACAATCTGGAAGGAAAAATGCGTTTTCTGGTTAGGAGGGCGGCGCGGCGATCGATACTTCAAAAATACACAGGAATACCAGCGAAAGAACTCTTGATCCAGCAAGATTCAGGAAGTGGCAGGCCGACACTCAATCGAGCCCAGAATGACCGAGAGATTTGTTTTAGCTCAACTAGTTCCGAAAGTCTAGCTGTAATCGCAGTAGCACGTGGGCAGAGTCTAGGCGTTGATATAGAGAAGATGAAGGCTTTGCCAGACGAGGAGATCATGCGACTCTTGTTCAATTTCTTTAGCAAGGCCGAGTACGCTCAAATTCAATGTTCAGACTCCCCAGATTTGCGCCAAGAGCAGTTCTTTAAACTCTGGACACTAAAGGAAGCGTGGCTAAAAGCTACCGGACAGGGTCTTGCACAGTCTCTCGATTCATTCTCGATTTCATTGGGCAACCCACCGACACTCGTTGGTGTCCCTGAAGACGAAAGGCTACATACGTCCGCCTGGGGGTTCACAACTTTTGTCCCGGGAAATAGCTATACCGGCGCTATTGCCTTTGAAGCAACTCCATATTCCAGAAGGACAATTCTGAAGCAGTTCGCGAACGATGATCTGCTGAGCCCATCAGCTTGACTCCGGCAATTATCGAGATGAGGAGAAACCCGCGCTCTGCAGCTACAATTTGATATCTTCACTGGATCGTGTGTTGGGAGGTTCGTCCACAGTTCAAGTGTTCGTCTTACCATTTTGAGGCATAATATTCCACCATACGAGCGTAACAGCCCGAAGAAATATCAACGAAATAGAGCCGGGTAATGCCTTGGTATTCTGCTTCCGAACCGGTAAATTAATGACTCGATTTAATGTGAAATGCACCCAGTTGCGATATGGCTACGCAATAATCTTCTGCGAGCGTCAGTTGTCAACAACAGCTAGTAAAATTCCACGCTGACTGGTTTCCCGGCCTTATTTCAAACAGAAGAATCAACTTTGTGTCCAGCGGTTGATAGTATCTTTCATTAATGAACGCTTGGAAGTTGGTCGTCGTAGATGAGTAATCCAGACTGGGCAGTATGATGAACTGGGGCTGCTCCTTCTCTACAAGAGTCGTCGATAATACATAGTAGAGAGGGTATTGACCTGTCTCAGGAACCATGAGCGTCTGATTGATTGGAGGTTCCGTATAATATTCCTCAGGAAGCGTCATAGAAATCAACTGGACGTTTATATGTTGTAGCTCTATCAGGAATACGAGCACGGCCAAATCCGTAGCGACAGAAGAATTAGCTTGAACGTGTGTGCTTATGTAATTAGTAATTGGAACAATCTCATCCCAATCTCCAAAACCATTCTGATACACTACCGGAACTGCAGCCATATTAGTGACCAAGGCCATTAAGGTCAACGAAATCACCACAACAGAAATGATTGGAATGTATTTCGTTCCGATCCTTATCCTGCTCATCTTATCGAAAGCAAGCTGTCCCACTCTTCCAACCATGACCATGAAAACCATCGAGGGATACAAGGTGAAGTAAACTCGCTTTCCTGGATATTCGAACGCAAACGCGAGCAACCCCACAAACAGTATAGCTAAAAGCGCGTCAGGCATGCTCCTCCTTAGGAAGAAGGAATACAAGAAGTACACAAAGACTATTAGGACAACTCCAAGCCACGCTAAATCTTGGAAGGGATAGAAAACAAAAACTCCGTAAGGATTTGTAGATGATAGTTTGAATTGCACCTGAACGAAGTGCTCGAAGCCGAGGAGGATTAACTGACCAGATCTAACAGATGTCGCGAGAACGTTGACATTAGTTTGCTGAAATCTTCCAACCAGATCGTAATAGAAAGGATTGACATTGTTCAAGGCGAGATCTACAATAACGGGGGTAAATATGAGAGCCGAAGTGGAAAAGAATGCAATCACCTGTTTTTTGGGAAATTTGCCGCCAAATTTCCTCCAGTACAGAATCAGGAATATGAACAAGGCCAAGCCGGCCACCATCGAAATGTATTTCGAGTCAAGAGCAAGCCCGAAAACTATCCCTCCAACTATCGACAGCTTCAGACTCCTTCTCTCTACAATCCCCTCCCAGAAAAGCCAAACCGAACAAAGAATCAGAGAAACTGCGAGTGCCTCTTCGTACAACAACCTGCTGTAAAGGATCTGGAATCCGTCGAATGTGACTCCTGTTGCCGCAATAGCCCCAGCGACTTTGCCATACATGGATTTACCCAACAGGTAAGCAAATACGATTGTTATCGAACCAAAAAATACAGAAATCATTCTAAGCGAATCAAGAGTCGCCCCAAAGGCCGCCGTAAATAGTGCCAAAATGTAAATGAAAAGTGGGGGCTGATCCCACATTGCTGTTGTCGGCCATGCCCAATGAGCTCCCAGAATTTGAAAGGCTTCTAAGGAATAAGTTAGCTCATCCGGATAAGGTGCAAGCACGCCTATATCGTGTGCCCTGATAAACAACCCGACCAAAAATAACCCAGTTACTAATCCTCCTTCGATCAGCATGGACCTGCTTGTTTCGTGTCCTTGCATGTATCATGGAGCCTTCCGAGTTAGCTCGAATGTTCCTCGACAATCAGCTTAGATAGCCTAGTGCCTTGAGTCTATCCTCAATTATCGTCTCTTCCTCCCTTGAAAGTCTTTGAGGAGCAACTTCCACCTCGGTGTTTTCACTCTCCCAATTTATCGGATTTGCGGCGCGATGCGCTGAGGTAAATCCTTCGACTAGGACTCTTCCATCCATATCCTTCGGAATTGGAAGACCCATCGCATACAGAACTGTGGGAGCAACGTCATCGAGAACCGCATTCTCAACCCTACCCTTTGCTGCTCCCGGCCCGCTGATGGCAATAATACCTTCTGGCGAGTGAGTACCGCACCATAATGTGCTCTTTCGGAACAGTGAAGGACGAGATGAAACCACAGCTATAGGATCGAAACTAGCTAAAGACTCGGTGGGGAGGTAGCCCGTGTTAGGCAGACACAGAATGTCAGGCGCATCAATCAAGTGTGGACCTTTCAGTACCAACTCTTTAGGAAGAACATATCTGAACACATTACTGCCATTTTCGGGGTCTTTCATTTCGCCAAGTTTTTTGGCGACATCGTCTCTTACTTTTTCGAAATCTGCGGGATCTACCAAGCCTTGGGGCTCTCTGCCTTTGACATTTATCCTGAGCCCGATGCCAGAGGATATGAACGCAGTAGTTCCCGACCAATCAATCTTGCCGCCGTAGAATCCTTCGTCCGAATCCGAGTTGCCACTTCTCACACGTCCCTTCATTATTTGACCGAGCAGACTTCGTGTGCCGGGCACGTCCAGTATCCATTCCAAGCGCATCCGAAACATTGACTGCCCTAAAATTCGGAACAAGTTGCCCGATCCTTTCGCTGGGACCCTGTTGAGTTTTATGAGGCTGTTCATCCTGAGGAACTCTGCCACGTTAAATTGCTTGTTTATTGGTTCCCCACCGTGATCGGAAACCACTATTACGTAGGCGTCTTCTCCTGCAATTTTCAGGAGTTCGCTTGCGATTTTGTCAATACGCTGATAAACCGTCAGCATCGCTTCCGGCCTATCATAGAAAGAATGCTGCACCTCATCAGTCTCTTTGAACACTATGAATGCTAGATCCCAGTCGATCTGTTTCAGCAGATATTTCGAGAGATCGCCAACCATCTGAACGGTAGAATTTAGCTCTTTGAGGTAGAGATTTTTGATGTAACTGGGCGCCGTGCCGATACGGTAATTGGGTACGATTTCTCTTATTTTTTCCGAAAGCGATGCAGGGTATGTGAAACCGTATCCGGTGCTCGGAGCCATGAATCCACATACAAGAAATCCATTCACGGGACGAGGCGGATAGGTGAGAGGTGTATTGACCACTACGACTTTTTTGCCATGAGATCCTGCGATAGTCCAGACATCCCTGCTATCTCGCATTGTGGAGTTTACTCCAATATCAGAATAAGAGTCAGGTTTGTGGTTCCTAAATCCCATGATGCCATGCTTGCCGGGGTTCTTACCCGTATAGATCGACGACCACGCAATCGGCGTCACTGGTATCCTAGAATAAAGGTTCCCGTAGGAACCCGAATTGAAGATCTTCGCAAAAGTAGGAAGGTAACCTTTGGACATCCACGGCGATAGGAGAGTGAGAGGGGATGAATCCATACCTATCACGATAACGCGGCCTCTTGGCATTTTTCGATTCACCCATGATTATCTGTTCGTTGGAGCGCTCGCGGGTACCCAAACATGTTCTTCATGAACCACCTGATGCCTCCTCAGATAGAGGAAGCTCGCCACAGCCGCGACAACTACTCCTGCTACCAAAAGAATATCCTCGGTGGTAAACAAGCTCGAGGCACCGTATATCGAGATTGCCATGGGGACAGAAGAATGATAGGTCTTACCTGTAGCATCATTGTAAGTCACCGTAAATTGCAGAGTGTAATTTCCAGAAGCGATTTTTGGAGCGACATTCATGCCAATGACTTGAGTCACTTGCCCACCCGGTGAAATCGTCCCTAGGCCGAAATAATTCGAAGATACAATACCGTCTCCTCCGATAACTTGAATCGTAACATTCTCGGCTGCGGTTGAACCGAAGTTCTCGAAGAAGAGCGTTATCGAACCTGAGGTTCCGCCGCTGATAACGGGCGGGTCGAGTAGAATGTTGGTTATCGAAACGTCGGGCGAAGGATAAGGTGAAACAGAAACGCTGTAACTGCTGTTCGATTCGTATGAATTTCCCTGACCATCCTCGTAACTCATCAGAACAGTGAAATTATAAGTCCCGGGAGCAGTCTCATTGTCGACTGTTAGCGAAAATACAGCTTTTCCAATTCCGCCACTTGGAATTGCTCCTAAGTAATTCGAAGAGTTGAGAGACAGAAACTGACTTCCTGTCAATTCCAGTGTCGCATCGTACGCGCTGTCGCCACCAATGTTGATTACACTCATTGTGAGAGTCGAGGTTCCTCCGGGAACCAAGCTAGCGCTGCTCAAAGAAAAAGATCCCACCTCCAAATCTGGTGTGGCACTGAGCGCAACCGTAAAGTTACCATTCGAATTGAACAATGTCCCGATATTGTTATTGTAAAGAAGGGTAAACGGGACTGAAACAGTGCCGGTTTGGGCGCTCGCCTGAGAGACCATTTCAAAGCTCACCACTTCGGTCTGATTGGGCTGTAGAGTCCCCAAGTTGAATTCGCCGGTACTGCCGACCAGACTGATGCTTTGCGCTGGGGCGGCTATAACAATCGAAGATGCGTATGCAGCTTGAGTTCCAGTATTGCTTATGCTTACGTTCGTAGTGAAAATTGATCCTGGGCTTATGATGGAAGGATCGAAGTTCACGGTTGATACGATTAGCTCAGGACGCGAGGGGACACCAGTTATCGGCACGGTAATAAAACCGTTTGTGCTAAATTGAGCACCCGTTACGTTTTCGTAAGATAACACATAGGGAATTTGATAAATCCCATTCGCGGCAGTGGATTGAACAATGAATGTGGCACTAAAAATATTCGATGTATTCAGAGGAATTGTTCCCAAAGCGAAAACTGAACCAGTCCCGCTTATACTAACGCCTGCAGGACTAGAAGAATTGAAGGAAACTAGGGAATCATATGCGGATCCGCTCAAACTTTGGACTGCGATTGTTGCAACAAAAGTTGAACCTGGAGATATGACACTGGGCGTGAACGTTGTGGCTGCTACATAGATTTGAGGATTGGATGGCCTCGTAAGAACAAAACTTACGAATGCATTCGTAGTCCCTAGATACACTGTCTCATTCTCAGTCTGGAAACCGGAACTGACAATGACAGTATAATTAGAGTCCGTTGTCAAGTTTCCGCTTGAATAGAATCCGTTTTGAATGGTTCCAGTATAGAGCAAAGCGCCCTCTTGTTGCCATATCTGTACCTGAACGCCATTATACCACAAACCATTCTGGTCTGTGACTTGAACCACTATTTCCGTCAACACGCCGGATACCGAAGTCGTTGTAGTTATAGTCAATGCTGGAGCTTGGGGAGACCCACCAGAATTACTCAATCCGTATACATTGATGGTTGTTATCATCGACAAACTTAGAATGAAAAGCACCACCATCAATGGAAGTAATTTTTTCTTCATCTGAAACGAGATCGACCCCCAAAACACTATTTAGAGATTTTTACCATGTGAGCAGTATAGAAGATTATTACGAAAGACTGTAAGGGCGTCAAAGCTATTGTTCCCGAAACCCGCAGCAACTCTGGCGAAAGCTTGAGCATAGCGAAGCAGACGAAACCCCTTCAGTAAATCGGCGCGATCTTTTGGAAGTTTCAAAGTCGCGTACTCACGCCTCGTCCGTAACAGCCTTTTCAACCAATTCGCTCAAAATATGCCCAACTAGAATGTGAGACTCCTGTATTCTAGGTGTGGAGCGTGAAGGTACACATATCGCTATATCCGCGACTTCGGCGAGCAAATTTGGCGGCTTACCCGTCATTCCTATCGTAACAGTTCGTTTGAGCTTCGCTGCCTCTATGCCCAGTATCACACTCCTCGACTTTCCGCTGGTGCTAATCCCGATAACTGCATCGTTAGAACTACAAAGCGCATTTACTTGTCTTTCGAAAACGTGATCATATCCCATGTCGTTGGCTATGGCTGTAACCGCTGACGAGTTCGTAGTTAGGGCAATTGCAGGATAGGGCTTCCTTTCCAACAGATATTTTCCGACAAACTCAGCTGCGATGTGCTGCGCATCCGCAGCGCTTCCTCCATTCCCGAAGAGAACCAGCTTACCACCATGTTTGAGCGCTGAAATGATAACTTCGGCAGATTTTGCAATCGTTTCCGCCTCAGATTTCAACAACTGCTTTGTCGCAATACTTTCCTCTATGGTGGCAATTATCGACTCCTTCAAGTCAGAACTCCACCTTCTTGTATCTTCCAGCATGCAACTCCTTCGGCATCGAAATTAAATGGAACGTGTCTAAAGCCGTTCGACTCAAGAAACCTTGTCAGATTCCTCTTGTTCTTGAGGTCAACGAATAACAGCATGTGTCCTCCGTCGCCAGCACCGAGTATCTTTCCTCCTAACGCCCCATGTAGCTTCGACGCGGCATACACTTTTTCTATGGTAGGGTTCGAAATCTTCGAGTCAAGCTTCTTCTTATTTTCCCACTCTTCACCGAGCAGTTCTCCGAATCTCACCAATCTGCCCCTGAGAAGGAGCGATTTCATTTCTATCGCGATTTGCTTGATTCGGTGAAGACTTTCTATCACTTCCGTTTCTTCACGTTTGTAGGAGTCTATTTGCCTTGAAAGAATATTAGAAGATAAGCGACTTCGGCCAGTATCAACTAAAACCAAGCTGGCGCGCAATTCTTGTAATATCTCGCGTTCGATCCTGAGAGGGTTGACTACCACCTCGTCCTTGTTGAACTCCATGAAATTGAATCCGCCGAAAGTAGCCCAGTATTGATCTTGAGATCCCCCCTTGATACCCAATTCAACTCTCTCAAGCTTGTACGCAAGTTCCGCTAAAGAATGACGTGCAAGGGTCATCCCAAGAAATTCGCTCACAGATCTTATCGCGGAAACCATCAGTGATGAGGATGATCCCAGTCCAGACCCAGGAGGTGCCTCAGACGCAAGTGAAAGCTCGAACTTCCTATGTGTTTCGACGCAAAGTGTCTTCACCACTGCCTTTGCCAGATCGAGTTTCCCGTTGTACTTCAAACTCGACAAATCCTGAATTATTTCGTCCAGCTCAAGGTCAATAGACTTGAATGAATATCCAATTCCCTGAACCTCGGAGACCATTGAATATGCGTACTGATCAATCGTCGTACCTATTATCGCACCGCCATACTTTTCCGGGTAAGGCGCGACATCAGTGCCGCCGCCGCCGAAGCTTATCCTCAAAGGCGCCCGTGCTCTCACTATCATCTCAATAGCACCTCATAATTCCTTTGGAGCTGAAGATAGTTCGCAGGAGATCCAATGTCGATGAAATCAGAATCTAAAACATAACCTAGAATATTTGCATCTCGAATCATCGTTGGAAATAGTTCACTTTCAAGTGAATAGCTCCGATTAGTTGGTATCTTCTCGAGTACCTTTTTTTGCATAACGTAGAGGCCGGCACTTATGAAACCGGTAGAAGTTTGACCTTTTTCTGTAAATCCAACCACTCTTTTCCCTTCTAGCACTACTTGACCTGCATTAGGATCATTTCTTTTAACAAGAGCAATTGTAACATCGGCATCGTTCAATTTGTGGTACGACATCATATCCGTGTAATTCGCGTCAACGAAGGTATCTCCGTTCAGGAGAACGAATGATTCTGCCAGCATTGCTTCAGCGTTTTTTAGGGCTCCAGCGGTTCCGAGTGGTTGTTCTTCTATCGAGAAACGAACATTTTCACCGTGGTGTGTTTTGAAATAATCGATGACGCTTTCCTTCTTGTATGAAATGCAAATCAAAATTTTAGTAAACCCGAATGACAATAGCCTTTGGACTAGGTACTCTAGGAATGGCTTGCCACCGATATCCGCCATCGGCTTGGGTCTGTCTGAAACAAGGCTCCTGAGCCTTGTTCCCAGTCCGCCAGCAAGTATTACCGCTAGTCTGTCAGAACCTGTTGAACTCATAGAATATCATCTGTCAGGTAAGGTACGCGAGCTACAAGGAGTTAGATCGAAGCGGCAAATTTGGTCAGATTCCGTCAGGAGCTGGATCGCATAAGCAAGTCTAGGAGAACTCGTAAATAATTCGCTTGCAGTATTTGCGCTGTACCAATAACCCTCGTGTAAATAAATTAGCTCGTGGCAATAGTGACCATAGCGACTTTCGATACAGCTTTCTCTCCATATTTTGGTAATTCCAAATTGGACAAAATTTAAAGAGATGACCGGGATGCTTTTTCAAAAGCTAATCCTTGATCGTTTCTGGAACCGAAAGCAATGTGCTCTCCACTTCGGTCCAATATGAACTGAAAACTATTCAAAGATCCGAAGCTCCGGCAGCATACAAGAATGAAAAAACCCTAGTCCTAATGAATTACATGGATATCAAAAATCCAGAAGCCGGTGGAGCAGAGGTCTACTGCTATGAGATCGGAAAGCGGCTTGCGAAAGAAGGCTATCGAATCATTTGGATAGCTCGACGATTTAAGAATTCAAAGAGTACGGAGAACATCGACGGCATGACGGTTGTCCGTCTTGGTAACCAGCTCACTATTTACCTTCACGCTATTATTGCTTACACGAGAATCAGGCAGAAGAGCTATATCCTCGACTCGATAAATTGTATCCCATTCTTCACTCCTCTCTACTCTAAGAACAAGAAGAGAATAGCGATAATCCATCACATCATTCCGCTTGAGGTATTGAGACGCAAAATCCCAATGCTCTCGCCGATAGCATATTTAATCCAAGACAAGATCGCCCCAATATTGTATCGAAACACGATAATGCTCACGAACAGTAATTCAACCCGCGTAGAGCTAGGACGAGTAGGCTATCAAAATACGATACCCGTCAGATTAGGTGTTGTATTGCCTCACGGCGAGAGAAATAAAAATAAGAAAAACGTTGTCGTAGCGGTTGGCCCGATAAAACCTTGGAAACGCTTGGACCATGCCATAAAGGCGTTTTCTTATTTGGATGATAGCTGGACTCTGGCGATAATTGGAAGATTCGAAACAGAAGAACACAGGAAATATCTCTTGGAGCTCGCAAAGAAGCTTGAGATCTCCGACCGAGTCAATTTTATGGGTTTCATAGATGAAGACAAAAAGTACGCACTCTATAACGAGGCCAAAATAGCTATTACGGCCTCAGAAAAGGAGGGTTGGGGTATCGGGTTGATGGAATCTCAGGCGTGGGGGTCTCCCGTTGTCGGTTACGATGTGTCCGGCGTCAGGGACTCTGTTTCTAATGGATACACTGGCATCCTCGTGCCGGATGGCGACGTGGGAGCATTGGGACTCGCCCTCAGAAGGTTAGCTGACGATGGAACTCTTTTGAACAAATACGCCGATAACGCAATGAATCGGGCAATTAACTATGGTTGGGACAAAGCGTATCTCGATTTCAAGTCCGTAATGCAATCACTGTAGGTGATAGTCTTCAGTATCAGCTTCTTTTCAGTATCTTTCCTTTCTTGAAATAAGATAATAACCGAAAACCTCTCTCAAGTAATTTACAACAAAGCCAGACTTTGAGTTCGCTATCTTAGACTCTCCTCCTTTCCTTTCTTTCATTGTATACGAAACTTCACGAACCTTCAGATTCTTGCTGGATGCGAGCAAATATAACAAAAGCTTATAGTGATTCCTGTAGCTAGCAAGATTCTTGACCAAAGATTTCTTCACCATAAAATATCCCGACATAGGGTCGCCGAGCCGTCTCGAATTCGGGATTAGAATGTAGGCGACAAAAGACGCCCCTCTGCTAATCAATTCTCTTTGCGGTGACCATAATCTGCCACCTCCTCGTATGTAGCGAGAGGCAACTATTACGTCTGAATCATTGCTCCAAGCGTTAATTATGTTACGAATAACGAACGGAGGGTGTTGTCCGTCACCGTCCAGCTTTATTATGAGCGGATTGGATGCGTTCCTACAGCCACAGAGCTCTGCGTCAACGGTACCCCGTACTTGTTTCCTTTCAATAACCTTGATAGAATAACAATTTTGTGTGGTCTTTAACGCTGAGGAAAGCAGATCCAGTGTTCCATCTGTACTTCCATCATCGACAAAGACCACTTCATCAACTGCAGGGCTTATTTCATTCAATATGCGATCAAGATCTGATAAAAAACGAGGAAGACTTTCAGCTTCGTTAAGAACCGGTACGACAATCGATATTCTACCCAGGTTGGCTGAAGACTCGACTTCCTTCACGAAAGAACCGTCTTTCATACCACCTTGCTGACTCAAAGTCAATCTTTTTCGACGAAGAAGGCTTAAGAAGTTTCGGAAGCCGCGATGTACGCATAGTCATTTCCGGATTTTGCAAACTTGAATAATCACCCAATTCACATTTAGTTTTCACATTATTTGTGAAATTGGATTTGTTCGCGTGCGGTATTGCGGTTGCTTAGCTCGCGTCACATGTTCATGAATCAAGTTTGCATACGGTCAGCTACTGCTCAACAGTTAATTGCTAGATTCGTTCATTCGTTTTTGTTACGATTTGCACTTCCAGACTATGACGATTAGATCCTGCGCCAGCAAGGTGGGATAATGAAATGAGTAGATTCTATCAAAACACTCCATTAGACATCAATACGAAGAAAAGAGGAGCTATTTTTCTGGACAGAGACGGTGTAATTAACTATGAAAAAAGAGATTACGTAAAAAATGTCTCGGAGTTCAAATTCATCGAAGGTGCTATCGAGGGAGTCGGAGTTCTTTCTACCCTTGCCTTACCTATCGTAATTATCACTAATCAATCTGCAGTGGGGAGGGGACTGTTGACATTACAGGAATTGAACAAGATTCATACATACATGACCGAGAAGATACAGGAAAACGGTGGCGAGCTGACGACTGTGTACTTCTGCCCACATACACCCGAAGAGCATTGCGATTGCAGAAAGCCAAAGATCGGTCTGTTCAGGCAAGCCGAAATTGATTTGCAAATTTCACTTGAAAGCTCTTGGTTTTTTGGCGATAAACCTTCTGATGAACAAGCAGGTAAAGCTGCCGGTTGCAAAACTGTGTTGATCGAGTCAAACGCAGCATTTGCCTTGCTTAGAGCATCGAAAGAATTTTCCAAAACTTTCCATAAAGCTCCGCCCTAACTTTTGTCCAAACAATCGAATTACTTGATGCAAAATTGCAAAACAGTTTTCAACCATTTTGGTTCTGCTGTTTCTTGAGATATTCCCAAGCGACGAAGCACAAAAAGGAGATGGGGAATGCGAGATCTGCTATTATGTTCCTGGGAATAGGAATCCCCTTTGAAATTCCGAGAAACTGGTAATTTGGGTAGCAGAACATATCAACGACCACAAAGCCCCATAAAATGAGAGCGTAAATCCAAATTCCCTTCAGGAGAGAAATCTTCAATAAATTGCTATCTTGCTTTGACTCCATCGACTCACCACGCAGTACAGCAAGTCGCGACAACCTTGTTCTCTTCATATTCCGACGTTTAGAGAAAATAGGGCTTGTTTTTCACAGATAAACTTGACTCGTGAATCTGGTGCCATCTGGGCAGAACCAGCAACAGCTCCCCTTTGGGTGTTTCGATTTTCTTGTCTTTACTTGTTGGAGAATTTTATCTTGCCTTTCGGTTCTAGTTCCACGATGGCTAGAATAACTTAGCTCCGCCTTAACATGTATCTTGTATTGTCACTGGACTGTGTTTCGCTCGGCGAAGGCACTATTATCACGGATGCGGTCTACTGCCAGAGATTTTGTCCGCAATTGGAGAATTGCCGCATCGAATATTGGTATTCCAATTCGTAGGTTAGCCCTGAAGGTTTTCTCGGTTGCCACGTTCGAAACGGCATGTGAAGTTGAGATTCATATGTGTGAATCTCAACTTCACTACGCTTAGATACTCTGGCCAATGCACGCAACTAGACTGCTTCAGGCTTTATGAAATCATCATTCACTCTCTTCCTCCCTCTATTAGCGGCGGTACTCATCGCTTCTAGCTTCTTACCTCTGGCATATGCGTTAGGTGCTTCCGCTACTACTTCTCCATCCGGAATGGGACCAGACCAAATTAACACTTTAACAGTCACTGATCCTCCATTCTCGTTCAAGATTGATTCGCTCTCTGTTACAGGTCCCGATGGTACCGTTTACACCTACACCCAATGCGGTCCGCTTACATGCATAGTGGGAGCGGGCGGATCCTTCACGGCTGAATTCGGAACCGGAGACACCGACTGGCAAGTTACAACCGTAGGAAATGGATGTGATGGGTACACTCCGGTTTTAGGCGGGCCAGGAAATACACACTGCAGCGGTCAGTACAACTATACCGTCGGCGGAATATCGGACGATCTCTTGCATCCGGGTTTCAATGTAGATCCAAATTTTACTGTCCCAGAATTCGCGATGCCTGTTGCCGCAGTTGTTGCTGTAGCTCTGCTACTCATAAACCTCCGGAGCAGACGACTTGGAAATCTCCAATACCAGAACTAGGTAGCTCCGGTATCCTTAGACATGCTTTGATCTGTAAGAAGCTTTCACCGATAAGTTCTCGGCTATGTAATCCCCAAAATTTCGTCTGGTAATCTTCTACAATTTCCCAATCAGTCTGGTTAAGAGCGGTAGCCAGTTTAAGATACTTTTCACTTCAGATACGTATTTATCAGAAAGGTCATGGGGCTAATCAAGAAAAAGATTCTTGGCTGCAGCAAAAGTGATCGAGGAATACAAACCGATCCCCGGCGGGTCGATCTATTCCATAAGAATAGATCCTCTCAAATTGATGCAGGATGCAGCCAAAAAATATGGGGATCTTTGCTGCATTAAGAGGGGAAAGTTTCGACTTTACATTGCAAATGATCCAGCCATTGTGAAGGAGCTATTACTTACCAAGCACATGAACTTCTCAAAGGGAAGCCCAAAAACCAAAAAAATCGTTGGCGACGGGATACTTACTAGTTCGGGGGATTTTCACCATAAACAAAAACGTTTGATGCAACCCGCCTTTCACCAGCAACAGCTAGCTTCGTACGCGACAATTATGACAGATTTCGCCGGTCGAGTCACCAACGAGTGGAAAGATGGACAGGAGTTGGACGTACGCGATCAGATGATGCGGCTCACGATGGGTATAGTTGCAAAATGCCTTTACAGTGCAGATGTAGAATCAGATTGGAAGGAAGTCGCCAAAGCCTTGTATGATGTCAACGAATACCTCGATATGCTCTCCAGTCCTTTTGCAGGGGTCTTGGACAGGTTACCCTTGCCGGTCAACCGGCGCTTCCGGCGAGCTCTTCAGGAACTCGATGCAGTAATCTACAAGATAATTGAGCAGCGAAGAAACAGTACTGCAGATTCAGGTGACCTTCTTTCGACACTGTTGAAAGCCCAGTATGAAGAAGGAGGCGGGATGACCAACAAGCAGCTCAGAGACGAGACGATGTCATTATTCCTAGCGGGACACGAAACAACGGCGAACGTCCTAACGTGGGCTCTATATCTTCTGTCACAAAATCCCTCTGTTGAGGAAAAGCTTCTGAGAGAGCTGGCTCGCGTTTTGCCGGGTAGGCGAATTCCGACAGCTGAAGACGTTCCCAAACTTTCTTACACAACGAAGGTCTTTACCGAAACACTCCGCCTTTACCCTCCCATCTGGCGGAGCGGTAGAATAGCAATAAATGACTATTTTGTCAGAGGATACCTAATTCCGGCCGGATCATTAATCCTGTTCAGCCACTACATGATACAACGCGATCCTCGTTATTATGATAATCCCGAACAGTTTAATCCCGACCGATGGACTCCGGAGATGGAAGCAAATCTGCCAGACTTCGCTTTTTTCCCATTCGGCGGGGGGCCGCGCAGTTGCATCGGTGAGCCATTTGCAAAAATGGAATCAATCATGTTGATAGCTGCGATTGCCCAAAATTGGAAGATGACGCATGACCCTAATCACAAAGCGGAGATCAGGACAAGTCTTACGCTACGTCCAAAATACGGGATGATGATGAAACTGTCGAAGCGATAAAGAAATCCCAGACTAGCTTTCTGGTGCGTTTTTCGCCAAATAGCTGACAAAGCCAACGACTAGATGAGCGGAACCGAACTAGGGTTCCGTAATTGAATCTTCAAATCCACGCGGGTTTTATTGGGTACGTGTCAAACAAATCATCTTAGAGAGAAAATCAAGCCATTGTTCGTGTACTTGATTCCTCGCAACTCTGCCAAATTGACGGATATTACGTCGTCGGATTTCGAAACTACCCCCCTCTTGGAATAGAGAAGAACCCTCTTGTTTGTCTTGATCATTTGGTATTTTTTACCGCAATAGTTGACGAATCGGGATCGTTTAGATTGTACCTTTTCGTCAGGCATAAGATAATCATTGAACGGCATTAGAATGCCAAACTCGAGTTTGTGTTTCGCCAATGAAATATAAGAGCTTCCGCATTTCGCATACTGATAACTGGTACGTACTATTGCTATAGAAAATTAGGGTTTACCTGCAATTTTATATGTTTGAACTATAGCTATTGCGGACTCGGCTTTTAAGGAAATAAACATTTTCGATTGCTGAAAAAGACGTAATCGTCAAGGCATTTCCCGCCTTGGGAATTCAAAAAATGATACAAACTGTAGAAATTTCTTAACCATCACATGAGCGCGTATTACTATGTCGGTTTGGGAATTGTAAGCATCTTGCTTGTT
>JASHPO010000165.1 GCA_030038075.1 Nitrososphaerales archaeon | reverse complement strand
CGGAGTATGTTACTGACTCGCCACAACAGACGACTGCAATCTTCTTTGGATCGCGTTTAGCGCCCTGCTCAAAAAAATCACCCAAATTGGCGGCGGGGCGCTCATACTGTAGCGTCAAAACTCACGCGGCCTTTCGCTTGCTGAACGTGCAGGCTTATAGCATATTTATCAATCATTACATCAAAGTACATGAATGTTGTTATGAAGAGCGGCGGCGGCACACCAATAGCACATTATCTTTCACCGCTTTCTCGAAGAAGAGGAAGCGGACTCTGCAACCGAAACCCGGAGGTATAAGGGCTCTCTTATTCGTGGACATATAAGGCTCGCTTGCGAAAAAGATAGTTCCCTTTTCCGGATAATTATTTCGCATGCGACTGAGTAGGAGCGAATCCAGAGAGTCTTGGTAATTGATCAACCAAGCATCGCCCGAAAGGGAATCTTTTTGCTATATGAAGTTAAAACAACTGGGCAGGAATTTTATGCTCCAATACTTGCTACCTTATGATTCGAATTTCTGAAAACGGACAAGTATACAAAATTTTTATACAGAGAATGGGCGCAACACGTCCAATGGATGCAAAGTTCGACACAGTAGTGGTGGGGGCCTCCTTTTCTGGTTTAATGGCCGCCAGGGCTGCGTCGAAAAGTGGAAAAGTTTTACTGATCGAAAAGCGAAAGCAACCTGGGACCCCCGTAAACAGTACGGGGGCAGCTCCAATAGAATGGCTTACAAAAATGGATGCTTATCCCACAAATGATTGCATAGCGGGAAAAATGAGAGGCGTCGAGCTTATCGGCCCCAGTGGGGAGAGTGCTGTGCTGAAAAAGTCAGAGCCAGACGGCATGGTACTTTATCCAGATCGTTACGTCAAGTGGCTGGCTGGCAAGGTTGCGGATTGTGGCTGTGTCTTCATGACAGATACGACATTCAAAAATCTTGACATTAAACGAGCTAATGGAGATGGGAAAAAATCGTCTCATGCGAGCTCCATAACCATAGCAACTAACAAAGGAGACTTTGACGCGAAATATGTCGTCGGGGCCGACGGAGCCGCAAGCAATGTTGGGCATTGCATTGGAATAGGCGAGAGACCCGCCCCTGAGGACCTACACATAGGAATCGAATACCACGTTAAAAACAACGAGGTTCAAGATCCGGAGATTTTCAAATTATTTCTTGGTCATGATCTAGCTCCACTTGGATATGCTTGGAGCTTCCCGGAAGGCCCGGATTACCTTAAGGTTGGAGTTGGAATCCCTGAGAGCATGGGTATAAAGCCCAAAGTGTACATGGACAAGTTCTTTGAAAAATACCCTCAGTTCAAAGGTACGATAATAAGGAGTAATGGGGGGATTATTCCAACGGCGCCGCCTCTCAAGAAAGCGGTGAAAGATAATGTGCTGTTGGTGGGCGACGCCGCTCATTTTTGCAGTCCCCTTCACGGAGGAGGTATTTGGTTCGGAATGCAGTCTGGTTTCCTCGCCGGAACGGCTATCTCCGAAGACGATCCCTCGCACTATGATGAGCTTTGGAAGGAACAGCTAGGCGGCGTGCTTGCCCGCCATTACAAACTGAAGAGGGTGATTTACTCCATGAGCGACAAGAATTTCGACAATCTGATCACTTTGCTCAAAAAATACACTGAAATTCAGAATGAAAATCTTGGTTTTGGTCACGCCGCCCAGCGAATATTCTTCTCTGATCCGAATTTCGTATTTGACATGGCCCTAAAATGGATGAAGTACGGCCTCACGATAGCAGCGGTCAAGCGCGTGGTAGTCCCCGGTTTCAGGATAGCTTAGCTCGATTGCCTTCGGAGCGTATTTAAGTCCCGAGTGTCTAATGCGCAGAATCCATTGAGTTCTTAATTTCCTGTGTTCTACTGGAACGATGATGGTCTGGTTGACTGACAGGCAATATTCGAAGTTACGTGGATGATACTAGGTTCAAAGATATTAATTGCAGATATCTCGCAAACAGTCCGAGTTGCACTTGTCAACTTGAAGGAATTCACCGCTCAAAGTGGGCTCCTTTCAGTTGTCCGGCTGCGAGCATGGAAACTTGCTCTGGCTGGTCCGTCCGTATACTGGTATTTCCCAATTTTTTATGCGCTTCTAACCGGTCATCCGAGAGTTAGCCCAGTTGGACTGGTCGCATTGCTTGCCGTCCTGATGGTCAGCGCGAGTTGGGGATTTTTACTAAACGATCTCTTCGATCGAGAAGCCGACTCAAAGAGCGGAAGAGCAGATGTAATTCATGGACACACTTTGAAAAAGTCTACAATGCAGCTTCTCATTATCTCTACCGCGATCATAAGCTGGATAGTTGTGTTTCTAATTGGTGGCGGCTACATATTCAAAATCATATTGGCTATCGATTATCTGATCGCTACTCTATACTCCCTGCCTCCCATAAAATTGAAGATCAGAAGGTTTTGGGGATTTCTTGCTAATTCTCTGATGGAAAGACCACTGCCAATTCTTGTTTTCCTATCTTACATGGACTACTACAACGTCTATACATTGCTTTTACCGATACTGATGGAGCTAAGTTGGAGTGTGTTCAAGCATCAGACAGCGGATGTCAGGCAGGATATCAACGCGGGTGTTACAACCTTCGCTGCGTACTTGGGAGAGGTGCTTTCGAACAAGATCGTGAATTTATTTCTCAACCCTTTGAGCGTAATTTCTCTCTTGTTCCTCACATTTTTGGGCATACTCAACATTCCTGAGCTGAGACCACTTCTTGAGATTTCCTTTGCGGTCACACTTGTAGGAGTTTTGTTGTCATTCTTTGCGGAACGAAAGGGGGTAATGACGACCTACATAACTCCGACTGATCCTCCATATATCATGTTCCTTAACCTTTCTTACAAATTCATGTTGGTGCCAATCATGGCTTACGGTGTTATGACTTTGACCCCAACCTACTACCTGATAATTGTTTTTCTGCTCGGAACCCTCAGCTATCATGCGTATGCTTATTTCAAATTTGCAAAAAAAATGCTAAGATAAACAAACAGGTCGTTCTTTAGGTCATGTGGCAGACAGCTCGATTCGTGCCGGCGATTTTGGCTCGGCCATAATCCATCCATGATCTCTCCATCCTAACCTTCCTTGATAGCTGTATCCAAGCGACATCAAGTCATGCAAAACTTGACGAAGATTTCCATGGTATTCTATCAACAGTTTCGGATGATATTTCTTTATGAACTCCATTCCTCCCCTGATTATCAGGTGCTCAGCCCCTTCAGTGTCCATCTTGACGAGAACAGGCCCTGTGCCCAATTCGATCGAGTCCAAGGTAATTGATTTCGTCACTACCTGTTGCCGATGTATGCCCTTTTTGGGAGTTCCGATGCGGCTTCCGAAAAGACTTGAAGAAAGATTGAACGGCACAACTCCGCTACGATCAGATATTACTTCGTGCCGAATAGTGCAGGGCATGGTAGCGCTAATTTTCTCGAGCTGCGGCCAGAATCTAGGATCAGGTTCAAACGCAATAATGCATGTGGCCTTCTTTGCTATCAATACATAAGCTCCAGCACCTGCGCCGATGTCTACGAATATCCCTTCGAAGGAGCTGACTGTTGCGTCGAGAAAGTCTGGTTCAGCAAACTGAGTTAATCTCGAGACTCGGTCCGGGAATTCGAATCCAAGCCGCTTTAGCCACAGCAACATTATCCAACGAAGGTATTCTGCACTTCTCAGTAGTCTGTCTTTTATTGGTGCGTCTGTCTGCAAGAATTCATCTGGACGTCCGCACAATATTTGCAGGTGTAGTAAAACTCACGCGGCCTTTCGCTGTGCTGAACGTGCAAGCTTATAGCATATTTATCAATCATTACATCAAAGTACATGAATGTTGTTATGAAGAAGTGCATATCAACGAGATCTAAGCTTCGAATTGGCGAAGTCGCTCTGCCCTTTTTTTGATTAAGAACTTTTCTTCCTCCGCATCATTTTTGACTTCCAACAATCCGAAATCCGCCAAAAAGTCTTTGACGTGGACATATTC
>JASHPO010000164.1 GCA_030038075.1 Nitrososphaerales archaeon | reverse complement strand
ACCCAATTCATAGATCATGGAGCGGACGGCTTTGTGAATCGGCGTGAATATGTCTACTCGTTGCATGAGAAGATCCGACCGCGCAACGATTCATAAGCCTTTCAAATTTGAACGGCAAAAAAAGTGATTTGGGTTAGTTAGTATACAGACAATCTATCTGGTGCAAGCTGGTTCTCCGCTTTCTTATTCGAACTTTACAAGGCGGCTGAATGTTAAGCCGAACATGGCTGATTAGAAAAAGAGCGAGAGGAGGAGCCCGACATAATTTTTGAATGAGCGTCTTGACCTTTGCAATTCGAAGCCCGACATCATGACGTAATCTTTCATAAAGCAGAACAGTTCGCAAAAGCCCGCTATGCCCTGACCTCTTCCTTCCAAATGCAAGCGTTGAAGGCGTGGCCGTTCGGGCAGTGGAACCTTGCCATGATGACTCTGGTTATCTTCTTGTAGCCCTCGTATCCATAGGGCCGACATGAGTTCTCCAATACTTCGACATGGAAGCATTTCTGCCACATTTGGGGCATGTCTTTTGCTCAGTTTTGACTTCCATTTCTCTTATTCTGCCTCATTTTCTTAGGACTGTTTTTCCTAATTAAATGAGGATTAAAGCCCTGATAGTAGTGACAGACGACTCAAAGCAAAACTGCAATCAGGGAGAGAGCCAGTTACGTGCATTTCAAGAGAGCAGCTTAAATTCAATTAGAGAAACCAGCTCATTTTGCTTGCTCCTAATAGAAAGTTGTCCATTTCCCTAATGAATCAGGTAAGAGAAAGACGCTCGAAGGGGTAAATTTAGAATCTACACGAAAGAGAAAGTGCGCGGTAGAGTGAGAGTCGATTTTATCCGAAAAGTCAGCTAAAGTTCTCGATTTTTTTCTTCAGCGAAAATCAGAGTAAGCTTTCTCTCTTCGCACGACTGAAAGCACGTTGATGTTTTTACGCTCCCAGTCAATCTCGTAGATTACACGAATGTCGCCGATTCTCACCCTGAAAGTGTCGATAAAGCCTTTCATCTTGATAACGTCATAAGAATCAGACGGAGCAGGATTCTTCTGAAGAGCGACAAGAAGCTCTTCGACTCTGCGCTTGTATCCCGCTTCTAACTTTCTTATTGCCTTGGAAGCTTTGTTTGAAAGCGCGACAGAGAACAGGACTAGCTTTCACCGGAAGAAGAGGCTCTGAGATATTCCTTCAGAGTCACGAATTGACGTTTTCGGAACGCTCTTCTTCCAGAAGCTATCTCTTTCCTCTCTTCTTCGGTTGGCTCTTTTTCTGGTAACAACTGTGCCCGCAGTCTCAGGAGCTCCACTTGAACAGAGTCGAGCTTTTTGATTATAGCTTCTGTTTCCTTTGATTGTAGAGTCAACACTATAGAAGAAGTTGTTTCGATGATATAAAGATGCACGTTACCTTGAAGAATTTCTGATAACGAACGAAATATTCTATGTAGCGAATTCTAACCCAATTTTTCGATGTTAATGGCTGCGTGGTCATTCAACCTCTCTTAGACTCTAACTTTTTAACACAGGTTTCGTTGATGCGAGAACTTTCAAAGGGTCGATAGACGAGATCAATTTTTCTTGCTCTGACTTTTCTTTCTTAAGGAACGACAATAATTTGCCATAGTCGATTGTAAATGCAAGCACCTGTCTTTCCTTCGAGCGCGTTACTGACCGCGTGCTTGTTTTTAGTAAACTGCTTTTGAAACAGCTCGAAAAATAGCCTTCTCGAATTCGTAAATGGTCGGAAGAAGACGCATAGTCTCCTTACTTGAATCATCGACAAAATCTGTCTCGATGCCCCAGCCGATGATGTCGCCCTAGTGAGCGTACAGAGCCTTCTTTTCCTTCATTTCAAAGAGATTTTCAAGCAGTAGCCAGATCTCGCCGTACTGCCTCATTCTAAGAGCTCAAGTAGATGAAAATAGAGTAAGGAAGGATTTCACCTTTGAAGAAGAAATGAAAATTGCTGACATCTTGGAGCCTCAGCTTCGGGTGGAAGCGGAGAAGAGAAAGCTATCCGTTCTGAAGAGAGGGAATGCAAGGCCTGTTTCCGAAATTTTCGGCAACGGGAGTAGCAAGAGGGAAAGAAGTACGGCAGGCCAGCTCGCGACCTACTTAGGAGAAAGCGACAGGCAGTTTGAGATGAAGCGATCTGTCTGGAAGCACGTGGCAAATACTCCTGCCGAGGAAAGGAAGAAGATCATCGCTTCAATTAGGATCGCCTGCGAGAGCCTCAACACCGAACTCATAGTCCAGACATCAAACATGACAAGTGCACAGACACGAACTATCCTAAACCTTGTCCTACCGAAACCAGACT
Organism: Nitrososphaerales archaeon; assembly: GCA_030038075.1. GTDB lineage: Archaea > Thermoproteota > Nitrososphaeria > Nitrososphaerales > CADDZS01 > DATLTL01. Next base: position 3,560 of record JASHPO010000164.1, on the reverse strand, counting down.
CGCCTCGTTCTTGCTTGTGGTCTTCGAAGCTAGGTGTTCACTCCCGCGCTAAAGTACTTGTTGCTTGGTGTCTCCAAAGACCGTCGTTCCGTTCTTGTCACGATTCAAATCTGGGAGCGGAGTCCCTGAGAACAAAGAAGGGAAACTAGCATCCGGTCTGCCACCAGTCGGCATATTGACTTGAAAACCAGGTCGTCGTGAAGTAGTTTGGGGACCAGACAGAGCCAACCCCAACATTTGTCGTGTAGATGCCACCGCATCCAGACCCCGATGCGGGATAATTCTCCATGACATCGTACCACGCGTAACCGCTCTGATCAAGAGAGTATAGCGTGGGATATGTGCTGGCCGTATAATCTTCCACTTCAGGATTGCTGAAAGTTGCTGATCCAAATTGTGCTAGGCTCGCGCAAGATAAATTGATACCACACGTTTCTGTATTCTCAACTATGAATGCAGCCATTGTAGGATACGGAAGGTTGTAACTGTTTCCTGTGGAATCGCAGCTCGTACTTGACGTCGAGTCATCGATATAGAAATCATATTTCATATCACTCCCACCTAACCCATAGCCCGCCTCATTTGTGACTGCGGCATACATGCTATCTCCACCAGATATGTTGACTTGGCCGCCATTTGCTGCAGTGCATTCGGTAAGACCACTACCTCCGAGTGTTTCGAAGAACGCATAGTAATCAAGTTTGGTTCCGCAACCTGGAGAGCCAGAGCCTTCACAAATAGCGTAGGTACCTGCTTGCGCTAAATACCCATTGCTGGCTTGACTAGTATCTTCTAGACCCACCCATTCGCTTAGTGTGCAAGTATTAGAGTCCGAGCATCCGCCTGTTGTTGATGGATAAGAGATAGTAGATTGATTGAAATCCGAGACTGCTTGATAAAGAGTGTCGGTAGCTCCACTGTTCCCATAGGCTTCGTATCCCGCCCATATTGGTGAGCTGCAGGGAGAAGAGCACGTCGATGCTGAGGCATCATAGCTTTGTATATCCGAAGCAATAGGAGTTAGAGTTACAGGGTTCTCCGTAACTACTAGTGAACCAACAAGAGCTGTCGAGTTTTCAACAGTGAAGACAACGTTCATGCTCTGCACGGTAACAGCACAAGTGGTGTCGGTCCAATTGTTGATTGTGAAGGTTGTTCTGTACGTCGCTACCTCGCTTCCGGTAATGAGATCTAAGTAGAGGGGCGACGATTCTGCGTTTTGAATGGCGATGTTCTGGCTGATGGATCCGTCTTTGCTGATCACAGCAGTCTCACATGGTGCTGAAGCAATCACGTTACTAGAGGCCGCTGAAACTTTCAACGAAAAGGCAGACAAAGAAAACGGCAGACTCGCGTTCAATGCCAAAACCGCGGATAGCGAAAATAAGATCAGAACTACAAAGACCGGCACTGCCTTGATATGTTTGTCCTCCCGTTGTGAGCGACCTAAATTCATAATGACTCGCGTGCGCGATGCGGTAACGTACTATTAATGGGCTTGTAGAACTAACTAATATCGTGTATTACCTCTTAATATTTCGGCATTTTCCTTGGTAGCTGATCCTTATTTCGATTAGCCTGTTGAGACTCTATGAGCCAGATTGGTTCCCCCAGCTATCTTTATATTGCATGTACGTGCTGTAACCAAATCTTCATCACTTGCCAAACACTTACTGGGTTATTGCACGTGGCTTCATTCCCATAATAATAATCACAATACTATTTGGCTCTTACCTGTTTGTCGTATCTCTTAATGACAGCAACAGCATCTCCACAGAATTGGTGGCGCAACAGGAGGAGCGCTCAGGGCCAATTAGTACATGGCCGGCTTCATGGTCGAATTTTTGCCGTATCCCAGCTGATAATGTAGGAAACGATACAACTGTAGTTAATGATCTCAACACCAGTTACACAGAAGGTATCAATCTTACACTGGATCAGCTTTATTCGGTAGTAATCAGTTCTGAAAGCTTCCAGAATGTAACCCAAAACCAAGGTTGGGTAACAACGGATTGGGGCACCCTGGAGATTACAGGACCAACGTATTCAGATTCATACATTTTCACTCACTTTCTTCTCATTTCCAATGGAAGCCCTGATGGCTATTTGACTACGTACTACAATGTGGATAGCGGAATAGTCACAGCAAACTATAGTCAAGAAATTATTTCAAGCTGCCCAGGGAGCTAAAGAGCAAGCGGCCCAAGAAGTTCCGAGCTTATGGCCGCGCGATTTTTGCAAAGAACAAAATACTTATGCACTGCCTATCTTTCGGGATTGTGGTGCTAATCACGTTTGTCAAAGCGCAAGACTGTAATCAAATCGTTTTCGCTGGACATGTCAGTGGCAGAGTCTCTTTCAAAGAATGCAAGACAACTGGAAGTCACAGAAAGTGAATATGTCTCTAATGCCCTAAAACACAAACTTACAGTTGAGGCATTAACCCAGAATATCGGAGGCATAGCTCTCAGCAATGACATCTTTCAAGGAATATTAGGGCAAGTAAATGCTTCCGGAATGGAGATTGCAGCTTATGAGATTGCAAAGAAGAATACACCATTCGAGTTCGAGCTTCCTGGGTTGGATCTAACAGTGTCGTCGATCGAATGGTTCATCAACGAAGTTCTTCAGAATTATGGTTGGTTTAGAGTCGAAGTGGTTCGAAAAGAAAATGACGAAGAGATGAAATTGTTTCATAAGTACGGATCGAAATGGTCCTTATTCTTAGCGTCATACATAACGAGTATGTTCGAAACCCTTTTGCGTCAAAGACCCAATGTGTCGATGGATGAAAGGATCGTTAAGCTTACGTTGGCTAAACACCGGATGGGCTCTGAACCTACCCTAACATAGGCTGAGACATCCAAATCCACTCTATGGGTATTATGGATTCGGTCAAGATAAGCCAGATAGAAAAGGACCAAGGTGCAAAGGATAATCCTCGGGCATGATCTCTAATCACTTCAGCATTTTGATGGAACCTTTGAAAGTGCAAGCGGAACTGAAGCCGCTTCAACTCTTGAAGTAACTTCGGGGAGATGTAGTTTCTCAACGACTTTTCGATGTACTCAATCAGTCAGTTTCATTCCCTTCTCCGTGGGGTAGATCGTACTCCGGTTAATCCGCACGTACTGCCTGTCTTTCAGAGTCTCGACCATCGTGGGTCTCGTCGAATTGGTGCCTATCCCACTCTCTCCATGTCCGCAAGAAGAGCCGAATTGGAGTAACGTGCTGGCGACTCCGTCTTTTTCTCCAAGATGTCTACTCGTTCCACTAGATAAGTTGTGTTCGGCCGAAAAGCCTCGGTCATCGCCTTCTCCTTGGGAGGATATAGTAGACTTCGTAAAAGCCACGATCAAGCATTTTCCTGCCGTTTGCTCTAAACGGTTCTCAATATAGCTGTGTAAGTAGTGGCTAAACGCGCCTCTTTTTCTGTCCTTTTGGCGTGGCTATCGCTTCGTATCGGTCTTATACTTATGTTAGTATAAATCCCACCGGGCCCGCTCTCATTATGAGAGCAAATCCATTCGTAATTTTGAATCTGAAAACAATTAGGAGAG
>JASHPO010000163.1 GCA_030038075.1 Nitrososphaerales archaeon | reverse complement strand
TGAAAGGCAAAACGCCCGCTGAGGCTTGCGGGATTACGATCACTGGACAGAACAAGTGGCTAACGCTTATTCAAAACGCGAGCGTTGCGAGCAAAGAGACCAAAGCAAAGTCTGCGAGTACACTGGACAGCTTTGCAACCGAAAGTTGACAAGAGGAAAAATTGGACTTGACAACCGATAAGGCGACAAAGCCCCCCTAGGGGGGAGGGGTGGAGCTAGCTAATGTCTTTCGAGTCAATCCAGGTCTCGGGTACAGGTCTTTGTCAGGTCTCACAAAAGAATTGGTCCCGAGAATCTTGCTGCCGCATTTCAAAGATGATTTCGCGTGACTAGATGTCGAAGTAGAGATAGTACTCGTACGGATGCGGTCTTCTGGTAACTTCGGCGTACTCGGTGCGGCCGTTCTCGATAATCGCATCGATAACGTCATGGGTGAATATGGGTGAGAGGAACTCGTGATCTGCTTCAAAAGCATCGAGCGCCTCGCTGAGCGACTTTGGCAGTTCCTTTATTCCTAAAGATTTGCGTCTTTCCGCGCTGAGCTTGTAAATGTTCTCGTCAACGGGGTTTCCGATGTCAGACTTTTTCTTGATGCCGTCGAGACCCGCTGCAAGCATTGCCGCCATCACGAGATATGGATTTGCTGAAGGGTCAGGAGTCCTGTACTCAAGTCTCTTCCTTGAAGAGTACTTTGCACCCTTCATGTTGACAGGGATTCTAATGTTAGCTGATCTGTTCTGTCTGCTCCAAGCAATGTAAACCGGCGCCTCAAAACCCGGTACGAGTCTTCTGTAAGAGTTCGTCGAGGGGTTTGTGATAGCCGCGAGAGCCCTCGCGTGGCTGATGAGACCTCCTCCGAAGTATCTTCCGAGCTGAGAAAGCTCCGCATACTGATCGCTTTCATCGAACATCATGTTCTTCCCGTTTTGCCAAAGAGAGACGTGGACATGCATGCCCGACGCGTTGTCGAGGAAGATCGGCTTGGGCATCATAGTTGCAACCATCCCGTGTTTTGCGGCAATGTTCTTGATGACGTACTTGTAGGTCATCGCCGAATCGGCCATGTAGGTGAGTGTGTCAAACCTCATGTCGATTTCGCACTGACCGGCAGTCGCAACTTCGTGATGATGGGCGTCGTTGATTATTCCAAAGTTGTTCCCGAGAATGCTGACGCATTCACTTCTGAAATCCTGCAGAGAGTCTTGAGGAGAAGCAGGGAAGTAACCTTCCTTGAATCTAATCGGCGAACTGTAGCTCGCCCCGGGACCCTTGTTCCAGGCAGCTTCTCTTGATTCTATCTGGTAGCTCATACCAGCGAAGGGAGTCGAAACGTCCCAAGAGACCTTGTCAAAAACAAAAAACTCGATTTCCGGGCCCCAATAAGTAGTATCAAAGCCCTGTTTTTTTGCTTCCTCTTCGGCTTTTTGCGCAATGTATCTTGGATCTCTCGAGAATCGACCCATGCCAAAGCCTCTCGAAACATCGCAGATCATTCTCCCCGTTTTGATTGGATCAGATGTCCAGGGAAGTGTGCCATAAGTTATGGGATCGGGGATCAAAAGCATGTCAGATTCGTAAATGTCTGTGAAACCTCGGATTGAGCTTCCGTCGAGCTTCGGAACTCCGTCTGCGAAAGCATCGTCGTCCAAAGACTCCATTGGAACGGTAACGTGCTGTAATCTCCCCGGAACATCAGTGAATTGAAGGTCGACGAACTTGACTTTCTCGTCCTGCATTTTGGATATTACGTCTGACTTTGAATATTTTCGAGGCTTCAGGCTGCCCTCTTCTCTATAATATGGCATTTAACGAACGTACACCGAATTGCCCGAAATCCTTCACACTGATTATATAAAAGTACCGCAGGCATACATTTGTCTGAATAATCTGCAATAAAGAGTACAAATTGATTCGTTCAAAGAAAACACTCGCAGTGAGTGCTATGCGCGCCACCAGTCGAACCCAACGAAAGAGACGTCATCTTTCGACACATCGGCAACTGCTATGATGAACTGTTTTCTGACAGTGGTGGCGAGTCTGCCCGCGAGGACTATGTCCGTCGCAGTCATCTTGTTCGAGGGCAGCGCTACTCTTACAAGATAGGGAGCGTGATCTAGACCTGGGCCTCGCTCATAAGCAGCAAAGTCAGCGCCAAATTTAACTCCGGGCGTAACGACAAAACCGGCTTGCCTTAGTTTTGTGTATACCATCAATTTCTCCTTGAATTGGAAGACTTGATCTTTGCAAAGGGTAAGAAGTCGATCGATGGAGGTTTTCTTTCCTTCCTGAAAAACTTGTATCTTGGAGTTTGAGGCGAGGTAATACCCTTCTATCAAGTCGAGTATTATTGGCGCGTCAAATTCGTCGGGTCGGGGCTTTGGTATCCCGATGGGCTTTCCAAAGAATCCGGAAGAAAATAATTTTCGAGAATCATCGATGTCCCAAATCACCAGTCTGTTCTCTATGAGCTCGGCGTGCACGTGAGAGCTCACAAACCGAGTGCCAGTATAGTTATAGAATCAGTGGCTTTGAGACAGTTATCTACCAGATCTTCGATTCCTTGAATAATGTCCTTGAGTAGAATCAGTTCCTTCACTGAATCTATCTCGGACATCACTTTACTTGTTAGCGAGCGGTACTTGTCATCAACTTGCTTTTCGAGTTTCTGCACCGAGTTTGATAGGTCGATCGCATGTAGGGGGTTTATCGCCAGCGCTCTGACAACTTCATTCAACCTCTGCACAGACTCCACGCTCATATCAATTAAGTCTCGCAGCTCATCGACAAGACCTGCTTTCTTCACGCTTGAAAATTTCATCTGGGAGAGCTTGAATGCTACTCCCGCGATATAGCCGGACATTTCCTCCACGTTGTACGCGGTTCTGAGAAAATCCTCGCGGTTTATCATCATCGTCCCGATTTCGGCGAGTTCTCTCGTCAACATGCGCCGCAATTGTTCCGTGTCCTCCTCCGCCTTTCTGATCTTTTCCAAAGAACTTTGAACAGCAGCGCTATCGCTTTTTGAGAGAGCAATGTAAAGTTGCACTAGTTCTCGGGACGTGTCCAGAACGCGCCTAACCTCGTCCTGCAAAACGGCTAGAGTCTTTCGTCTAGCCTGAATTTCAGCCTCGCCGCTAAACATTGTAGTAAAATAACCACTCATACATTAGAGAGGCTTCAATAAGTGCTTTATTCTCAATTCGGTATTCGCAAGGCATTCTACGAGAAATTCTATTGCAGGAACGAGATCACTGGATAAACACTTTAAGGCCTTTTTCAAAATGCTTGCGCTGATCCATCTTTGTCGGCCAGGAACTTGGTCAATGCAACGAATATAGCATTACTCCTTGCGGGAGTTTACTTCGCTGCGGTGGCCGCACTCGGCGAAGGCTCACTATACTCGATAGCAGGAACAATTCTGTGCTTCATTGCGGTTGGCCTGGCTCTCAAGAAAGACTTTGTTTTCACAGGCCCATGGCGAGTTGCAACTGCTGCTTTCTCGTTCGTTATTTTCACTGGGCAGGTCATTGCAAACGTTTCATCTCCCTCCTTTTCGAACATCTATACCGTCGGCTCGACTTTGATCAACGGCGCATTCCTCTTTGTGTTCATAGGCGTGATACTAACAACCTCTCGCGGCATTATGAAAAAATCGAAAGACGAAGAATCCGAAGAAGAAGAAAAGCCGACAAAGAAACTAACCTACCAAGTCTGATGCGTGGGTTTTCTGACTATCCACCTGCGCCGTAGTCAATGTTCGAAGAAGCATATTTCCTACGCGCCAAACGACTTTGACAAGAATTGCACTATCGAAATAACTAGATCGCCATAGGCGAGCATGACAAAGTAGCCCGCCGTGAAAAACACCAAAAGCGGGATACCAGGCGTTACCCACGTATTTCCCTTCGTCTCAAAATCGTCTTGCATCATAGAGAATTGAAACTTTTTAGATTCAGTGTTCAGGCCCGTTGTGGGTTTTTCCATCGAAAATTGGAACTCTCTTGGCTTGTTGCTTTGCTTAAAACCGAGAAAGCAGGCAAGAGCCTTCCTGTACCAGGGTTCCGAGAATCCTTCGAAAATAGGTTCTTTTCTGACTAATCGTGAAATGTTGAAGAAAAGAAGCGCCACCGGCAGCAGTATCGATATGAGAACACCGTTTGTGAGAACTATCAAAGGCGCGATAGCATACAGTCCGATTCTTGGGTGGAAGACAGGAACCAACACGGCGACTGCAATGAGAGCCTTACCATCAGCCCCGCCATAAAATCCAAAGAAGTACAAGCCCATGCCGATTGCCGTAGCCAAGATCACAGAGATCAACAGTTGAATCAAATTTGACTCACCGTTCAGAATCTCGTAGGCTTGTAGACCGACTCCGACTGCCCCAAACCCGAGCCAGATTTTGTCTTCGACTTCGCGCTTTTTCATGTCAAGATAAGAAGTGTACAGAAGCATTATCGTCGCGACTAGAAGATTCACGGCGATAAAGTTCAAGCGAGATTTCTTACCTTTCGTAAATAGCGTACCGAAAAGGAGTGTTAAATCATTCGTACATCAGACCACGCATTTATATCTACGGAAAGTGTGCCCCAATCCATCGCTGAAAGAAGTCGTGCAGAGGAATTACAAATATTGAGTACTCAAGGACAAGATTTGCGAGACAAGGAATCTTCTGAAATTGCAACAAGCTATCTTTTGGACTTTTTTTCTACTGGCGGAAGATCCGTCTTGATACGCGGAGATCCAGGAACAGGGAAAACTTCTCTCGTCTTGCAATTATTGGATTATCACTCTAAGAACGGTTTCAAGTCAGTCTATCAATCAACGAGATTATCAGCAAAGACACTCAAGAGCCATCAGCCATGGGTTGAGGTGGTTCAGGGAAAATACGGGACCGTGCCA
>JASHPO010000162.1 GCA_030038075.1 Nitrososphaerales archaeon | reverse complement strand
CCCTCGTGAGGCGGCGGTGCTGGCACCCATTTCTAAAATCCATTGTTAAATAACATAAGTATGCTGATGTCATGTGAACGAATTGCGATCTCATAGTGAATTTGAGACGGCCATAACCAGCCGCATTCGCAACTTCTATGAGCCTCGTGGATTTCGCGTCAGCGACCAACAAAAATAGACGGATTTCTACGAGATCGGAAAGTTGACGTAAGTCTGCGCAAGAAAGATGGCCGGCTAGTGGCTGTCATTGAATGCAAGAATTCTGGCGAACTATATCTTCGAAAGGTACTTTTGGAGGGAATGCCATCAGAGCTATTGCTGAGTTGCATGATATCTATGATAGGCACAAGAACGTTAAATGCTTCATGATCTATAGCCAAGTCAGCAAAACGACCAGATTGGGTAGTTTTCGAAAGCAGTTTCAAAAGCTGAATGGCGACCTAATTAATGCCCGTTTCCTAGAATGCCGGGATCTTGATGACTGGTTTCATCTCACATCTCCGAGACGTGTGTTGCCTTGGAGAAATGGACTTCTGAGGATTCTTCGAGATTGCTATCCAAAACCAATGAAACTCGAAGAAGTCTATTCAAATTACTTCGATAGCTTTCTGTCCAAGTCGGACCGTCTTTCTTTCTATCTCGAACTTGAAAATAGCGTGCCAAGATATAAGTATGGATTCAAAAGTACTTATCACGCCTAACATGCAAAGAATTGATAATCAGGTCATCTAAAGCAGAGTATGCTCTTGTCTGTCGATGATGGCACGACGATTTTTCTCTTTAGAACCGTCCTGTGCACTGACGGACTTGGTTATCTTCGCTCAATCCAAGAGGTGCCTCTAGGCTATGATCTTAAACGATAAATGAGACTTTTCGATGAATTTTGTAAAAAGCCGATGCCGTTGACCAACTCAAATTATCCGAAGCCCGATTGAGGAAGGACAAGAAACTCGGACGGTCATAGACTCTCTCGGCCCGTAAGGCAATCAGCTGCCGAGAGATTGGCGGCAGAACTTACGAAACTGGAACTGTGGCAACTACTAAGCTAGCATTTCAGGTCGAACTCTTAGGCCGACGTGTTGTGGCTGCTCTTTCTGTACACAAAGTCTATATGCAAAAATCTCCATTGCTATGTAATTCGGAAGTTTTGGCATAGTTGTCGGCGCTGCTTGGCGGAGGATCAAGCTACATTAGTACTCTGATCTACGTGTTTCTGTTCGTCGGATCGACTTTTCTGTTCCTGTTCTGGGGACCGAGAATGCAGGTGTACACCGTCCTAAGAGAGGTAAGGGGCAGCATGGACAAGTTGAGTAACCTCCGGGAAAAAAGCCGAAAGGCTGCGCTGGATTATTTGGTGGTAAACTGCCACGCGCCAAAGGAAGTCGAGCAGCGGCTGAGCCAGACGCTGGAATATTTCACAATCATGCCGGTTGACATGGATCCCAACGGGCTGGTCGGAAAGGTGGAGCACGTCGTCAGACTGCAGGACGACAGGATGCGCGACGAGATCAAACGCATGGTTCCCAACGCTGACGCAGTCCAGGTCAGCGTAGCCCAGAATATTCTCGAAGTCGCGACGAGTCTAAATCAGGTCTTCAAGATTGTTAGGCACTTTTACATCCAGGGACAAAAGACCAAGAGCTACTTCATTCTGGTACAGCTCCAGATGATAATGCCAATGCTCCTGCAGGAGGCGGACGCGCTTGTCAGTGCAATTGACGCGTTCAAGGACGCCCAGCCTATCGGTGACGGTTTGGGTCCGATGGTCGCAGGCAAATTCATGTATGGCCACGAAAAAATTCCAATAGAGCGGGAAACGATTTACGCAAAGACCGAGTACAAGAGTCGCAACCTGCTCGTAATGAAGGCGGAGGGGCCTCTCGGCACGGTGGGTCGGCCACACATTGGAGTGGAAAAACTTCTCTCGGACAAGAGCCAGAAGGTCAATGCTCTGATCATGGTTGACGCTGCTTTAAAATTGGAAGGAGAAAACACCGGCGAGATCGCGGAAGGCATTGGAGCCGCAATCGGTGGTATAGGCGTAGAAAAGTTCAGGATTGAGAAAGCTTCTGTTGATGCGGATATTCCTATGTATGCCGTTGTGGTGAAGCAGTCGCTCATCGACGCTATTTCGGTGATGAAGAAAGAGATCGCGGAAGCTTCCGACAAAGTCGTCGCCGTCGTCCAGAGGATAATCGAGGAAAAGACGAAAGAGGGTGACACGGTTCTGATAATCGGCGTCGGAAATACGTTGGGCGTAGCCCAGTGATAACAATGGCTCAGATGTTTCCATCAATCGGCGAGAGAAAGCCAGACATGCAGGTCTTCACGATCGAGGACTGCCCCAGCTGCGGAACGAAGACAAAGCGTGCCTTCAAGATCGGAGATTACGTCTACAAGGAAGGCGGCGAGTGTCCAAAGTGCCACGCAAAGACCTTAATCACTATGGTCTACGCTGAACAGATTCAGGTCAAGTAAGGATAACGAATCCGGTCGCGGTAACCGCGACGCTGTGCTCTGCTTGGGAGACAGGCCGTCCCTTTGCCTCCACGAGTACGGGATACGACCTCACAAGTTTCAGTTTCATCAATTTCGCGGTGATTTCGCCGAGTCTTTGCTTTGTGAATTCATCCTGGAACCATCTAGTCGTAAACGGCAAACTCTTGCACTTGTCCCAGACCGCTTCCAGAAATTTGTTTAATTCCTGATCCTTTGTGTTCTTTCGCGCCACGAGTCCGTAGATGTTCTCGCTTTTTCCCTCTACGACCATTCCACTGCCGTCTGCAGTTGTGAAGAACGGCTCTACCGCATATGCCTTGTCCTCCTTGAAGGCAGCGGGAGACGGAGACCACACGTTAGGCACTGAAGTTCCCGCATGAACGACGTATTGCTCGAGCGCATGCCCGGAGAGGTTTGAGATTGGAAGGTAGCCTCTCCTTCTCGCGTAGGCGTCAATTACTCTTCCTACTTCGCTTGTTCGCGCACCTGCTTTCACCGCTTTCAATCCCTCGCTCAAGGCGGCCTTTGTAGCCTCGGTCATGTCAAGGAGGTCTTCGTTGTAGCAGAGTGTGACGGCAGTATCTGCGATATACCCGTCTACATGAACACCAATGTCAACTTTTAGAAGAGAATTCTCCGAAACGATTTTTGGGTCGTCTATTTCTGCCGTGTAATGGGCGGCGGTCTCGTTGGCGCAGACATTGCAGGGAAAAGCCGGCTGACCACCGAGCCTCCTCGCTTCGCCTTCAACATAGTCGCAAACCTCAAGGTAGGTCTTCCCTTCCCAGTTTCGAGATTCCACTCCCTTTTTGATCTCTCTTGAAATCTCGCCAGCCTTCACATAACTCTGGTTAATCAATGCTGCGGGCATTGTCCACTGATTTGGTCGAAGGCCGCATTTAATGCATTCCACGAAGTGAAATCAACCCTTTTTATTCAAATGTGAATGGCGATGTTCTGTGCCAGACAATAGGAAATATCGAACTGCGGCGGTCGGAGGCACTTTCGATTACATTCACACCGGCCACAAGGCGTTGCTCGAGAGAGCCTTTGATACTTCCCAGAAGGTCATGATTGGATTAACAAGCGACGATTTTGCCGCGTCGGAAGGCAAACGAATAGAGCATGACTACAAGTTCAGAAGAGCGCAGCTAGTAAATTTTATCGAAAAAGAATTTCCCCGAAGAGATTACCTGATTACGCGACTCGAATCCCGATTTGGGCCTGGCATTTTCACCAAGGATGTTGAGGCAATCGTCGTCAGCGAAGAGACTCTGCCGAGAGTAAAATCTGCCAATTTGAAACGAACCAAGGAAGGTCTGGAAGAACTGAAAGTCGAAGTCGTGCCGATGGCAAAAGACCGGAACGGAAGAATAATTTCGAGCACCAGAATTCGCGCAGGAGAAATCGACGTCGAAGGACGAGAGAAGTGATTTAGATGGGGTCGGTGGGATTCTCAGGTTTTTCAAATCGCGCGATTTGATAACTCTTGAACCCACGATCTACGGGTATCTTCACCCTTTTTGCTCCAATATAACATCATTCTTTTGCAGTCAGTTTACCCATATATTGTGGACACTGGAGCCCGTCGCCTTACCTATCCAGGTCTTGCGACTAGCTGGGCTACGACCCCATCTTTCCAAACCTCATTACATCTTTCTAGAAAAAGGTTTCATCGGCGAATGCTTGTTCTTCGCGAAATCTCATAAATACACCGAGAAATTTTTTGTTCATCCGTTTATTGCGGATTTGTTTCTAAACCAGAGGAGCGATTCTCTTCCATGAGCGAAGTCTCGGAAGCGTGTGGTGTTTTCGGTGCCGTCTGCTCAGAAAACAAGCCCGTTTTTCCGTATCTGTACTGGGGACTACTCTCGCTGAACCATCGCGGACAACAATCATACGGATTCACTACGTGGCATGAAGGAAAATTCGTAAAGAGAGAAGACCTGAATCTTATTCCGACAGACGCGAGAGAGGTTGAGAGACTCGCTCGCGCCCTGAAGGGGAGCGTCGGAATCTCGAATGCGAGGTATGCGACTTCAGGTCGATCCGGGAAAAGACATCTGCAGGGAGGAAAGCAGCCCCTGCTCATCACGTCCAAGGGCCGGAGCATTTCAATTAGCTACAATGGGAACATTGTGAATACCGACAAGCTGAGAATTCGGCTGAGGAAGGAGTTCGGGCGGTTCAAGACTGACGCCGACACGGAAGTACTCGCAAAACAGGTCTTGCTATCTCTGGAGAGGAGCGGAAGTTACGAGTCTGCCGTGGGACACGTGCTCGACGAGGTCGAAGGCGCTTATTCCGTGATGATTTTGGACTCTCAGGACGGATTCCATGCGTTCAGGGACGTTCACGGAATAAAGCCGTACTGCTTTGCCAAGAGGGATGGTGTCGTCGCGTTCGCATCAGAATCTCCTGCGCTGAACATCAATGGGTTCGAGGAGTACGAGTTCGTAAATCCAGGGGAGTTAGTTTCAGTTTCTCTGGACTGCGAGATAAGGAGGAGCCAGCTCAGAAAGCCAGAGCCGGCCTTGTGCTCGTTCGAGTTTGCCTACTTTTCCAGACCCGACGCAGTGTTAAATGGCACGAGTATTCCTGTCTACAAGATCCGGGAACAATTCGCTAGGCCGCTACTCGAGAATTATTCTGAAAAATTAAGAAAAAACGATCTGATTGTTTCGATGCCCGAAACTGCGGACGACGCCGCTTATGGACTGCACGAGATCACCGGCCTCTCGTGGGAAAGAGCGGTCAGGAAGAACCGCTATGTCACGCGAAGGGCCTTCATCTCCGGAAAAGACGACAGGAGCGAGGTCATCGACAAGAAGATGAACATCGTGGCGAGCCTGGTTCGTGGAAAGAGCGTCGCAGTTGTAGAGGATAGCATAGTCCGGGGCGACACGACAAAGATCAACGTCGGCAAGCTGAAGAAGGCTGGCGCGACCCGTGTTGATGTTTACGTGACGTTCCCGCAGATCCGCAATCCCTGTTTTTACGGCGTTGATATGTCCACGTACGGCGAACTTCTTGGAGCGAAGATGACTCCTGAGGAAATCTCAAGATGGATGGAGGCCGAGTCAGTGAACTATCAGAACGTTGAAGGTCTCGTAAAAGCGATTGGCCTTCCGCAAAGTTCTCTCTGCACCGCCTGCGTGACGGGCAGGTATCCTACACCCGAAGCGCAGAGAGTCGCTGACGAGATTAGGGCAAAGTACTTTGAAGGAGTGTCTGAGCACGGTAAGAGGATTTACGAAAGACGCGCCAAGGACTGAACGAAAACTAGTTGCCGACCAACGTGCTCATAGTCGGGTCAGGCGGGCGCGAACACGCACTCGCATGGAAAATGCGCCAGAGTGATTTGGTCGACAGTATCTATGTCGCGCCTGGCAATGGCGGAACTGCCGAATTTAACGCCCCGATCAAAGCCGACGATGTCACAGGACTGATCGAATTTGCAAAGAAACATCATTGCTTCACTGTCGTGGGGCCGGAAGGACCACTAGCATTAGGCATAGTAGACCGTTTTACTGAACAGGGACTGGAGATCTTCGGGCCGACGAAAAAAGAGGCGATGCTAGAGACAAGTAAATCATATGCAAAAGAGTTCATGAAATCAATCGGCATTCCCACCGCTGACTTCGAGGTCTTCGAAGATTCCAGTCAGGCTATTAATTACGCGCACTGGCTGAACGGCGAAGTAGTTGTAAAGGCTGATGGCTTGGCTGGGGGCAAGGGAGTCATCGTTTGCAGTTCCGTGAATGAAGCTGAACAGGCAATTAGATCAATACTCGACCAGCAAACGTTTGGCGATGCGGGCAAAAAGATCGTCGTAGAAGAGAAGCTTCGAGGAACGGAATGTTCGTTGATGACTATTTGTAATGGAAAGAGCGCAATTCCCTTCGGCACGGCGAAAGACCACAAGAGGGTCTTTGACAACGACTCAGGCCCGAACACGGGAGGCATGGGGGCGTTTTCTCCGGCAGAGAATCTCACTTCTAAAGATGTAACCGATATTGTAAAGAGGTTTGCAGTGCCCGCCGTTAGAGCTTCCAACTTTCGCGGCTTTCTATATCTGGGGTTGATGCTTACAGATAAGGGTCCCAAGGTGCTAGAGTTTAACGCGCGTCTTGGTGATCCGGAAACGCAGGCAATTTTGCCGAGGCTCAAAAGTGATCTGTTTGAGACTCTCACTCATGTAGAATCAGGAATCAGTCTCGACTGGGACGATTCTAGTGCGTGCACGGTGTTAATGTGCTCCGAAGGCTATCCACAGAATCCTAGAACTGGCGATCTTATAACTGGAATCGATACGGCCGAGAAAATGCAAAATTTGATGGTTTTCCACTCCGGAACGCAAAGACGGGGCGACGACTACTTCACCAGCGGGGGCAGAGTTCTCAGCGTGACCGGAATCGGCAGGAGCCTTTCCGAGGCCGCCCAGAGAGCTTACGCGGGGGTTTCTAAAATTTCATGGAAGGGAGAGCATCATAGGAAGGACATCGGAACAGTGAAATGATGGGAACGAAAATTCTGGTGCTTGCTTCCGGGAGGGGAACGGATTTTCAGGCGATTGCAGATCATTATTCGATGGGAATTTTCAAAGACGTATCGATTGCAGGTTTGGTCTCGAACCACAACGGCGCTGAGGTAATCGGAAGGGCGGAGAAAGAAGGAGTAACACCCTATGTAATCGAGGGAGTGACCGGCAGGGAATTTGGATCCTCGCAGAAAAGAGAGGATGCAAGAAGCCATTTTGACGAGAGTTGCATAGAGCTCGTCAAGCGACTGGGCGTTGACCTAATAGTCCTCGCCGGTTTTGATCAGATAATTTCGAGGCCGTTTGTCGATAGCTGCAAATTCAAGATAGTGAACATCCACCCTGCTTATGACCTGAAGCGGTTCGGTGGCAAGAACATGGTTGGAATGAGGGTTCACGAAGAGGTGTTGCACTCTCGAGTCGCCTACTCGGGCTGTACCGTCCATTACGTGACAAACGATATTGACGGAGGACCTGCCATACTAAAACGCAAGGTCGATATTTCAGCTGAAGAAACTCCAGACTCACTCGAAAAAAAGATACTGGGAGTCGAACACCTGGTGTATCCTGAAGCTATACAACTCGTGGCGGACGGCCGCGTATTCGTCGATGATACGGGGAAGAAGTGTTTTGTCGATCGATACAGCGACGGCTGGGATATTGACTGGGATTTGCGGCAACAAAGGTATATTGCAGCTGTTCAACAGTAGAGGCTGTTTTCTGTTTGGAAACCGTGATGATGCTCGCAAAGCCGCTCGCAGAAGAAATGAAAGCGAAGATAGCACGCGACGTGGCAGATATCAAGAAAAATTTTGGGGTTACGCCGAAACTTGTCGCGCTCCTGATCGGGGACGACGGGGTCTCGAGAACGTACGTGGATCTAAAGCGAAAGGATTGCCAGGAAGTTGGAATGGAATCCGAAGCAATTGACTTGAGCCACTTCGAAAAAAGTGAATCACAAAGGAAGATACTTGATAAGATCAGGGAACTAAACGACGATAACTCGGCTACCGCGGTGATACCACAGATGCCCTTCGACGGAAGAGTCTCCGAAGAGGCGCTGTTCTCAGCTCTTAGCCCTGACAAGGACGTCGATGGCCTCACTCCTTACCGACTGGGAAAGCTGATGAGATCGGAATACTCGATTGAAAGCGCGCTGCTTCCGTGTACACCGAAGGGAGTGGTGCTGCTGTCGAAGCACTACAACGTCCCGATCGAGTCTTCCGATGTGGCGATTGTCGGCAGGAGCACGCTCGTAGGAGAGCCTCTGCGAAAGCTCTTCCAAGACCTGAACGCTACGGCGACATGCTATCACACAAAATCCCGTTCTCTTGATAGGAAATTGAAGGAAGCAGACATTGTCGTGGCGGCGAGCGGTCGGCCTCCGGAGCTCTACGGAGAGTCCGGCTTTCGACTAACTAAAGAGAACGTTAAACAAGGCACAAGCGTCATTTCAGTGGGAGTAAGGAGAGATGAAAAATCCGGGAAGATGCTCTTCGACGTGGATACAAATTCTCTAAAGGGGACGTGTGCCTACCTGACTCCGAATACCGGCGCGATAGGAGTGATGACCCGAGTATGCCTACTCCAGAACACGATCACGGCTGCAAGGATTCAACTGCATAGCAAGACGCCCTAAAAATTCTTTTCGATGTAATCCACCATCGACTTGAAAATGCCGAGTCCGTCGCCTCGAGGCAAAAGTACCCTGTTTTCTGTCCAGTTGGGCATTTCAAATCCCCAGTACGCGTTTTCCGGGTGCGGCATCAGCCCCATTACTGTTCCCGAAGAGTTGCAGATCCCGGCAATGTCGTCGACAGAACCGTTGGGATTGTCCGGGTACTTCATGTCAGCAGCATTGCCGTCACGAGTCGCGTATTGTAGGGCTATCTGATTTCCATTCACAATCTTTCCGAGCACTTCTTTATCCTGCGTGATAAATCGGCCTTCGCCGTGAGCAACAGGGAATCTGACAACGTCTGGAAGCTCCTTCGTGAAAATGCAGTTTGACGAAGGGTTTTTTCGAAGTGTCACCCAACGGCATTCGAACTTGCTGGAGCTGTTGTTTGCGAGGGCGACGAGCGGAGGTTTCGACAAGGTATCTTCGGGGAGCAACCCCGCTTCGACGAGCACCTGGAATCCGTTGCATATCCCCAAGACAGGCTTGCGAGCTTCGACAAACATTCTCAGATCGTCCTTCAAAAAGCTCAGAATCTTTGCCCCCCAGATTGCGCCGGCCCTGACGTAGTCGCCGTAAGCAAAGCCGCCCGGGAATACGAGACCGTGATAAGTAGACAAGTTTCTCCGTCGGAGAATGTCGTTGAGGTGAAGATTCTCAACCGACACACACTGGTCGTCGAAGCACCTCTGGGCGTCGGTGTCGCGGTTTGTGCCGCCCACCCTCATCACGCAGATCCTGATTTTTTCTCTCTCCAAGATCAGAGACTCCCGAATACGCCCCGCCACGCGTCGTAGCAAGCTTTTGTTTCGAGCTCCACGAGCTTTTTGCCCTCCGCGCTGTTGATCACAATCCCATCATCTGTCACTTTTCCCACTTTGGAATAGGGATAGCCTTTGAGAATCTTGTCGCACTTGTCTTCTTCACCTTTGTCGACCTCGATCAAAAATCGCGAGTTTGATTCCGAAAAGAGCTCTGTGATTGGATCCAATCCTGTTTTCTTTAAAACAATCTCGGCGCCCAATCCCCTCGCAAAACACATTTCGGCGAGCGCTACTGCTAGGCCTCCCTGGGAAATGTCGTGACATGCCCTGACATACGATTGGTCGGTCAGCCGGTTGACAGATTTATACAACGAAGCAGCCGAAAGCGAATCCAGTTTCGGTGCCTCGCCGCCGCTCAAATCCTTCAGTTTGAAATATTCAGAACCGCCAAGTTCTGCTTTTGTCTCCCCTACAAGATAAATTGAATTTCCCGATCTTTTGAAATCGGCGCTCATGCATCTAGAAAGATCAGGAACAATTCCCAGTGCGGTAATGACGAGAGTGGGAAGAATATCGCCCAGTGGCGTCTGGTTGTACAGGCTGTCCTTCCCTGATACGAATGGCGTCTCCAGTCCTTTCGCTACGTCATAGCAGGCGCGCGCCGCTTGCACCAGTTCTCCCAAGCTTTCGGAGTCTTCGGGGTCGCCCCACGCAAAGTTATCCAAAAGAGCGATTCGGCGTCCGCCCGCGGCAACGTTGTTCCTCACCGCCTCGTCAATGGAAGCAGCCGCCATCCAATAAGAATCTGAGATTCTGGGGTTGTAGCCGCATGAAATAACCAGTCCGCGCTCAGAGTTCATCAGCGGTTTCAAGACCGCTGCGTCGTTGGGCCCTGAATCGGGATACTGGAAAGGTTTCAGAGCCGTGTTTCCTTGGACTTCGACGTCGTAAGTTCGAACGATAGCTTCTTTGCTCGCGATGTTTGGCGCTCGCAAGAGCGATAGTAGATCCAATGAAAGATCCATCGCTTTGAAGGGCTTCGGAACGAACTTTTTTTGGTGCTCTTCAATCGCTTCAAGGCGCGGCAGAGGCGGCGAGAACAGAAACTCAAGATCCAGCCGGCCGACGTTTTCTTCGCGATTTCGCAGAACGACCTCGCCGCCTGAAATGAGCTTCCCAAAGGCGCTCGCTTCGAGCTCCTCTCTTTCAAATATCGAGAGAACTTTCGCGAGGGTCGCTTCAGGAACTACCAAAAGCATTCTTTCCTGCGTTTCCGAGATCCAGATTTCCCAAGGCGAAATGTCCTGGACTTTGATGGGAATGCTCGCCAGGTCAACGTCAACGCCACAGCCGAATGATCTTGCGAGTTCGCAAGCTCCTGAAGACAGTCCACCTCCTCCCAAATCGGTTATAGCAGAGGCAAGACGCCTGTCGCCGACTTCTAAAACAGCCCTGCGCAGTTTTTCCTCGACGATCGGATCTGGTATCTGGACAGCCGAACGTAGCTCATCAGTGTCGCCTCCAATTTTCTCTGAGGCAAAGTTGACGCCGTGGATTCCTTCCCTTCCGGTTCTAGAGCCAGCGATCACGAGGACATCGCCGGGTTTTGCGCTTCGAGCATAGTTTCGGTTTTTGAGCAGACCAATACAGCCGCAGAAGACCAGGGTATATCCTGCGTACGAGTTGTCAAAGTAGATCCCACCGTTCACCGTGGGGATTCCCATATTGTTGCCGTACATTCCGATGCCGGAAACCACACCGTTGAGAAGATAGCGCGGGTGCTTGATTCCTCGCGGTAACTTTCCGTGCGGAAAATCGAGCTCTCCAAAAAACAGCACGTCCGTGTTAGCGATCGGCTCTGCCCAGACGCCGAGAATGTCTCTTATTGCTCCTCCCACTCCGGTAGCAGCACCTCCCAAGGGATCGATAGCGCTAGGATGATTGTGGGTCTCGACCTTTGCTGCGATGGAATAAGTCTCTTCAAATTTTATGATTCCAGCGTTGTCGCTGAATGCGGAGACAACCCAGTTGGGCGAAAGTTCCTCGGTCGCACGCCGGATGTAAGATTTGAAAAGCCCATCAATCGTCTCCTTTCCGAACTTGATCTTTGACTTGAATATCTTGTGAAAGCAGTGTTCAGACCAAGTCTGCGCAATGGTTTGCAGTTCTATTTCGGTAGGCTCGCGGCCCAACTTCTTAAAATGTGCCCTAACGGCTGAAACTTCCTCAAGGCTCAGCCCGGTTCCGAGCCTCCGGCAGAGCTGATAGGCTTTTTTTGCGTCTGAGGAAACGACTCTAAGTTCTTGTCGAGCCAACCGGTTCCACTTCGAAGCTGTATTCATCCTTGCTGGGATTTGCGAGGAGCCTAAGGCACATCGTCTTCACCATCGCTTCTGCATCTTTTTTCGAGGCCGCCTCCAGAATGACCTCGTAGACTTTTGCGACCTTAACCTGCGAAACCTGAAAGTTGAGGTCCTGCAGCGATTTTTTCACGGTTTCAGATTCAGGATCTGCGCTTTCCCTTCGTAGTTTGACTTCGATTCTGCCCTTAAACTTCACTTGGATGCCTTACTCCAGATACTACAAAACAAGCGGTCTTTCACTGTCCTGACTGGAGATGGAAATCCGACCGTCTGATGTGACAACTCCAATTTTTTCAGCGCGACAAGTCTTGTTCAGGGAATCGAGAACCTCTGCTTCGTCGCTCTTTGCGACAATCACTGCAAACCCGTAACCCATGTTGAAAGTCCGAAACATCTCCGAAATAGAGATTGGAGTTCCCGCATCCCTCGCTGTCTCGTAGATTAGCCTGAAAACGCCGGGCATACGTCGCAAACCCTCGAATTTCAAACCGGTTTTGACGCCAGATTGTTTAAACCTTCTCTGCCAAACGAGGAGACGGCGGAACTTTGCAAATCCATCGCCGGTAATATGCACTGCGGCCTTCAAAGCAGACACTTGGCGGGCATCGGCAATCGCCTCAACGTAAATTCTAGTGGGTTCCAGAAGCTCCTCTATCACCGATCTACTGATTACAGGAGGTTTGAACCACGGATCGAACTTGCCACCCCAGCATTTGAGAAGAACCCTGCGGGCGAGAGTGAGACCATTCGAATGAATTCCAGAACTGCGAAGCCCGATGATCGAATCTCCTGGAGAAATATAACCTTTCACAATTTCAGATTCCTTGACCGTTCCAAGGCATGATACAATCAAGTCAAATGGAGGCAAAGGTTTTGCAATTTGCCCGTGCAGAATTTCGGTAACATTTCCTGTCTCACCGGAAGCCAATGTGCAGCGTGAAATCTTCCCACCCATGCGAACGCCCTTGATCAGCCTAGTGATTATTTTTCGATCCAGTGCGGCAATGTGAATTGCGTCGCTGAGAAGAATCGGATGAGCTCCCGATCTTATCACGTCGTTAACTGCCATCGCAACCGCGTCTATGCCGATCGTATCGTACTTTCCGCTGAGCTCGGCGAGAAGAGTCTTTGTACCAATTCCTTCTATCTGGAGATCATAGAACGTCCGCGCGGAAGCGCTCGATGGATATATCAATCCGAACGGAAGCCTGACCGGCTTTCCAAATTCATATCGCGCAGAGTCCCGAACAATTCGGGATGCGATAGTTTCCCTGGATCTCTCCCTGGTTAGCCTGCTTATTCCGGTAGAAGCGTACGTAAGTCTCGTTCCACGCATGTGGCTCATATCGCCCAAAACCTCCGCTAGCGTGAGAATCGTAGCATTTCCTTTTGCCAAGCGAGAGCGACCCTCTTTGCTTTTTTTGGCGCGATCCCCACGTACAGCGATGGAGAATCCAACATTTTCCATTTGTTTTTCGGGATCTTGGCGATGTACCGCGCAATTTCAGGATCAGATTTTGCAGCTTCCAAGAAGCTTTTTTTCTCCGAAATCGTGCGCTGAACAATCTTGCGAACAGCCTCGTGAGCATTTGGATGCCCCGCGTTGGACAGCAATATGTACAGGGGCTCGGCTGTGATGTCGTCCGCGCTCATTTCAAGGTTCTTCTTCATCGCGCTCGTATCAACGAAAATTCTCGCCTCGTTGCGCTTGGCGTCCCACATAGTCCGCGTGAGTCTTCTTACCGAAGAGTCGAATGCAACGAGAAGCTCCGGCAGGTAGCGTTGGGAAAGCGAATTTGTCAGATCCCTTTGATGCTCGGAAATCTGATCCATGTAAACCGTTACCATCTGGGGCATGAATTTTTTCCACATGCTCTCGACATTTTCGAAGTTTATCGGATTTCGCTTCTGCGGCATGGTTGAAGATCCTACTTGCGACTCGGAGAACTCCTCCGAAATTTCTGAGATCTCCGTCCTTTGAAGCTGACGCATGTCGCGGGCGAAATTCGCCAAAACTCCAAAGGCCGAGACGATCGAGTGCATCAAGTCAGTTATGGGTTCGGGCTGGACGATCTGGGTCGAAACTTCCGAGGGCATGAGTCCCAAAGAAACCAAGAGACCCTTTTCGAATTTTTCAGCATTACTGACGAGGAGGGAGAGCGGCCCGTAAACTCCGACGGCTCCGGCAAATTTGCCGGACAGGCTATCTGCCGCTTTTTCGATCGCAAGGATCCTCTGCCCGAGTCTCGAGACGTACCAAGAGATTGAAAAACCGAAAGTGATAGGCTCCGCATGCTGCCCGTGCGTTCTTCCCATTTGGACATTATCAACATACTTTAGGGCGATCAAAATCAACGCATTCTCTAGTTTCGCAAGGTCCGGAATCACGACGCGCTTCACCGCATCCTTTAACCTGAGCGCATTCGCGGTGTCGACGATGTCGTAAGAAGTGGCGGCGAGGTGGACGTAGGGTTTTGCGGCATCAGAGACTCCATCACGAATAACGTTTGCAAGCGCGCGCACGTCATGCTTTATCCGGGCTTCCTCGGCGTAGACCTGTTTGGCGGTAACCCTTTCGCAAGATCTAGCTATTTCTTTTGCAGCCGACTCTGAACATACTCCAATCTCCGCCAGCTGTGCCGCCAGTGCTGCCTCGACTTTGGCCTTGTATTTTACGAAAGCTTCCTCAGAGAGTATCGGCTTTAACTCATCTACGGTGTACCTAAAGTCGGTCGGAGAAAAAAGTTCAGAATAGTTTGGGGTTACTGACTTTTCACTCAATCGGGGCGTAGCTCCAAATCAAGCAGAGATAACCTCGTCCACGCTAAGCAGTCCGAGCGATTCTATAGTCGCCCTGCCCGATAGAACCTCGTAAGCACCAACGCACCTCTTTGAAATCTGTTCCACAACTTTATCTGAGAGCTCTGGAATGTCGCCGTCTCCTGAAAACCCTTTCCGCATCAGATAATCCCTTAAAAATTCCTTGTCGAGGCAGTGCTTTTCCTGTTTCTCCCCAACTCGATATTTGCTCTTGTCCCAGAAACGCGCAGAGTCATGCGTTGGAGGTTCGTCTATTTGGATTATATCATCTTCAACGCGACCAAATTCTAGCTTAAAGTCAGGTACGATTATTCCCTTTAGACCTGCCTCCATCTTGTAGTACTCGAACAACTTGAACGTTGCCTCTTGCAGCTCTTTCCATTCGTCTTTGGTTACTAGATCCCTGTCAATGGCTTCTTGTCGCGAAAGCTCTTGATCGTGGCCTTCGTCACTTTTCGTAGTGGGAGTGAGTATTATCTCGGGCAGCTCTTCGGCCAATTGTAGGCCGCTGGGAAGCTTCACTCCCGAAACTTCTCTCGCTCCCTTGGAATATGCACGCCACGCGGAACCGTAAAGGTACGCCCGTACGATCCACTCCACGTCGATGCGGTCAGCCTTCTTCACGCGAAGTGTCCTCTCGCCGTATCTTGAGATGAAATGATTCTTGAAAATGTGCCGCGTCTTCAGAAACCAGAATTCAGAGAGTTTTGTGAGCGCCGCTCCCTTTTGCGGAATTCCTGTCGGCATGACGCGGTCAAAGGCGCTGATTCTGTCGGTTGCAACAATCAGAAGCTCCGAGCCTTCGTCGTAGATGTCGCGCACCTTGCCCCGTCTTAGAAGTTTCTTGCCCTCTATGTTTGATTCCAAAAGAACAGGCAAATCAACGAATACCTCGAAATTCTATGCCGGCGTTTTTCGGTTCATTTCAGAGTCCGACTTTTCTAATTGACTTTTCTTATCCAGAGTTGCCTTCAAAATTGATTCAGCGAGCTGTCTGTTAGACAGTGCAAAGATTTGAGCGACTAGATTGGCCGCTTTTACTGGATCATTCACAAACGCAACCGGAACATCCGATGGGGTGAACGCGCTGGAAAAGACCTTCGTTAGGTCGTACTTTTCAAGATCTGGAGGACAGGCTATAACAGGAAACAAGCGCTGCGCCGCGATGACTCCAGATAGAGCGTCGGATAAACCCGCAACCGACACGGCTACAATCTGATCCCCAGAGCTCGAATATTCCCGCAAAATCTTCAGAAGGTACTCCGGCGTTCTGTGAGCGGATGCCATCCTCAAGTCTGCGGTTATCGAATATCCAGTGAGGGTCGTTTTGATTTTGTCGCAAAATTCCATGTCGCTCTTTGAGCCCATTATTATGACGGCTTTCTGGCCCATGCTTTCCCGCAAAATTTCTGTCTGCTTCGTTTTTATGCGTATTCCGAGGAAGTTCAGAGCATCACAGTTCCGCCGTCAACAACGAATGTCTGACCCGAAATGAAGCTCATATTGTCAGAAATTATGGATGCGATGACGTTAGCCACTTCCTGAGGTTCTCCCCAGCGCTTCATCGGGGTTTCGTTTTCAAGGGCCAGTCTATCCTCGGCTCGAAGCTCGTTGAATGTTCTTCCAGTCTTTATGTTACCAGGTGCTATCGCATAAGCACGTATATTGTACTTCCCGTACTCGGCCGCGATGCTCTTTGTGAGGCCAAGGTTTGCAGCCTTTGACACGCAATACGCGCTCCCCTTGTCGTAGCCCGAGATTGCAGGTGTGGAGGAAAAAAGAACAACCACACCGTGCTTCTGTTCTACCATCAAAGGCAACGCTTGCTTTACCAAAAGGAATGAGCCAAGGACATCTACTTTGAATATATCGAGAATCTCCTCTCTTGTGAGGTCTTGGATGCTCTTGTCCCAGAGCTCCTGAATCATTGGATAACCGGCTACACAGACGACGGCGTCAACGCCACCAAGCTTTGTATTTGCTTCGTTTACGATGACTGCCGCACTCTCTTCCTGCGTGACATCGGCCGAGACGCCGACAACATTCACGGGAAATTGTCTCAGTTCAGAAATAAGAGTTTCAACATCCGCGGGGTTCCTAGAAGCAGCGCAGACGTCCGATCCGTTTCTTGCGAGAGCGAGAGCAGTCTCCCTCCCTATGCCTTTGCCGGCTCCGGTGACAATACTCCTTTTGCCTCGAAGCAACTCGGTGGTCAAGCTGAATTTATCCCGTCAAGACTCTGCATATAAACACGGATACAGAAACCAAATTCAGTCTTGAAACAAGAGCGCTCTTTGGTACTACTATCAGGAGGACTTGACTCGGCAGTGGCGCTGTATTGGGCGCTGCATCGAGGTTACACAGTTGAGACGCTGACGTTCGATTACTATCATCGCAGCGTGCGCGAAATCGAAGCTTGCAAGAGACTAGCAAACTATGCGAAAGTGAGGAATAGAGCGCTGAAGCTAGAGTTTCTTAAGGAAGTCGAGGATTTGCTGAGAGAGATTCGTAACCCAGTGTTGAAAAAGGCGCCCAGTTCCTACATACCATCAAGAAACATCATCTTCTACGGGATCGCTTCGCATTTGGCAGAGATAACAGACGCAAAATACATTGTCGGGGGACACAACAGAAATGACGTGGCATCTTTTTCGGATTCATCTCGAATGTTTTTTGATCAATTCAACAAAACTGTAAGGATTGGAAAATTGAAAGAAGATCGCACGGGTAAGGTTCTACTTCCTTTAGTGAACATTGAAAAAAGTGAGGTCGTAGAGCTGGGTTGGAAGCTCGGTGTGCCATTTGATCTCACATGGAGTTGTTATAAATCGCGGAAATCACCTTGTGGAAAATGTGCGGCTTGCATTCTCAGAAAGAAAGCGTTCGATGCGGCCGGGATTATCGATCCGCTCACGGTTCGGACATGAATTTCATGAACTCTTCCTTTGTCCTTTTCGCCATTGTATAGTTTGTCTTGATTTGCTCTCCCAAGGTCGAGTTCGGAGTCTTGCCATAATCGTGCCCTGGATAGACGACTAGCCTTGGGTCGAGACTACGTAGTTTTTCAAAGCTCTCGTACAGTTTCGAAGAGTCGCCCCCCGGAAGATCAACTCTTCCGCACTCACCGATGAATAGAGTGTCTCCAGTGATAAGACCGAAACCATTGACAACAATGCACATGCTCTCCGGAGAATGCCCAGGCGTGTGAATAAACCGCAAATCTACGCTCCCAATCTTTAGAGAGTCCCCATCGCCAACCCCGATGTCTTTCTTTGCTTTTGAGGACTCGTGCATTACTATCTTAGCTCCTGTTTTCTCTTTTAGCGCCATGTTCCCGTCGATGTGGTCAAAGTGGGCGTGCGTGTTTATGATGTATTTCACTAATAGTTTGTTTTTGACGGCGATCGAGTAGAGCTCCTCAACTTCCCAAGCGGGGTCGAATACCGCTGCCGAGTGTGTATCTTTGTCACCTAAAATGTACGAAAAATTCCTGTAACTTCCAACAAGTACTTGCTCGAAGTAAATGCCTTCATTCATGACGGAAGACCAATATTCGCGACAAGTATTTTACCACATGCTTCTCTCGACCTTTCATTCGCCAACATTCCGATTTTGGGCGAGTCCATCGTTATCGTATAATTTGACATGCCGGCGATTTCATAGTTGCCAGAGTCGCCCTCCATGCCAGACGGGATGTCCACGCTTATTCTCAGAGCCTTTGACCTGTTTGCAATTTCGATCACATTAGCTTGAAGATCTCGCGGCTTCCCTCGGAAGCCCGTTCCAAATATAGCCAGAACGATAACATTGCAAGCCCCAACAAGGTTGTTAAGTGAAGCTGCATTCTCAATCGTATCAACGAAGGCGATTTTTACTTTCTTTATCTCTCTGAGTATTTTCCAGTTTGTCATCGCTTCCTCTGAGCGAATATTTGTCTCATTTCCGATGAGCGCCAGAGTGATTTCGAAGTCGTCCCAGTACGATAGTTGTCGTGCAGCCGCGAAAGCGTCGCCACCGTTGTTACCGTAACCGGCAATTATCAGAACCTTTGTCTTTGAGTGGAAATTTTCCCTGAGAAATCTTGCTATCGCGTTTCCAGCGTTTTCCATCATCATAAGGCGCGTAATTCCGATGGCTATTCCGCTTTGTTCTCGTCTCCTCATTTCCTCGCAAGTAACAGCTGGTCTATCTTCGGTAGAGACAAAACCGCATTTTTGCATAAGAAAATCAAGAAGCTTTGAATATATATTAAGCAACGAACTCGGAGGGCGGTCTATTTGGTACTTTTTACAATCGTACTGTGGCTGCATATTTTCGGGGCAATCGGATGGTTGGGCGCGGTCATGGTTTTCGGGATGATTGTAGCTCCAGGACTTGCAAAACTCTCTCCCGAAACCCGATCGGAGTTTGTGCTTAAAGTCGTCCCCAAATATGTGCGCTACATTCTATCCTTTGCACTCTTTACACTCGTTTTTGGAGTTGGCTCAGTCTTTACGTTTGCAAATGGCAATCTCTCAATCATGTCACCTAGTACATCCTTTGGGGTTTACATTTCGGCAGGAGCTCTAGTTGCACTGGTTGCCTTCGCGATAGGAGTGGGAATCGTAATTCCTTCTGCAAACAAGATGGTGAAAATTGTGAAAGGTACTACAGCTAACCCAGGACCCTCGGCCGAGCTCAGAATCGTCTCCGAAAGGATGAGACTCGGCTCTATCCTGACAATGATTTTACTCATTGTTGTTACAATCTTGATGGTAGCTGCGGCAACTCTGTAGAAAAGAGAGTTTTCACCCATTGTGATTGCTTGATTTGGAACCGGCAGTGAGTGTCAAATTGTCGACAAACAATACTTTCCTCAGGACATGAATTAGAAATCTGTGTTCTAACCCTAGAACACGCCACCTTAGAGCTTTTGAATGCGTTCAATTCCCTAGGTTCTAAAAGCGCTCGTTAGCTATTACTGGCTAAATAGGGAACATTTACCATGAAATTGGACAGTAGCCTTAGTGAGGGGTCTGGCAGACAGGTACTGGTCGTAGGCCTGGACGGAGCGACATTTGACCTACTACAGCCTCTCATGGACCAGGGGAAACTTCCTAACTTGGCCTCGATGGCTTCGCGTGGGGTGCATGGAAAACTCTTCTCTACGATTCTTCCGCTTTCTCCGACTGCTTGGACCTCGTTTTCTACTGGGAAGAACGCCGGAAAACATGGCATCTATGATTTTTCGAAAAGGAGCGAAGGCACGTATGATTATGTTCCGACATCTTCTCAGGACGGCATTTCGGAGACTGTGTGGGATGTGGTCGGCAGGTTTGGAGGACATTCAATCGTTGTAAATGTGCCCCTGACATATCCTCCGAAGCCCGTATCTGGGGTTATGATAAGTGGCTTTCCGACACCCGTCGCGAAAAGAGACTTCACTTATCCGGGAGAATTACTGCATGAATTAGAATCGCGATTTGGAAAAATCGAGATACACAAGCCCTCAATCCTGTATCGGAAGGGCAAGGAATCTGAAATTGGAGAGAAGCTCATCCACATCACGCGCCAGCAGACCGAGATTACCCAATATCTAATGGAGTCGCGAGACTGGGATCTAACAATATCCGTCTATGATGCGACGGACGTGCTCGGTCACTACTTCTGGGCATATCTCGACAAAAATCACCCAAAATATGATCCAAAGCTAGCCGAACCTGTGCGCAGTATAGTAGAGGATATTCACGTGGAACTGGACAAGGGCGTAGGAAAGTTGTTCCAACTAGTCGGTCCTGAGACATTGAAGCTCGTAGTTTCCGATCATGGATTCGGTCCAGTTTACTACGGTGTTTACGTTAACAACTGGCTACTCGAACAGGGATACATGCATTTCAAGCAGACTCCCATCGTGAAAGTGAAATACTGGGCTTTTCGCCGCGGCTTGCACACCTACAACCTTTTGCAGATAGCAAAGAGGCTGGGTCTCGTAAACAGCATAGAGTCCGCCTACGCGACAAAGTCCCGAATGGTGGATCTTGTGAAGAAAACATCGCTGTCAATGGACGACATCGACTGGACGAGGACTAGAGTCTCCTCATTCGGAAACCTGGGACAGTTGTATCTCAATATCAAAGGACGTGATCCTGGAGGAGTAGTCAAACCGGAACTCGCCGACGAGCTCGCCCGAGAAGTCGTTTCAAAGCTCAAAGAATTAGAAGATCCTAAAAGACACGTTCAGATGTTTGATCATGTTTACGTGAAGTCCGACATATTCTTGGGAGATGCAAGCAAAGATGCTCCTGATATTGTCTTCTTTGATGAGCAAATGAAGTATACCGCTCACAGGATGTTCGAGCTCGGGAGCAACAATTTGGTTTCCCCTCATCCACTATATTCCGGCAACCACAAATTTGATGGGATACTGTTCATGGAAGGCATTGGAGTCAGGCCGTCACGAGATATTCTGCAATCGCGCAACGAACTCATTGATATAACGCCAACAATACTCGGGTACTTGGGCAGACCTATTCCAGAAGATATTGATGGTAGGGTCCTCTACGAACTTTTCGATAATTTTGGAACTCTGCAAACCGAGAACCCCGTTCCGAATGGGTCCGAGTTTTCCAAAATTCAACTCGGCGTAAAAAACATAAAGTCCAAAGCGCAATTATAGCGGAAGGCGGTAGCTTGCTCGGTAATCATCTCGCTCCTAGAGTGAAAGCGGCCTTGAGGATCGCTCAAATCGCAGCCGTGTTTGGAATTACTACCTACGCGGTTGAACAGATGGTTTTCGGAGGACTGTTTGCCAGGGGGGTTTTGGGGATTCATTGGCTATACATCACGATGTTTCTGGCCGTTCTTATTGCCTATTTCGTGTTTGACAACATTAACGTGCTTTACATTGTACCGATAGGTGTAGTTTACTATTGCGTGCATGAAGCACTCTTCAACATTTTTTTCATATCTTACAACGGATTCAGGACTCCTTTTTGGGCAAGCACGACTTGGTACGAGGAAATGGCGACAATCGCGATCGTCACACCGACCTTTCTTATAATTTGTTGGAGGTTCAAGGGTAGGTTCTTCCGTACTGGCACGATGGCGAAGCTTTCCATTTGTCTTTGGTCCAGTCTCATCGCCTTGTACTTTGTCAGAATGGCATACGGATTTCCGGTCTCGATCAATATCTACGACATCTTTGGTGTCGACACTGCTAGCCCTCTTGCAAACGAGTTCGAACTTGCCACGAACACTCTGTTCGCCTTTACATTCTTCTCGACCTTTCGATTTGCGCCCAGGGCGGTTCACAAGAGTCAATCGGTTGCCTCGGATATTCTCGCCGAGCAGATGGCCGAGCAAAGTTCCCTTAATTAGTCGGAACTTTGCCCGTACTCCCAATCTAAATTCCTAACGTGTAATTTCTTTGCTTGAGATACCATATTCGCTGCTTGTAGTAGGCATCTTGATTCTAGGATTGATAATTGGAGGTCTCTCTAACGTTACAAGCGGAGGGGCCGGAATTCTCACCATCTTTGTTCTAACAAGCTTCGCAGGAATGGTCATACAGGAATCGACCGGTACTGTGCTTGCTGCTTCCACCGCAATGGTGGGAATAGGAACATTTTCTTTCTATTCGAAAAAAGAGATTGATGTCAGACTGGGACTAACCGTAGGTCTTTCCGGACTTTTGGGAGCGTTTCTGGCCGCGCGCTGGGCATCTTCGATAGATGCTACTATCATGGAAAGAATTTTCGGGGCATTCACGCTGGCTCTCGCTTGTTATACTGCTTACTTCTTCATTGCCGACTGGCGGAAGAAAAAATCGGTAGTGAACCTGTCCAAATCAAAATCGGTGACTTTAGCTCAAGGTGAACAGGTCTCTGTAACTGATTCGAAGGGTTCTCGGTGGGCCGGCTCGAGTGCAGGGGCATTATTGGTTCAGGTTGCAAAGGGGGCGCTGATCGGGGTGGTTACCGGACTTTTTGGGGTTGGAGCGGCTAGCCTGAGCATTGTCTTCTTCTTGCTCTTGTTCAA
This sequence comes from Nitrososphaerales archaeon, assembly GCA_030038075.1. Classification (GTDB taxonomy): domain Archaea; phylum Thermoproteota; class Nitrososphaeria; order Nitrososphaerales; family CADDZS01; genus DATLTL01. The sequence continues at coordinate 5,681 of JASHPO010000162.1, read as the reverse complement.
GCTCGAAACCAAAGTGGTGCTGGGCACCAGTTTGCTTGCTTCGTTCTTCCGCTATCTTGGGGGCTCCATAGGATACGTGACTGAGGGTCGGATCAGCTTGGTGTTCTTCTCAGTTTTAGCGATTGGAGGCTGCGCGGGAAGCATCTTGGGAGCGAGATTTCTTCTTGGCAGGCCAATTGGCTCGGGTGATATCTACATCAAATTGCTTCAAGTTGCAATCCTCGTCTTTGTCAGCTACGAGTTTCTATTGAAGTTCATTTTTCCAATTCAGATAGATTAATTTGCATGGAGTTATTCTCCTAAGTTGGAGTAATGGCTGAAAAATCTAGTCGCAGGGATTTCATCCAAAGAGCTGCTGGTGCCGCAGCTGCATCGGCCACGCTCGCCACTGTTCCATTCGCGAAGTTCTTTACATTAGGCACAAAATTTATCCCGAGCTCTTTTCCCACGGGGCAGAGAGTTATACGAATCAGGGTCCTGAACGATGATCAGAGTTGGACGAATGCGATGGGCTCTTACATGCCGCAGGATGTACTGAACATAATAGAAGATCTTAAACCTACCACGCTGAATAGATATTTCTCTGGCCCTCAAAGTCCGAGTCAACTCCTGCCAGCCTCGCTTGGGAGTAAACAGCTAACCGTCCACGAATTTTTGCAAAGAAGCATCAACGCGTGCAAGAATCCGAACAATACGACAATGTTCCCTAGGTTATCTTACAGTTACTACGCAGATAATGGCACAGAGACTTTCCTGTCGGTGGCGCAGCAGATGTTTAAACTGTGCAACTCACTTTATCCACCCCAAACTTTGCTATCGATAGACAATTACGGTGGCGACAATCCTACTGTCATGACGCTGGCCTCTGCTCTTTTTCAGATGGGGTGGAAGGGATTATGTTGGGATGCGTGCGGAGCCGCGGGACCCGAGGGATATGCTACATTTGCAATGATATGCGTTGATCCCGATACGGGGGAGGTGAACATGTCCAACATGAACGCCCTCGAGACCATCGGAGGATACGGAGAATTTGAAGCTCAGATTGATTTCCCGGGACCGATGGACATTTTTTCTTCTCACTCGCCAGACATTATGGCAAACATGCTGACCTTGCTGGCGGTAGGTCAGATGCAGGGCGGATACCACCTTATGTATCCTATACTTCAGTTGAAAAGTGCTGAGACCATCTCGGGTTTCAGCTGGGACTCGACACAGATCTTTACTTCCCCATACGGAGGCTTTGGGGGTCAATCACTGTACGAAGTAATGAAACAGCTTATGCAAGAATATAACTGATAAATTAGGCTTCGTTACAGATAGCCTAAATCTCTGAGTCTCTGTTCAATGTCTTCCTGATCTTTCTTTGAAAAGACTGCTTCATTGGTTTTTGAATTCTCTGTAGGTTCTAGTTCGTTCAGCATCTGCTCAACTACATAGGCAACATAATCATCAACTGATTTGAAATTAGAGTTTCCTAGGCGTTTCTTGACTCTTTGAACGAGAACGGTAGGGAGACTCACGATGGTCCTCTCCTGACGATCGCTATCTGTGGACATGTATCTTTGCCTGCTTCAAATCAGTAGGAAAGAATTTCGCCAGTTTGCTTTTTATCCAATCGTGCCGTCCCCATCTATTTATTTGAAGGAGCACCGGCGACTCAATTATAGCGTTACTTCTCTCTCGCCTCAACTAGTGCCTCTACGTGAGCCTTTAGTGCCGTTGTCAATTCCTCCTTGTAACGCTTCCAGACAACATTCGTCGTTTCTTTGTGCTTTTTCGTGCGGCAAATCCTTAACGCAGCTTTTAGGAGAAAAGGCAGCCTTTTGAGGGCATGAAAATGATTGTCATCACAAATGGATTCCGCAGGGATACCATACTGTCACCCCTTACCTTGTCGTCAAAGGCGTTTCTTAATTTCTTTCCTTTATGAAAGAGACTTTTGAGGCGAAAGAGTCATTGAAGATCACGTCAGAGGACGGAGAAATAAATCATGGAGAAGCCAGAATTGGGAATTCGATGATAATGTTTGGAAACGCTTCTGAAAAAATCCAACCATTTCCTGCAATGCTTCACTTGTAAGTAGAAGACTCTGATGGAGTCTATGAACGGGCATTGAAAGCCGGAACGATTTCCATCAGGAAGCCACAAAGACCGGCCCTTTGGTGATCGAGTCTCTGGGTCAATGACGCATGGGGAAATCAATGGCGGATCACTATGCATCGTCGCTTTTACTCTTGAAAGGATACACCGAAGGAGCTATCCGTGGTTCTGTGTAGTGTTGTAGAATTGAAGACACAATTGCAGTTATGATGACGGTTATTCCAACCAAAGAGAAAAAGGCTTGATTCACGAGACCGAGAGTTAGTCCTAGCTGGGCTATCAGTAAGGAAAATTCGCCTCTGGGAACCAGTCTAGCGCCGAACGTCTTCGCGCTCGGCAATCTTGTTTCACTTCCGCCTCGCGAGATTAAGATTTTCCCGATAGTATATCCTCCGGAAAACTTGCCAATGGTTACAAGCGCGATAACCAAGATTACGGGAAGTCCAAGCGCCAGCGCAGGAGAAGGATCGATGAGGCTACCTATGGAAACGAAAAATAGTACCAGAAAAAGATCTTTCACCGGAGCGACCCGCTTTTCCAAAAAGCGAGAGTATTTTCCCCTTATTGCAAGGCCGATAATGAATGCACCGATTCCGGGAGAATATCCGAGAAAAGCAGCAAGGACTGCAAATAGAAATGCCAGTCCCAGTGAAAACAAGAATGGAATTTCTTCAAATTCTCCCTCGTAAGAGCTCAAGTAGTTAATGAATAGTGGAGCGATATAGCGGGCAACTGCAAATCCAAGTACTATTAGGACGATTCCTCCCAGCGTGGCCTCTGTTGCTGCGAAAAACTCTCGTATTGGAGCGCTCTGTCCGACTATAATGTAGGGAAAGCTCGAAATGTTTTGGGAGGTGATCGAAGACAGGATTATCAGAAATATCACCGCGACGATATCTTCGAAAACCATGAGTCCCATGAGAAAACCTGCTTCAGGGGCCTTTAACGTCCGACCACTGAGTAGTATTTTCCCCACAATCGCAGTGCTGGTGATGCTAGTGGCTATTGCAAAGATCAGAGACTGCAATAGATCGAATCCCAGAATGAAGGAAGCAAGCCAGCCAAACGTAAAAGCGATTACGACTTCAAGTGCGGTAAGAAGAATTACCTTGCCAGCAAGCTTCCGAAGCTGAAGCGGGTCAAGCTCAAGTCCGATTATGAAAAGAAGCAGGACGATTCCTATTTCCGAAATTTCGTTGATTATTACAGGATCTTTGACCCATCCTAATACATAAGGGCCCACAATCATTCCTGCAAGAATCTGGCCTGAAACTATCGTGATGTTGAACCTAGCAAAGATGACGCTCATAATTAGGGCTGCTACGGCAAGTATGCCTATGTCGAGGAGGAACTGCACCTGAGTAGTGGTTGTCGTTGCCGCTTCAAGAAGTACTTGTTCTACAGACAAATTTCGAGTTGCAACCGTGATACCTCTGCTTTATTCGTTTTGAATTTGTAGAAGTATTTCGTTTTCAGTTGTTCTTGAAAGAAACATTCTGCGGAAAATTATATCTCCATCGGAGGAGAGTGTTATCTCTATCCGTCCAATCGGAGGTTTCGGGTCTGGAAGATTTCTTCGTGCGCGTCATCGTTGGCGGTAGATTAGACATTAATGCAGGCATCGGATCCCTTTCTTAAAACAAAATTCCTCCGGAGAATGACAATAGTGTCGTTCTCCACTCATAGACTGTCAGGTGCCAGAAGAAAACTAGAGATCGCATATTTCGCCCATACGGTTCAGAACCATCAGGGCAGTGAGCGTGATCATCTTACTGGACTCGCCCACCTTCTCGAGAACAAATGGAGTCATGTCATTTGTAAGTGGATGTTTATTCCTCCAGGCAGTCAGCGCGGCCGATTCTTCCGGTCGGTTAGCATCGAGATTCCACCTTCCGTCCTTCCTCATCTTTTCCTTTAGCAGGGAAACGGCATAACCGAGCCTCTTGTCCTTAGAATAACCCAACGCAGTCAAGACATCCAATCCGACTAGAAGATCATAGTAGTAGTAACGGGATAGTGAAAGCGATACCATAGCTCCCATCTAGCACCCTGCTTGTGGAGCTCGCGCTCTAGATAGAATTCCGCGCCTTTTTCATAGGCGAGTTTCATGCTCCGAGTCCACTTTTGACGCGGATACACCACGAATGCGCTTAGGGGTTCCCACGAATCGAGAGTTCTACCGCGTTGAGGGCCGCAAAAGTTCCAGCAAGACCACCCACCCAGTTCAGCCTGATTTTGTACGATCCACTGGAAAGCCTTTCTCACCTTCGGATGATCTACGTATCCAAATCTTACCAAAACCCGAGCGGTGTTGCCAGTGATGCAAAGGTGACCAGTTTTTGCCTGCCCTGTCTGACCGAATCCGCCGTCTTTGGTCTGGTTGCGCTTCATTCACAACTGGCATGCTTTGTCAATTCTCGGATCTTTTTTCGTAGCTCCAAGGTCTGATAGGATCAAGATTGTCCAGAAGGCCGCGAGAAACCTAGGCATGAAAAGACTCTTCTCATTAAACCAGAATCCGCTCGGCAATTGTTTGTCCAGAATTTCCTTTACCCAGCCGATTTTCGTGATATTATCCCTGGCAGACTTGACCTCTGGGTCGTTCTCCGATCTCCCCAAGAGTTCGGTTAGCGTGAGGAACTTTACCGAAGGCTGATTTTCCTCTAGCAACCAGTCAATACGGAAGAATTCTTCAAATCACTTTTTTCTCCTTATGTGATTCGGCCTTGGCAATTTCACTCTGTCATTTATTTGGGTTTGTCCAATAGAGATTAGCTCTAGGAAAGAGCTAAACATTTTTGCAAAGCAATCGTGGAAGTAGTCGTTGTTCCTGACAAGATCGCTCAGCAATTTGTGTTCCTGTTTGAGGGTTAGGCCAGCCCATTTCCTATCGTGATTCAGGTAACTTTTGAGTTGGGAGTGCGTAGCAGCCTGTCCATCCCCCTGTATCAAGTAGTGGATCCCGTCGAGCACTGCTGCCTGATTCTCCGTTTTCGCTGAATATGCAAGTAGAGTCGAGCCTCGCGGAAGTCGCGTTACGCAATCCCCGTGCCACTGGAGAGTTTTGTATGTGGATGGAAGTCTGGAGAAGATGAGATCGTCTTTCGCTCTCTTGGTTAGGTGGATGTCAAAAAATCCTACTTCCTTTCCCTTAGGATTTGGCGTCACTCTACCACCGTTTGCGATAGAAAACATTTGCATGGAGTAGCATACGGTAAATGAGGGAACGGTGAGTGCCCGTATTTGCTGGAAGAGTTCTATCTCTTGTTCATGATGGGGGTTCGTCTCTGGTACGTAGGTGGTTGCAGTAGAACCAAGAGAGACGACGGCGGAGAACTCGCTCAGTCGAAGCGGTATCTTGTGATTCTTGTAGAGCCTGACTGTTTCGACTAGTATGTTGTTGTTGCGAAAGTGCTCCTGCATTAGACCAGGGCCTTCCCAAGAATGGTGCTGGATGAGGAGAATTTTCCGCCTCGTTGGGTGCATACGGATGTCGAAAGTAAAATTGCGGTTGTTTAATATTGCCAGCGGAGGGACATATTAGAGTGCGAGGTACGGGATTCGAACCCGTGTTAGAGGCT
>JASHPO010000161.1 GCA_030038075.1 Nitrososphaerales archaeon | reverse complement strand
GAATTAGCATTAAACATAATTTGACTTTGGTACCCCGGCTCTTTGGGAATATTCACGAATATCCTTTTCAATAATCTTGTACTTTCAGGTGTACTCAGGGTAGGAATTTTTGTCCACTGAAAGCACAATCCAAGAACAAACTTTGATCAACTCGATAAGAATGTTGGGCCGCTGTAATCAAAGTCAGATTGTAAAGTCCAGTGGCTTGTCGCAATCGGCTGTAAGTAAGACACTTTCAAAACTTGAGAAAAGAGGACTAGTAAAATCCGTATTGACTGGCAACGGGCACGAAAAGAACTATAGTTTGAGTGAGCAACTGCCTAGTCCTGTAGTACAACAATCGGGAATTATATTACCGCCTCAGGCTCCAAAGACGAGAGAAAGGAATCAGTATTCGGCACCGAGTTATGAACCACAACCAGCTTATCAAATTCCAAATACGTATCCCGCGAACAACTATCCACTGCCATATTTGGCACCGTTGGTTATTTCATCAGATCGGCCATTCACGGGTAAATTCGTGATCGATGGCTGGACTATTGACCCGAGAACGGGCGGCTGGGTGCCTCTCGGGCATTATGAGTAAATCGAGAAAGCTAATCCTGAGCTTTTCCGATCAGAACCTAACAGATCGCCCGCGAATTTCTAGCGAGTCTAATGGTGATTGCTCGAAAATGTCATTTAAGTGTATATTACCCTCTTCATTTAGAATGATTTAAGCGTCCGCGGTCTTGCCGAAAAATTTTGCTCGATTCAAAGTTGTCTTGTTCGATCTTGACGGAACGCTGATCGAGTTCAAATTTCCAGTAAAGGAGTCGAGGTTAGCGATGCTTGATTTTCTCAAAAAGAACGGATACAGAATTGATCATTTCGTGGAAGACATGAGAACGCAGGATTTGATTGATGAAGCTGAAGCAGAGTGGAAAGTCTCGAAGGAAAAACAACAGGAGCACTCTTTTGGCGAATTGAAACAGAGTCTATATCGAATTCTTGACGACTTCGAATTCAATTCGATCAAGACTTCGAAGGCGCTTCCCGGCTGCCTCGAAATTGTTCAGAAAATCAGCTTGTCTGGATTGACCGCTGGCGTCGTGAGCAATACGGGAAGAGGCCCGGTCATTTCCATATTGTCCGAATGCGGATTTCTTCCTTATCTGAAAATCGTTGTAAGCAGGGACGAGGTTCCCAGGATGAAGCCGAGCCCGGATGGTCTGCTTGAGGCGCGGAAACTCCTCCAAGCTCAATCAGATGAAATGTTGTACGTCGGCGATTCCGTGCTAGACATTGAAGCTTCGAGACGCGCCGGGATAAAATGCGCATCCATAGCGAGCGGATTACATTCAGCGGGCGCGCTGAAAAATCTGTACCCAGATTATATGCTGGAAAAAATTCAGGACCTTGATGCTATACTGTTTGGCGGTCCAAATTGAAATTAGATAAAAATTCAGTGATAACTGATGGATAAAGTAGTCCTAGACACCAGCGTCATCATAGACGGCAAAGCAACTGAGTTGATTCAGTCCGGCGAGCTTGTCAGCGGCTCGCTCGTTATCGTTCCGAGGGCCGCGCTGGACGAGCTTCAGGCACAAGCTTCGAAACACAGGCAGGAGGGTTTTGTCGGGTTGGAAGAACTGACGCGACTGCGAACTCTCTGCGAGGAGAAGAAGATATCGATCGAGTTCGAAGGTGAGCGCCCTTCTATGGATGATATCAGACTCGCGGGAAGCGGTCGGATCGATGCTATCATCAGAGACGTAGCGAAAACTCAGGGGGCAACGCTTCTCACGGGAGATTACGTGCAGGCGCTGGTGGGGAGGGCCGAAGGTATCAATGTCAGACACTTTCCTTCGGAAGTTAGGATTTCAGGACTGCAATTCGAAAAGTTCTTCCAGAACGACATGCTCAGTCTCCATCTGAAGGAAGGCGTAGTGCCTTCGGCTAAGAAAGGAGTTCCCGGCAATTTCGATTACCTACCGATCGCTGAAAAAGAATTGACGAAGGAACAGCTAGAAGAAATCGCGAAGGAAATAACCGAAGCTGCAAGAATCTCCAAACTTGGCTCCGTAGAAATTAGCAGGAGCGGCGCAACGGTTATTCAACTGGGCTCGTACCGCGTGGCCATAGCAAGACCGCCATTTTCTGACGGCTTGGAAGTGACTATAGTCAAGCCTCTCGTCAGGCTCTCTTTGTCGGATTACCATCCTTCCGAAAAATTGGTCAAAAGACTGGAAAGCAAAGCGGAGGGAATACTGATTGCAGGGCCACCAGGATCGGGCAAATCTACTCTTGCGAGCAGCGTAGCCGATTTTTACCTAGAAAATAGAAAAGTGGTAAAAACCTTCGAATCGCCCAAGGATCTCCAGGTCTCGAAAGGTATCACGCAATACGGCCCTCTGGAAGGAGATTTCGAAAAAACATCCGAGATACTTCTGCTAGTTCGTCCGGATTACACTATATTCGACGAGGTGAGGAAAAGCAGGGATTTCGAGATATTTTCGGACATGAGGCTTGCGGGAGTGGGGATGGTGGGAGTGGTTCACGCAAGCGATCCTGTGAACGCTGTGCAACGCTTTATGAGCAGAATTGAGCTCGGAATGATACCCCACATCGTGGATACTGTAATTTTTGTCAAAGCGGGAAAGATTCAGCAGGTTCTGGAATTAAATCTCGTAGTCAAAGTTCCTTCTGGAATGAACGAACCTGATCTTGCGCGTCCCGTCGTAGAGGTCAGAGACTTTGAATCCGGCGACCTTGCATACGAAATCTACACTTTTGGTGAGGAGAACGTAGTTATTCCGATCAAAGATCTTGACAGCGGAAGGGCTTCTTCTGGCGTTGAGAAACTTGCAGCAGAAAAGATATTGCAGGTCTTCAGAAAATATGACCCCAAAGCTGAAGTGAAAATTCTTTCTCCCTCAAAGGCTCAGGTTTTTGTGGACGAAGCCATAATTCCCCGAGTTATCGGCAAGGGGGGCGCGCAAATCAAAGAAACCGAGCAGTTATTGTCCATCGGGCTGGACATCAGACCGAGGGAAAGAACGGATCGTGGCGAAGGACGGGTCATGAAATTCGATTATCGCGAAAAGGGGGGCTCTCTCGAAATTCTCTGCGATTCCGATTCGATAGGAAATGAAGCAACTCTTTACATCGGAAACGATGAAGTAATGAAGACCATCATCGGTCGGAAATCAAGAATAAAGCTTTCAAAGAAATCGGAAGCTGGAAGGAAAATAGCCCAGGCTTTGCGGGACGGTGAAGACATCAGAGTCGAGGTCGAATAAGCCGTCGCTATCCCGGCCTTTGATTCAAAGCCTAAGAGCTCTGAAAGATTCTAATATGGCGTGGAAATCATGTTTCTGCCCTTTAGCCCCATAGTACAGCTAGGTCAAGTATGCGGGCCTCTGGAGCCTGAGACAGCAGTTCGAATCTGCTTGGGGCTACTTGTCTTATTTTATTTCACTAGTTCTATTCTAGAGTTATGACAACCGCCAACTATCTACCTCGATTTTCAGGCGAATATTGAGGTTTGAAAAATTTTAGTCCCTTCCTCGCGATAGGTTCAAAGTGTTTTGTATTCAATGTAAGTAGTTGCATCGATTCCTTAATTGCCACAGCAGCTATCATCGAATCTGTCCTGCGTACCGGGGTTCCGCCTTTCTCCGATTCATATTCAATTTCTGCAGAAAGCAAGGCAGCCTCTCTTGAATAATCGATGATAGGGAGTTGGAGCAACTCCTTGATGGATTTGCCGTACTTTTTCAGCCCATACATAATTTCGTGAAGATTAATCGAAGTCGTGCCTATAGCCTCGCCACTGGCTATTACAGTTGAATAGAGATATTCCCCCGTCTTTGATCGCTTTTCCAGTATCTCCACAAGTGCGTCGCTATCCAAGAGAATCATAGTCGAAGCTCTTTCCTTTTCTGATCAATGTCGGCAAGGAGTTTTCTCTTCTCATCTGCTCCAAATTCTATTTTCCCTCTTAACGAGCCCAGAATCTCAGACGGAGATCGACCCTCCACGAGCCTTTCGAAGAGCTCGCTAAAGCTTTCATCCTTTGCCTTGACAGACACCAACTTCTTGTACACTTCATCTCTTATGGTAAGTGTTTTCGTCATGGTCAGTGTACCGTGTGTTCGTGTTTATATTTAAACATAGCAACAGTCCAAACCAACACCAAAAACCCGACTGATAGTGGCGTCCTAAAAAAAGAGGATTCTTACAACCCGGCGCGCAATAGCCTCGCCGATGCCTAGGCTTGACTTCGAAAGTCCGCCTTTTCACCGGTGGGTACCACCCTACGATTTCAAAGGAATGAGAATGACTCCGTCACGGTTTTCGGGCAACCCTAGAAGCGAATGTGAGTAGAATAGAATTTACTACCTCGAACCTACTTTGGGCTACTATTGTTGTCTCGTTCCACGTCACATCAGTCCTGTTCGGCGGGCGCAACTACATTGGATTACGCGGGAATAAACTAGAGGCGCAATCCTAAACTGCGGGCAAGCTATTGAAATCATTTATATCGAATTTTCGAATAATCTTGAACAATGAAAAAGATCGGAGTTGCTATCTTCGGCGCCACCGGTGCCATAGGTCAGCAATTCGTCCGTTTCTTGGCAAACAATCCTCTGCTCGACATTAGGATCATCACGGCATCGAAAGATAAAATTGGCAAAAGATACGCAGACTGCACTTCTTGGTATGCTGAGACCTCTGGTAACGGATTAGAGATTCCAGATTCAATCGCAGGCATGCATTTATCGGAAACAAGCCTTGCAGCCGTCAAAGAAGCCGGAGGGGTCGAGATTGTGTTTTCCGCATTGCCTTCTGATGTTTCGCGCGATCTTGAATTTCAGTCGGCAGAAGCCGGCTTTTGGGTAGTCTCCAAGGCAAGCTCGAACAGGAGAGACCCACTCGTTCCTTTGCTTGTTCCCGAGATAAATACGGAACACCTTCAAATTCTTCCAGCTCAGCGAAGCAAATACAAATTTGGGGGGAACGGTGCGATAATTTCTGATCCTAACTGCACAACTTCTGGTTTGGTCTTGGCGCTAAAACCGATACTTGATAACGTCGGAATAAAGCGAGTTGTTGTAACGTCACTCCAGTCCATGTCCGGGGCGGGATACACTGGGCTATCTCCTGTTGCTATCACAGACAACGTACTTCCATTCATCAGTGGAGAAGAGATCAAATTGCGCGACGAAACCGCCAAGATACTCGGAAAGTTTCAAGATGGAAAGATCAACAACGCGACATTCCCCGTATATTCTAGTTGTATCCGAGTTCCGGTCGATTACGGTCACATGGAGGATGTCTATTTTGAGACTGGGAATGAATGCGGGGCCGAAGATCTAAAACGATTCATGAAACGCTTCCGAGGCGAACCGCAGGAAATGGGTCTGCCCAGCGCTCCTGATTGTCCTATAGTTGTGAGAGAAGAGGAAAACAGGCCCCAGCCAAAGCTTGACGTCAACACAAATCATGGGATGAGCGTAGTTGTCGGCAGAGTCAGAGAACAGGGGGAAGGTTTCAGGATGATGGTTCTTGTTCACAATACTGTGCGCGGTGGGGCGGGTATGGCCGTTCTTAATGCGGAATATCTAGCCAAAAAAGGTCTCGATAAGATGGCTTTCAAAGAATCTCTTTCCGCATAAATGTGGACATCTCAATCATAAGAGCCAACGAACGGCAGTCGTTAATCTAGACGGGATTCCCGCAGTGGCTGCAAAACTTTGCACCAAGTTCGAGCCCGAGCCACACGATGGACAGAAAAGGTTCACAGAACCCTGCACGTCTGGGAAGGACGGGGCCGGCATTTCTGTTCAGGCGGGAACTGAGGACGGTCCGTAGGAGATGTCGTTATAGGCAAAGATTACTGATTCCCAAGCGATGACGGCGACAAAAGGGATTCTGTGGATGACATGGCCGAATAGTGGAAGGCTCTTGTCATAGCTTCAGTTACTGAAAACTGAGTATGATCAAGTACTGCTCTGACCAATGAAGGATAAGCGCCACTGACGATAATGCCGATAACAAAAGCGAAGTTACCTCCAAGATTGACGCGAGAGCCGAAGGGATGAGCCCAAGCAGATTCGGAATCAGCCTGAGCGCATGCGGGACCAAAAGGATTGGGTTCGCCCTGATGGTGTGTACTGAAGTCGAAAGGACCTTGCCTGCTCAATGGCCTTCCAACGATCAATTTCTCATTCGTTCCGGAGTCTTGAGTGTATATTTACCGATTGGGATTTGAAAGGCACTAGTGTTTCCGCCGGCGTTATTCGATGATCTCTCTGGAATACACGTACGTCCATGATGGATCAAAATGGTCGCGTTTCAAGTGCCAGATTTCCGATCCTTATCCAATCTTGAAGATTCTTCTAATCTAACTGATAGTTTAAATCTATAAGACGCAAATTCACGGTTGATGCATTTTTGATAGACGAAGACGAGCTTCTGCTCATTCCAGGGCCTACGACGCTAAGCTCTCGGGTACGTGAAGCGATGTCGAAACCCCAACAGAGCCATGTTGCACCTGAATTTTACAACGCTTTCAAGGAACTGCTCCAGCTCGCCCGTTACGCTTTCGGTAACAAGGAGGGTATTCAGTATGTCTTTACCGGCGCTGGATCGATCGGGATGGAGACCTCGGTTGTCTCCCTTATAGAGCCGGGAGACAAAGTTCTCAGCATAGAGACTGGCCATTTCGGTCAGAGATTCAGCATGATGCTCGAAATTCACGGCGCCAAAGTGGAGAAAATCGCTTCGCAGCCCGGCCACCATGTTGATTACGATCTAGTGGATTCGACCTTGAGAAAGGGTGGATTCAAGGCCGTCTTCTTTACGCATGTAGACACTTCAACTTCGATAATGAACGATCCCGCGAGGATTTGTGAAATTGCTCGCGATAATGGTGTACTGGCAGTGTGTGATTCTGTCTGTGGAATCGCCGGAGCACGGCTCAACTTTGATGAAATCAAGGCTGATATCGTTCTCACCGGCTCGCAAAAGGCGATAGCTGCTCCACCGGGAGCGACACTTCTTGCCGTTTCAAATCGCGCCTACGAGGCGATGCAAAACAGAAAGACTCCAATCGCATCATACTACATGAACCTGCTCCGCTGGAAGCCGATAATGGACGATCCGAAAATCTACCTCACGACACCTGCAGTTCAGGTGATGCTCGCCTTGAGACAAGCACTCCTGGAGGTGAAAGAGGAGGGGATTGAAGCGAGATGGAAGAGGCATGAAACTCTTGCCGAAGCATTTAGAGCAGGATTGGAAGCGTTGAACCTGAAGCCCATGCCAGACATGGAAAGCAGATCACCGACGGTGACCGCGTTTAACGTCCCGAAGGGCAAATCTGCCGAAATTCAAGATACGCTCAGGTCAAAATATGGAATTCATCTTGCCTTGGGTTTTGGCGATTACAAGGAGTTCATGCTCAGGGTGGGACACTTTGGAAACATTTCCGCAACTGATGTTCTAGCACTACTTGGAGCATTGGAGCTTACCTTAACTGGCAGTTCGAACGTAAGACCGGGAATTGCGGTAGAGACCGCAATGCCGTTGCTTCAAGCGAAATAAGCTAGATTTTTTCCGGGCAGTCTATTCCGAGAAGCTCTAGTGACCGTCTCAATACCTTCTGAAAAGCTCTTACTAGTGTGATCCTTGCGAACCGGAGGTCTTCTTGCTCGGTCTGTAAAACGCGGTTTTTTTCATAGAACTTGTTAAATGATTCACATAATTCGAAAGAATAGTGTGCGATCCACTTTGGCGCCATCATCTTCACCGCTTTCTCGACATTGAGATCAAATTTTGAGAGCGAAGTGATCAAATCAACTTCTGTTTCTGATTCTAACAGGGCTGCGTTTATCGTTTCGTCAGGCGATTCGGCCTTTGAAAGTATGCTATTCGCCCGCGCATATGTGTACAGCATGTACGGTCCGGTTTCGCCGATGAGTTTCAGCGATTCCTCGAGGTCGAAGGTTATAGTCTTGTCCAAATCTTGCTTGAGTAGACTGAACCTCACTGCCGAAATTGAGATCTTTTCAGAGACATCATCGTACCAATGTTGATCATCAATGTTGGGGTTTCTCTTTTTGGTTTCAACGAGTGCGGCATTCTTCACAGCATCAAAAACATCATCTGCGTTGACATACAGACCTTTCCTGCCGGACATTCGCAGAGCGTGAGCATCTTGCTCCTGCGAAGGTTTAGAATCACCAAGGTCGGTCAGAGAGGCCACTGTTTTAGGGCTGAGCGTCATCAACGCATATCCGACATGAACATATCGCTGAGAGAGATCCTCGCCGGACAGCTGCTCTAACACGCGTAGTATAACTCTCTGGAGCCTCGACTGCTCAGATCCGATGGCGGCGATGCTCTTTTGGGCCCCCCAATGCACGGGCGATTTTTTCGTTCCTGCATCTTTTGCAATCGTTCTCCAGAGATGCTTCCCATTTGGTTGTACGGTGAACTGATCGTAAGTGAACCTGTCTTTGATCAGTCCCGTTTTTAGTGCAGCGAATGGGATGTCCTTCGCCACGTAAGTTGCGGTGCCATCGCTTCTAACTAGGACTTTGTCTTCCCCCTCCTTTTCGCCCTTTATCGTTACTATCCAGCAGCCCTCAAAGGTTCCTTCGGTTTCGAGTTTCGCGATTCCTTTGGACTTCAGAGCCGAGAATGCCTCCTCCCAGAGTTTTGATGCGATGATGTCCGACTCAAAGACAAGAAGATCATATGAAGCGTTGAATCGCCAACACGTCCTCAGCTGTTCTTTGAGTATCTTGTTTGTAATTTCTGAAGCGAGAGGAAAAATATCCTCGTCTCGATCTTCGATCCCTTTTAAGACTAGTTTTCTCTTTTCGGCAAGGGAAGAATCGGTCTCATATCTTCTATTCACTGAAACATAGATATCGTCGCCCGCGTAGTGATCAAACTTTTTGGAATCGTTGGTGCTTGCAAACCCTAGATATTTGATTCCGACAATTACGTCGGCAACCTGCAGGCCGGAGTCATCAACATAATTCAGGACCCTCACGTCGTGATTCGTAAATTGAAGCAGACGGGCGATAGAATCTCCGATTGCGACGTTTCGGAGGTGGCCGACGTGGAGAGCTTTGTTTGGATTGACGGAAGTATGCTCTACTAGGACGCTCGCACCTTCGCCCAGGTCGATGCTACCGTAGCCCTCCCTCACTGCGGCTTTCAGTACGTCCAGGAAAAGCGAAGTAGGTTCGAAACGAAAGTTAAGATAGCCGGAAGGGTGCCCTTCTACGCTCCTGACATAATTCCTATTTGTCGGAAGTTCCTCTTCGATTTTCTTTGCGATCTCTGCGACGACTTTAGCCGGTTCCTTCCTTGCGACTTTGGAGAGTTGATAACCTGTTCTGAAGGACACGTCGCCTAATTCTTTCGAGGGGGGAACGCTCCAGTCGAGATTCGTAGGAGCCTCATAACCCAATGAGTTGCATGCTTGTCTAACAAGACCTTCCGCGTCCTTTACAAATTCTCTAAAACTCAAGAGGGATCTTCCTTATGATTTCCAAACTTTCGCACGATGTGAGAAATTGCCTCGACTGCGCCATTTCCTATTTCTTCTGTGCATGCGTAGCTCGCTTTCGACTTTACAGCCTGTGTCGCATTCCCTACAGCTGCGCTGTATCCACACAGCTGGAACATTGGGACATCGGTCTCACTGTCCCCTACCACTGCGACGTCAACCGGATCTATCCTCAAGAACTTTAATGCTTCAGAAAGCGCGCTTGACTTGCTAATTCCGTTCTTTGTCAGATGAAGAGCAAATTTGCTATCGTTTATTGTCACTGGAATGTGTTGCTGATCCAGAATTACTTGCCCTTTTTCTGCGTCAAAAGTTCGGAGCAAGACTACTTCCGTAAGCCTCGCGCTAACAGGTTTGATTTGAACGTTGAAATTTTTGCACAAAGCATCATATGCTTGAAGCGAGACAGTCTTGTCCCCATAAATTCTCATATTGGTTGGCGAAGTCATCAAAATTCCGCCATTCTCGCAGACTGCAATCTTTGAGCATCCTATGAAAACGCCTAGATAGTAGGCGTCCCAGGGACCTCTGCCCGAGGCAAGCAATACCTCGTAACCAAGCTTCCTCAGCCATCTGATTGAATGAGCCGCTTCGAGATTGAGCAATCCATCATAATCGCAAATTGTTCCATCGATGTCAAAAACAAATGCCTTCAGGTTCAACTTCTTTTATCTGATGATGTCTTACTATTATGCGTGCATAACCTTTTCGCGGCTAAATAAATCCCCCGAACTAGAATCAATTGGTGTCTGGAAGCTAAAATGACCGAAAGTTGAGCTAGGGAAGCTTGGATCGTACCCTCAATGAGCAGTGCCGTACGCTCGACTTTTGCCTTACGGATACTTCACTGAGTTTTGACGATCTTCTGCCGTTCGCCGAGTATCTCATTCAGCAACTTGGCTAACTCAGAAATTGAGACGGGCTTTTTCAGAAACGTCTTCACACTCGTATCTGGAAATATCTTCTCAAACTCGCTCACAAAGATGTCGAATGCTGTAAAGAAGCAGAAACTAGTCTGGCTGTCGAGCTTCCTCATTTCTCGGTAGAGATCGAAGCCGTTAAGCTTTGGCATCCGTATATCTAGGATAGCGATGTCATATTTGGTCGATTTGAAGTTGGCCAGGGCAATCATAGGGTCATTATAAGCATCAACGCAGAATCCGAGACGTTCGAGTCCAATTTTAACAGAATCCGTTACGTCTTTCTCGTCATCAACAATCAAAATCCGTGCTGACAATTTCACACCTTTGTTCTATCTTGCATTCAGAAGAACCTCGCCGCGCTTTGTAATTTCAATCAAGCTCGTAAAGCCGTCCGATGACTTGATTATGAGACCCCTCTCCAAAAGGGACACAATCAAGTCTTGGACTACGTGCACATTAAGATGCGATCTTTCAGCTATCTGCCAAGGCGAGAGTTTATCACCGTGCAACGTCTTCAATACGACTAGATCGCTACGGCTCAGTTGATTTTCCTCGCCTTCCAACCATACCACCCGATAGAAATAATTCGTTGTGAAGGAGCTTTGGATACGCTAAATATTCTGCGTATACATTGCCACTAGATGTAGCTAAGATAAATACAGTTTGTCGCGTTTACTCCGCATGGATGATTCTAACGATAAACGAGACACTGTGGCTATCAGCTTCAGGCTCGAAAAAGCTGATTTGGACCAACTGCGATTGATTGCCAGAACAAGTAGAATCAGTCTCAATACCCTCGTCTCGCAGCTCGTCCACAATTATCTAAGACTGTGGGTATTCGATCTCAAGTTCGGCTTCCATTCCATTAGCAACGGGCTAATTCAAATGGCGTTTGCCAACTTGACTGAAGAAGAGATTAAAGAAATCGCCGAGCACGAAGGCGCAAAAGTTCACAGAGAGATAATCAGGCATCTGTACGGCAAAGTCAGCAAGAAAACGGTAGTAGACTATCTCGATATATTTGGTAGCAGGTTTGAATCTTTCAGACATTTTGACGACCAGAATTCTACGCATACACTAGCAATAACTCACAACGTCAATCTTGCATTCTCAAAGGTCTACTATAATATCATTAGGGCAATCCTAGATCTGGCAAAGATTGATACGGTAGAGGGCGAGGCCGACATATCTGAGCGTGGCTTTTCAATTTCTTTTGATGTCTAAAAGCCGAAAAGTTCGAATGGAGTTTCAAGTTCGAGATTTGGATACACTCTGAGAGCTACCGGGTCAGATTCGTGTGGATATGTCATCTTCAGGTCATAACGAGTTCCTAATTTCGGAAATCAATTCTGCCATAAATCGTGTTGCAGGTTAAAAGCGAACTAGATCTGAGGAATATCCTTAATTCGAGTTACGAAAAGTATCTGTTGAACGAGGGCCTGTAGCCTAGCATGGATGCGAAGGAAAGACCAGTCCTGAGCCAGAAAGTAGGCTTTACTAGAGTATCAGAGATACCCAATAGTAGACCTAACATGGATTAGGGCGTCAGCCTGCGGTTTACAGAAAAATTTGCAAAGAGCGTTTTTCGCTTTTGTGCAAAAACATGTATAAGTAGAAAGCTGGAGGTCGTGGGTTCAAATCCCACCAGGCCCGCCTTGAGTCGTATACTGTTATTTAATTTCATCTATTGTTCGCGATCATGGCCACCGATATTTGTGAAAAAGCATAGGTACATGTGGAAAATCGTTGTGCAAACGCTATTTACGAGGAATTTGCAACAACTCTTATTATGGAAGAGGACGAGCTCACATGTTGCTGGTTTTTCAAATTCCAGCTGCGAGATGGTAATGCATGAAGAATACAAGTATAATTACAATTTCATTGGCCATAATAATTTTCCTGTCCTTAGTAGCAATGTCCGGGACATTGCTTATCCGCCCCCAAGCAGCGGAACAGCTGACAAATACCGCAATTAGTTGTAATTTAACGTCGGTAACACCAAGGCAGTTCACTTGTACGACGACGATCACAAACGACGGAACCACAGGCTCCCCTTCCACTGGGACAGTGACGTTTTCGACTAGCGGCAGCGGGAGCTTCACACCTTCTTCGACCTGCACGCTCGTTGTGGGCAACATCCCCACTACATCAACCTGCACTGTATATTATAGTCCCTCGGCAACTGACACTGAAGTCACCATAACGGGCGATTATTCTGGAGATGAGGCGAACGCAGCAAGCACGGGTCAAACGACGATAAACGCGACCGACACTTCGATTTCCACGACAACGCCAACCTCAACGACCACTGCTTCTTCGTCGTCGTCCACAACGACCAGCTCCACTCAAGTTACAACGTCTTCACTTTCGACTGCATCCACTACGTCAAAAGCTATTGCGCTCAATCCCAGTTTTGGTCTCGCACTTTTGCCTGTTGCAGCAGTAGTCACCGCGGTCGCTGTAGGATACATGCTTTTGAAGAAGAGTCCAAGATACAAGCTCGTCAACTGAGCAATTTGCTCACTGTGCTAGATCTTCAGCTACGTTAACATGTGTTTGAACAGCAGTTCTACGCAATATCCGACTTGAGCTTCAGCAAGTCATAATTAACGCGCCATTACTCACTGACGAAACGTAACTGCTTGTTGGTTAGCTCAAGTAGACACAGACAAAGTTGTCTTGGAGATAGAAGCTCTTGATTGACTACTGGATTTACTGGTTCGTCGCTGCTTCCATGGCCTATTTCATGTCTTGGCTCGTAAAGCGCGCCTCGATTTCAAATTCAACGACCAATAACGCACTCGTCTTCTACCTTCTGATCACGATGGCCACAATGCTCGGGGGATGGTTGATCTATCTCTATTCTCCGAATGCAACCGGGATCATTGAAGCAATAGCTCTCAACATGGTCGTCATGACCCTGGGCGTAGTTGTGATTCTGAAGTACTGGGAACAAGGTGCCGTAGCGAAAGAAATCAGCGTCTCCGCAAATTCTGCAGCTAATTTGACTATGACCTCGGAGACCGCTTCGGACAGGGCCGCGCTGGAACATGCGACAACTTTGGCTAGTGCATACGTGCTTTATTTCCTCGTCATGATGGCAAGCATGTTCACGATTGGATTTGTCTACCTCATAGTTTCTGGTCCGCTTGGGTTGGAGTTGGGACTGATCGTCGGCACGGCCATAATGACAGCGGGTACCATTCCGATTCTCAGACGCACCGCCAGAACCAACGCAATGGTAAATCCTCTTCGCTCCAACATGCTCAAATCCTATTCCGTGCGGGGGTTGCTCATCTCTCTAGTCTTATTCAACGAGCTATTGATGGGATGGGCTTTCGTAATCGCTTCTGGTACGCCTTCGATACCTGCGGGCGGATTCTTTTCACCGATTGAATCTTTTGCAACTATAGTCGGCTCGGACTGGTTCATCTTCACGATGGTCTTGGAGATGATGTTGACAATCTACCTGCTCAGGAATGATTTCCAGAAGGGCTTCATTCCCGTCTTTATCCTGCAGTCAGTGGTGATGCTCCTTGCCCCGATGGCGATTGAAGATTCGGTGTGGAAATCGTTCAGCATCTACACGGGCAGCGCAGCGATGATAGTTCTCTTGATACTGGTGTTCGAATTTCTCTACAAGCAAAGGATGCTGAACGGTCCGACGAGGGGCTACCTGTTGAGCCTCGTCACTCTCTATGCGGTGATGATGGCGGGACTGTTCGTTTGGTTAATTGAAGGTAACCTGCTGCTTTTTTCAATCTCTATAATTGGCGAGATGGCTCTCTACTTCAACGCGGCGCTAGCCCAGACTGGTTTCAAACGGACATCGAGTATGTCGCTCCAGGAGAAATCGTGGATGAGTCAACCGCTCTGGATGTTCGGATTTTTGTTGGTGACACTTGTCGCCGAATTCTTCATGGCCGGACTCATCGACGCCCAGTTCTACGGAAAGGCGTTCGTTGACGGGTTTTCATTCACTCCTCTTTCAGGCTCGATAGCCGGAATCGTCGGCGGGTCTCTGTATAATTTCCTAGTTTTCTTCACCACTATTACGGCATCGAGCTGGTTTTACATTATGATGGGCGCTGAAATGGGGACGCTCGTCGTTTTCAAGATAAAATACACTCGCGAGTTAGAGACCAAAATCAGGCTGGCGCTGATAGTAATCGTGTACGCAATTTATTCCATTTTTCTGCCGTTCTTTTTCTTTTCATCTAGCCAGTTGTCTAAAATTCCGCTGCTCGGCTGGAGTATGGGTATAGGAACGGCTGGAGCCGTTGCCCCCGCGCTGATCTCCGTAATTGCTATCACCTACTTACTGAGCGGAGGATTGTCATTTTTGTTTGGGAGCAGGCAGGTCTGCTCGCTCTTTTGCACCGCCGCTCTGATGTATCAGGGCACTTTTCCGGACTCAATGAAAGAGTTCAACAGAACTTCCAAAATTGGTAGGAAGCTACTAACGAGCAGAATGTCCGGCCTCTACAAGACAATATCTTCTGTTGTAATCGCATCGATAATCATAGCCGCGGCGGTTTCATACCTCGACTCTGTGGGCTTGATGAACGTGACAATATTCGGCAGTGACGTTGCCTATTTTCTGTACGGATTCTACTTCAATTTCCTGTGGTACATTCTATTCATATCAATTCCTTTCATGGGTACCTATGCATGCGTGAGCACAGGAATGTGTCACTGGGGACTTTTCAACCAGTTCATTAGCAGGTTCGGCTTTTTCAAGTTGAAAGTAAAAGATCCGCAAATCTGCGCAAAATGCGAGACGAAGGATTGCGCCAAGGCCTGCCCTGTCGGTCTCACCGACCTGCCCAGCAAGTTCATTTCAAGCGGACAATTCAAGAGCCACAAATGTATCGGCGTGGGAGATTGCGTTTCTTCGTGTCCTTATGAAAACGAGTACATTTACGATGTCCGTCACTGGTTTGGCCGAAAAGTGGGACCAAATCCTAGTAACATTTTGCCGCAACTTCCCGTAATCAAGAATAAAATTTCCCAAACGGATCAAAACGACACTTGATTCCGTGATGGATTTGACGAACGAGAAGAAATCCAATTACGCATATGCATTAGTGATTCCGTTTGTCGCAAGCTTTGTCGTCTCATTCTATTCCTATTTTATCGGAGCCGGAATATTCAATCCGTATGAGGCAGTCGCATCTCTTCTTTTTTGGCTTCCATTACTCTTCGCGCTATTCATCTATCCCTTGAGATACATAGTATCGCTCTTCACCCGATATATCAGAACTGTCTGGGGCACTCTGATTTTCGCAATCTACCTTACGGTCCACCTCTTGTTGTACGGCCTGATACTCGAAGGAATCCTTCTGTACATTTACAAGGTGCCGCCCATCATTAACCAGGCGGCCTTTTCGTTTTCGGCTATCCTTGCCTACCCGCAATCATTCGTTACTACGCTGGAGGATTTTGCATTCAATCCCGCGCTGAACGTAGCGATTCCTCCCGGTTACGCCTTGGGGTTGACGCTTTACAGCTTTGTAGTCGCGATTATCGTCGCGGTTCTGGTCGTCACCAATGTGATGAAAGTGCGAGAGTTGTCCAAAGATTGTTCCTTCGGTCAAAAGTCAAGAGTATTTGTAGCGCTCCCTGCCCTGGGAGTCGTAGGAGGTGCCACATGTTGCCTTTCGGTTCCATTCCTTTTGTCGCTGTTCGCGCCCGTGACGGCCATCGTTTCCGGTTCATTGGCCGCCTACTATGTCGCGTATCTGGCTTTTCCCGCTGCGACTGTCGTCGCGCTGAAATACAACCTTGACTCAACTATGAGAATTGCTTCGAAACTTTCCGTGCGCGCCGCCGAGGTTTAAGGTAACAACGTACGGCCTCTGTCCAAAGCATGAGACCTCATCCTAGCGAGTTGCCTTTCCAACATTGCGTCCATCTCCTTTAGGACTGCAATCTTCTGATCTGAAGGAAGTTGCGAGACCTTGTAGAAGAAAGTCTCCATTTCAACATCAAAGTGCTTCAGAAAAAAGGGGACATAATACGAGTTAGGGAGCAGATCAGAAAAAACACTAAGCATCGCCTGCCCCTCCGTTCCTCTTGCGCTCAGCATTTTTTGCATTTCTTGAAGTTCGGACTTTCCCTTTTCTGTTAGAGAATATGGCGTACGCGTGCTATCGTTGCTTTGCTCTGTAGGTTTTGCCAGTCCATCCTTGGCCAATCTTCTGAGTTGAGGATAAATTGTTCCAGGTCCTGGACGCCAAGTTCCGTTTGTCCTTTCGTAGATCGTCTGCATGATTGAGTATCCAGTTTGTGGTTCATGGGATAGTAACGAAAGCATATACATACGGAGGAAGCCTCTTGGAACCGACTGGGGTCGCATAAGGTGCCGCCCAAGGCCTAACCTGCGCCTTTCGTGGTGCTCTGCTAAGGTTCTCCGAATTCTGGCGGCCAATACTATTGATATGAAGGCTAAATGATCTATAAAGGCATTGTCTAACTGAATCCTTAAAGCGCTATATAGAATAGTATGTATCAGATATAGTTATACGCAGGTTTTGCTACGCTTTCGACGTGCAAGAAATTATTTCCGTCAAAGACCTTGTCGAGGTCTATCCGGACGGGACCAAAGCCGTTGACGGGATTAGTTTTCAGGTAAATGAGGGAGAAATTTTTGGATTTCTGGGTCCAAACGGTGCTGGAAAGAGCACTACTATTAAGATTCTCACGACCCTCCTCAGGAAAACTTCGGGGATGGCGACCGTGGCGGGTTTCGACATTGAAAAGGACGCTCCGAAGATTAGAAAAATCATCGGCGTCCAGAGCCAAGAAACCTCAATAGATCCAGAACTCACTGGCTGGGAAAATATGATTCTCCAAGGAAACCTGCAACACATGCACGGTAAGGGGCTGGAAGAAAGGGTCACGCATCTTCTGGATATTGTAGGACTAAAGGAGGCCGAGAACAAAAGGGCTGGACGCTATTCCGGGGGAATGAAAAAGAGACTCGATCTCGCCTCGATTCTCGTGCATAAACCCAAAATTCTCTTTCTAGACGAACCGACGACAGGGTTAGATCCTCAATCGAGAGCCGCCGTGTGGACGTATATCGAAGACCTGAATGAGAAGGAAGGTATCACGATATTCCTGACGACACAGTATCTGGAGGAGGCAGACAGATTGTGCGAGAGGCTTTGCATCATTGACGGAGGAAAAATAGTGGCTCAGGGTTCACCGACCCAGCTGAAACAGGAGATAGCGGCCGATGCTATTACCATCATTTTGAGAAACGTGAATGGAAAATTTGACGATAACGTGAAACAAGCGGGGAGGCAAATCCTCGCCACCCTCGGAAACATTGTTGACATAGTTGATGCGGATAACGGGTTGACCGTCTATGTTAAGGACGGAGGCTCGTTCGTTCCAGAGCTCGTACGCGCATTCGATAGATCGGAGATAAAGCTTGCATCGATAAACCTCTCATCGCCTACGCTAGACGACGTTTTCTTAAAGCACACTGGCAAGAGAATCAGAGTCGAAGAGCTAGTAACTCCAACTACGGGCAGGAGACGTTAGAAAAAATGACTGTTTTCTTTGACGCGCGAATACTGTTTGTTAGGGCAATAAAGAAACTCGTACGAAACCCGATTCTGATATTCTTCTCGTTATTTCAGCCGATTTTGTTCCTGCTTCTATTCACTCAGCTCTTCAGCAAATTCGCAGAGGTGCCGGGTCTCTTTCCATCGGGCATAACGTACTTGGAATACGCGACTCCGGGCATACTCCTCCAGAACGCGTTCAGCAGCGCGCTCCAGTCCGGAACCTCCATAGTCCAGGATCTGAATTCTGGCTTTTTGCAAAAGATGCTCGTCACGCAGGTTAAGAGGCCAGCCATTCTGATTGGGCGGCTTGCAACTGATGCCTTTCGAGTAACAGTGCAGTCCATAATAATCCTCGGCCTCGCCTACGGTCTGGGCTTTAAAGTCAGCGCCGGAATTCCAGGAATCGTCCTGATAGTCTTCATAATCGCATTCTTCGGCTTTGCCTGGTCAGGAATCTCGCTCGCTCTCGGGATGAGAACTAAGAACGAGGAGAGTGTATTCGGATTCGGCGCTTTCCTAACCTTTCCCCTGCTTTTCATGAGCACTGCGCTTGTGCCGGTTGCCGCGATGCCCAGCTGGATACAGGACGTATCTCGCTTCAACCCGATAAGCTATGCGGTGAACGCGGTCAGAGACCTGTCGATCAAAAGTTACTTTTCTTGGAGCGCCGAAGTCTCGGCTCTACTGGTGATTTCCGCGATAGCCATTCTGACAATGGGCGCGACGCTATACCTGTTCAGAAAAGTCATAAGCTGATCAAAGAGCTTCTTTCTCGCACAAGAATATTCTCTTTCGAATCACTCTTTGATCTGACGACTCAGCCATCGTTTATATTCCGGGTCGAGGTATTTGTCGCGTTAGCTGTTACATGAATCCGACTGCCGCCCTAAAGCCTGTACCCGCGTTTTTGCCCCAGACCCGCATACCCGAATACCTGAATTTAATGCCAAGGCTGGATTACTTTATGAATTACAATATTTGTATAAAATCAATGGTAATCATGCAATTATCAATTGAAAACGAGAGGGTACCCCCTAGGGGGAGGGGTGGAGCTAGATAATGTCTTTCGAGTTAGGGCAGGTCTCGGGTACAGGTCTTCTTTTCAGGTCTTCTCAAGAAAAATGTCTCGTCAAACGTCGAGAAAGTTGTTGCGCATTTCAAAGATGATTTGAGAGAACTGGTAACCTTATGGAATCCAAGTTTGAGCTTCTCTCCGACGATCTCCGGAAAGTAATATCTGAACTGGGCTTTGAGAAGGAAACTCCCGTTCAAACGGAAGCAATTCCTGCAATACTCGGCGGAGAAGACGTTCTGATACTTTCTCCAACCGGATCGGGAAAGACCGAAGCTGCGCTTTTACCGGTCTTTGAGAAGATAAGGAGTGAAACAAGAGAGCAGGGAATAAAGGCCCTCTACGTGACGCCGCTGCGAGCCCTGAACAGGGACATGCTGAAGAGGGTCCAGATGTGGGCAAAGCACTTGGGACTATCGGTAGAAGTAAGGCATGGCGACACTCCTCAAAGCGAAAGGAGAAAGCAGGCGCTAAATCCCCCGGACATTCTAATTACCACACCCGAAACTCTTCAGGTACTCTTAATCGGTTCGAGGCTGCGCACGAATCTGAAGAGCGTAAGGCACGTTGTTATCGACGAGATTCATCATCTCGCTTCCGACAGGAGAGGATCGCAGCTCTCCTTCGGACTGGAACGCCTTGAGCGGGTGGTCGGAAAGAAAATTCAGAGGATTGGCCTCTCCGCGACGGTTGCAAATCCCGAAGAGATCGGAAAATTTCTCTGCGGCACAGGAAGGAAGTTTCGGATTGTAGACACCAGCAAAATTTCAAAGCTCGTGGATTACTCGATCGAGTTCCCAAAGCCGACAAGGGAAGACGAGATGCAGGCAAGGGAGCTGTTCGTCTCTCCACAGACCGTTTCGAGAATACAGAGGATCATAGATCTTGTAGAAGGCCATGACAGGACGCTGATCTTCGTGAACAGCAGAACGATCGCCGAAGAACTTTGCTCAAGGCTCGTGATGCTGGGAGTCAAGGTCGGAGTTCACCACGGTTCGCTTCCCAGAGAGGAAAGAGAAAGGGCCGAGCAGGATTTCAAGGAAGGAAAAACAAGGGCGTTGGTTTGTACCGCGACTCTAGAATTGGGAATTGACATCGGCGCTGTAGATCTCGTAATTCAGTACATGTCGCCGAGGCAGGTAAACTCGCTCGTCCAGAGAGTAGGAAGGTCGGGACACAGCTTATCTCGCAAATCCGAGGGCATTATTCTTTCGGTGAGCCCGGAAGACGCAACCGAATCGATCGCAATATCCCGGGAAGCACTCTTGCGAAATCTGGAACCCACGGCCATACATCTGGCCCCGCTGGATGTTCTTTCCCACCAGATCGCAGGATTGCTCATGGAAAACAGCGAAATTGACTTAGAAGAGATTTTGAAAATCGCGAAGGTTTCCTATTCATTTCACTCCCTAGAGAAAAACGATCTACTCTCAGTTGTAAAGTTCATGGAAAAGATGGGCTACCTTTCGCTTTCCGGGGAAAGAATAATCAGGAGACGAAAGTGCAGGGAATATTATCTTCAAAACCTCTCGACAATTCGGGATGAAAGGAGATACTCCGTCATTGACCTGACGACCCAGAAAAAGATCGGCATCCTGGGCGAAGAGTTCATGATTCTCCACGCAAAGGTTGGCCTTCACTTCGTCATAAAGGGAAAAGCCTGGGAAATAGAGTCGATTCAAGAGGAAAATGTGTACGTCACGCCGGTTCAGGACAGGGAAGCGGCCGTTCCGGGCTGGGACGGCGAATTGATTCCCATACCTGAATCTGTTGCAATGAAAGTCGGTTCAGAGCGGAGGAAGATCGAACAATCGCTTCAGGGCAAAGGCGTCTTGGATTCGGAAATCTTCTCGAGAGTTGAAAAATTCGCAAGGGACTCCGTAATTGACGAAATCAGAAACCAGAGCCAGTTATCGAAGGTTCCGACGGAGCAAAGAATTGTTGTCGAGAGATTCAAGAATTATTTCGTGATCCATACGTCGGCGGGTGACAGGGTCAATTCGACTCTTGGAGAACTGTTTGAGGAGAGGCTTCTGCGGATGGGCGGACTTATCAGAAGCTGGTGGAGCGACGGCTACAGGATTCTATTGGAACTGTCGACGGAGGAATTCGAGCTCCAAGAAATCGTGGAAAAGCTCTTCCACTACGACTCTACGGTCTCCGGTTTTCTGGACGCTGTCATCCGAAAGCACTTTCCATTCGGCTACGAGATGAAGTTCATCGCGGAAAGGTTCGGCGCCCTGAAGCGCGGCAGGATGCTTTCCGGAGACGCGCTGAAGGAGCTCGGAGTAAAATTCAGGTTCACGCCAATCTATGACGAAACGCTAAGGGAAGCCTTTGCCACAAAAATCGACATTCCTAGGGCAGCTGAGATCCTAAGAGAGTGTAGCGAAGGCAAGACCGAGCTCGTTAGCGTTTACACCGAACGACCCAGCGCGCTCGCGATGTACATATTTTCAAGATACGCCGAGAGTGAAGATTACGCAGAAGCGAGCACAAACTCTGTTGATTCGATGAAGACAAACGCTGGCAAGGAGGTCGTTAGCCTGCTCTGCCTCGAATGCGCGAAGCTCAAGGAATTCCAGAGGGTAGGAGATCTTCCAGAAATCCCGAAATGCGAGAAGTGCGACTCGAAACTGCTCGCAGTCTTGTTTTACGGGGCAAGATTTGCTACGAGTGCTCTTTTGAAGAAAAAGGCCGGGCAGACGCTGTCACCTGAGGAAAAAGAAATCATTGCAAAGACAAGAAGATCCGCTGACATTGTACTCTCTTACGGCAAGAAGGGAGTAATAGCCCAGTCGGTATACGGAATCGGCCCGCAGATGGCTGCGAGGGTTCTATCAAGGATGCACGAATCCGACGAAGAGTTCTACGATGACCTTCTGGAAGCAAAGCTCAAGTTCATCGAGACAAAAAAGTACTGGAATCAGTAATGTCGGAACAGTTCGAAATCAGGTTTTGCGAGCGATGCATGACCAGGACAAAAAATTTCTTCAACGTTGAAAACGTGAGAAACCCACGGGGTTACGCGAATTTCAGGTGCGAAAAGTGTGGCAGAGTGAGAAGAATGCGCCTATTGAGGCCGAGCGCGGAGTCATCTTATTGAGACTGTTGCGCCCAGCTTTCGCGCAGAAGATTCAAGGGCGAGAGCAACCTCATCGAGCGCTCGGAGACCGTGCTCCTTCTCTTGGACTGGGACTGTCAGGATGATCTGTATCTTGATCACGGATAGCCCTTTTTCAAAACCGCTCGGGTGCGACTTGATGTACAGCACTGACTTGTATTTTCTAAAGAGTTTGGATACGGCTGAAGAAAGCTGTGACTCTGAAATTCCCAGTGTTTTGATCCACTTCTGCGCGCTGAAAAACGATTCACTCCTCAAAAGAGGCAGGAGCTCATTTGAAAAAATTGACCTCATTTCGCGTGGAACGCCAGGAAGCAGAACGATCATAGTATTTCCGGAAGCTGCAAGAACGCCCGGCGCGCTTCCGACGGCGTTTTGGAGAGGTTTCGAATCTTGAGGCATTGTCGCCATCTTCAGACGGGCTTTGGAGAGCCCGCGGACGGGGATCGCTCTTCTTCTGTAGCTTTCTCGGAGCATTCTTACTGCCTCAGGATTAACCCTCAATTTCTTCCTGAGAGCGAGCGCCAATCCTTCGGCAGTCAAGTCGTCAAATGTTGGTCCCAGTCCGCCGAGAGAGAATATCCAATCGGGCTTGCGGGAAATGGACTCCCTGAAGGCCAAAGAAATGACTTGCAACTCATCTCTAACGGTGATTTTCCGCCGGACGATGAAAGCGATTTTCGAAAGTTGCTTCGAAAGCCAGAAGGAATTCGTGTCTGGTGTGGTTCCGTTTAGAAGTTCATTCCCGACCACAAGTATTTCGACTGACTTTTGTCGGACGCTCATACGGAAACGTTCATCTCGCGGCATCTTAAAACTGAGCTGATCTCTGGTGAAATCAATATTCCTAACCGGCACGGCTGGTTCAGGCAAATCCTCATTGTGCTCTGCACTTCTTCCGTGGTATGAAGAAAAGAACGCGACTGTTGCATCCGTCAACCTGGACCCGGGAGTTCAGGAGCTTCCTTACGAGCCGGACATTGACATTCGGGATTTCCTTGACATTTCAACTGTGATGCAGAATTACAAGTTAGGTCCCAACGGAGCTCTCATAATGGCAGCGGATCTTGTGGCGACCCGTTTGAACGACGTTCAGGAATCCCTTGACTCTATAAATCCGGATTATGCGATCTTTGATACACCGGGGCAGATAGAGCTTTTCGCATACAGGAACAGCGGTCCGTATATTGTAGAAAACTTGCGATCCGAGGGAAAGACTGTGCTCTTCATGTTCGATTCAACGCTGGTATCGACTCCGAGGAATTTCGTCAGCATCGCGCTCTTGGCAGCGTCCATTCAGTTGAGGCTAAAGACGCCTCAAATTTCGGTTCTATCTAGAAAAGACCTTCTCGGTCCAAATTTGAGAAAAGTAATGTCGTGGTCGTCAAATGCGAGGAAACTGGAGGAATCTTTGATGCAAGATTCTACGGCCTCGTACGAATTGGATTCTTTCGTATTACGCGATCTTGCGAGGGCGGGTGTTGGTTATGAATTATATCCTGTATCATCGACCACTAGGGAAGGACTTATCGAGCTCAGCGCGATTATAACGAGGCAGATGAATCAGGGCGAGGAAAGCGAGGAGTGATGTCGCCGAGTCAATGATAAAGGTTTTAAACCGATCTGGGGAAGTCCATATGTTTACGATAAGGTGCTGTACTTGTCTTTACTAGTTTTCTTTGGTGGAGCGTAAGTCATCTTGGTTTCAATAGATGTTGTTGAATCACGGCCCTCGCAGATTCGACTGCGGTTGAAGGGAGTTGACAGAGCTTACGCGAATGCAATTCGGAGGATTGCAATTTCTCAGGTGCCGACAATGGCGATCGATGACGTCGTGATACTAGAAAATTCTTCGGTCATGTTCGACGAATTGGTTGCACACAGACTGGGTTTAATCCCTCTGAAAACTGATTTGAACCGTTTTAATTTGCCCGAAGAGTGCGACTGCAAAAATCCTTTGGGCTGTCAGAAATGTAGAGTGTTGCTTGTTCTTGACGCCGAAGCCAGCGATAAGGTACGTACCGTTTCTTCGAGCGATCTTGTTTCCGAAGACCCGGAGACGAAACCGATTGCCAATAATAT
The DNA here is from genome assembly GCA_030038075.1 of Nitrososphaerales archaeon. Lineage (GTDB taxonomy): Archaea > Thermoproteota > Nitrososphaeria > Nitrososphaerales > CADDZS01 > DATLTL01. Next base: position 10,265 of record JASHPO010000161.1, on the reverse strand, counting down.
TCCGATTGTAAAACTGGCGCCGGGACAGAAAATTAAACTTGAAGCCTACGCTCGGCTCGGAAAGGGAAGCGAGCATGCAAAGTGGCAACCAACATCAGCATCTGTACTGATTGAAACTGGAAAACCTGAGGAATTCGAACTGTATATTGAATCTGTCGGTTCTCTCCCTGCCTCGGAGATTTTTACTCGATCGATCGAAAAACTTCAGAAAAGTCTTACTGAATTCTCTACACAAATTGCAGCAGAGTGATCGCATTGAAGCCCAATAATCTGAGACTGAAACTTGGCAGAGAGCTAGAGAAACAATCGCGAAAATCTAAGCAAAAGATTTGGGGCAACGTATCCGAAAGAATTCTCTCGAGCGGGAAGAATCGTGCGTCGGTCAATGTGGCAGAGATCTCGCGGAACTCAAAAGATGGCACCAAAGTCATTGTTCCCGGTAAAGTTTTGGGAGCCGGTTCGATAGATCACAAAGTTACTGTCGCCGCCTTTTCCTTCTCTCATGGCGCGAGGGCAAAGATAGTTGCAGCTGGTGGAGAGTGCTGCGGTATTGCTGAATTTATGAAAGAAACGTCTAAAGTGTCGGACGTGTTGATAATTGGCTAAAGTGGAAAAAGAATCGAATCTAAAGACCTTCTATATTGATGCCAGCGGCCAAATCGCCGGAAGATTGTGCTCCAAGGTGGCAAAGCTGCTACTCAACGGAAATAGCGTTGTCGTAGTTAACGCAGACAAGTGTCTATTCTCGGGAGCGAGGTCGAGCGTCATGAAGAACTTTTTTGATAGACTGACTATCGCAAGCGTGGTGCATCCTAAGCATGGACCGTTTCATCCCAGGACGCCGGCCGGCATAATGACTAGAATGGTTCGAGGAATGATACCGCGAAACAAACCCAGTGGCGAAGCAGCTTTGAGAAGACTCCGAGTTTATACCGAGATTCCAAGCCAGTATGGAAAAGTCTCATTCAGTACCTTCGAAGAGGCGAAAGCAACAAAGCCTCTAGCTTACTATGTTCCCCTGGGCGAAGTCGCAGCAAGAATAGGTTGGAAGGGAGCGGCGTAATTACATTGCCCGGAAAAAAGACGAAGCTTTATTCAGGATCCAGGAAGCAGGCTCGTGCTACTGCTGCGATAGTGCCAGGTAACGGCAGAATCAGGATAAACAATATCCCTGTTGAAATCGTGACTCCGACCGTGGCGAGACAGCGAATTATGACCCCGCTCGTCTTGTCCGGCGAACTCCGCGACAAGGTTGATATCGACGTGAGAGTGAGTGGAGGAGGATTCATGGGGCAGGCGGAGGCGGCAGCGATGGCGATTTCGAAGGCACTCGTAGACTGGACTAGAGGACAGGAACTCAGAAAAAGAATCGTCGAGTATGACGTTCACCTGCTTTCCGGAGATGCAAGACAATCCGAGACGAAGAAATTCGGCGGCCCCGGTGCGAGAAGAAGAAAGCAAAAGTCCTATAGGTGATAGACATTGATTATTCCAGTAAGATGCTTCACGTGTGGAAACTTGGTTGCAGACAAGTACAGTGAATTTCTTTCACGAATAAAAAACGGCGAGGAACCGAAGAAAGTCCTAGACTCTTTGGGCTTGAAGAGATATTGCTGCCGGAGAATGCTGATTTCTAGCATGGACGTGATAGATCAGCTCATGCCCTACAACGAGGCCCTCTGGAAACGTCACGCCGAGTTTTCAAACGATAGATTTTAGGTTCAACTCCCAAAGTTTAGGGTTTGCGCCTAAAGACTAAAAAAGCGCCCAGTTCCAAAATCTTGCGAAGAAATGAAAGTAAAGCAAATTTCGAGCCGAATGGGCTCTTTTTGTGTCATCGAAATATCTGGCTTTAAGCTGGTTACTCCATGCGATACGCGCGTGAAGATACTGGAATCCTTGTCAAAGTCAGACAAGACCGCGGACGATCTTGCAAAGGAAACGGGCGCATCATATTCAACAGTTATGGACCACATGGATCTTCTAGAAAGAATAGGCATCGTGGAGGCTTACCTGAAAAAAGGCATGTCCGATAATGGCCGGCGAAGAATATGCTTCAAACTTGCTAAATCTGGATGATTGGGATTATTTACACAACTTTGGGACTAAACCCTTAAATAGAATATCTGCGCCAACAGAACTTTATGGAAGCTCAAATCGCGGAAGGAACAGACAATAATTGGAAGCAGGAAGTCGAAGAGGCAAAGGTTCCGGTCGTTGTAGATTTCTGGGCGCCGTGGTGCGGTCCGTGCAGGATGGTCTCTCCTGTAATCGAGAAACTCGCCGAAAAGTATGAAGGAAAGCTCAAGGTAGTGAAAGTGAATGTTGATGATAACCAAGAACTCGCGATGAAGTTCAACATTATGAGCATTCCTACAATTATGATATTCAAAGAAGGAAAGGCACTAGATCAAGCAATAGGCGCGGCCCCTTCTGAGTTCTACGAGAGGATGCTCGTAAAAAATCATGTTGCCCAATAAGATGGAAAAATGAACGATAGGCCCGACGAATTTTTTAGTGCTTCGCGCGCATTAATGCAGGAGCGGCGCCGAAGAGTCGATACCGCTCAGGATTTTGATGAGCTCTTTGAGCTAGTAAAGCGTATTGTGGAAGAAGAATTAGGGCGTCACAGAGCTGGGCTTACTCTAGTGCTCGCAAGTATGACAGAGGAAGTCGGCGGATTCCACCAGATGGGAGCAAACGTCATCGTGGTCAACAAATCACTTATTGATGGTCTCTTGTGGGCAACAAAGAGTCCAAGGGAAGTAAACGCATTTATTTTCATGGTATTGATGCATGAATACTTACACAGCCTTGGATATATCGACGAAAAAGAGGTTAGGAATCTGGCTCAGGAAATTTGTAGAAACTCACTTGGAAAGGACCATCCGACAGTAAAGCTTGCAAGTTCGGATTGGTTAGAGATGTATCCGCAGCTTAGAAGTATGAATCAACCTAATTCGAACCACTTTGAGGTTGTTCGGAAATTTGACAGTTCTAGTACAAGTTACATTAGATAAGTGCGGATCACAGCAACCGTTCCGCATGGCGACCATTTTATAAACTGAAAAACTTCTTTGTTGATGGTCTCATTAGTTGGCACAAACTGACGAAGTCGAAGAGGAGGGGTCTGCAGAGGCTACCATCGCGCCCGGTCTCTCAGAAAGGGCTTTGCTCTCAACTGGGATTCGCATTGGGACACTTGTAAAGACAAAGAGCATGGCTCACTTTGTGAGCAGAACCCAAGCCAACGGGCTACATGTGATTGACGTCTCGAAGACACTTGGGCGAATCGACATCGCAGCCAAATTCATCGGCAGGTCGGATATCGGAAGGGTTGTTGTGTATTCTGCCCGGGAGTACGCGAAGACTCCCATCGAAAAGTTCTGCGAAGCGACTGGCGCAATAGCTCTGACGGGCAGATTTATGCCAGGGACTTTTACAAACCCGCTATATCCACATCACCTTGACCCTGAGATTGTTGTAGTGGCTGATCCGGCTGTAGATTTTCAAGCGCTGGATGAAGCATCGAAACTTGGCATACCAGTGGTGGCAATTTGCGACACCGACAACGTCACTGCGGGCGTTGACATTGTAATTCCTGCTAACAACCGAGGCCGAAGTGCATTAGCCGCTATTTTCTGGCTGTTGGCGAGATACGTCCTGATGCACTCTGGTGCAATCACGTCCGACCAACAGATGAAGTATCGAATCGAGGATTTCGAAACAAAACTGGTCGAAGAGGACGAAGAAGAGGAGCAATCCTTCGAAAGTTCTTAAAGCGTCATCTCTTCCAAATTTGACGATTTAGTCTTGGCCGCAAGCAAGACAAGGCCTCCCGCGGTTGCGGGAATGTTTTATCCCCGTGCGAAACAAGCTCTTGTCACCATAATTCAAAAATGCTTTTCGAGCCCATTAGGACCGGGGCTTCTTCCCAGGGAAAATACTCGAAAACCGTTAGACCGAGTAGAATGTTTAATCGTTCCTCATGCGGGGTACGAATACTCAGGTCCTATCGCTTCTCATTCCTACCATGTGGCCTCTGATTTTTTCAATGCGAACGACTCAAAGAATACGACAGTCATTATCTTGGGACCTAACCACTATGGCTTGGGAAGTGGAGTCGCATTATCACCTTCGGATAAATGGGCTACACCGCTTGGAGACGTGAATGTACGCATCGAAATGTCAAAGAAACTCTCTAGGAACTGCAATATCTTAGATTTCGACGAGCTCGCCCATAGTAAGGAGCACTCGATCGAGGTACAGCTTCCCTTTCTTCAGATCGTATCGAGAAAGGAGGCCAGCTGGGGGATTATTCCAATCTCGATGATGTTACAAGATATCGAAACGGCCAGACAAATCGCCCAATCTATCACGGAGTTGATTGAAGATTCAAAAGATGAGAAATTTCTGGTCTTAGGGTCGAGCGATCTTACGCACTATGAGGCGGAAGAAAGAGCAAGAGAGAAGGATTGCAAATTACTAGATACTGTTGCAAAAATGAATCTCCTTGAATACTATAATGTCCTCGAGAGACTTTCGGTGTCCGCTTGCGGATACGGAGCAATCGCCACGGTCATTGAAGTTGCGAAGAAACTCAGAAGGAGTACAGGTGTAGTTCTGAAATACGCGACTAGCGGAGATGTCAGCGGAGACAAGTCTTCGGTTGTCGGTTATTCATCAGTGCGGTTTATTTGAACGAAATTACCGCCAGCGCACCTGGCAAGATAATCCTAACAGGTGAACATTTTGTGGTTCATGGGTCACATTCTGTTGCCGCCGCAATAAACAAGAGAGCAAGGGTCACAATTTCCCCTGTTTACAAGGATTCATACATAATTTCTGGAAATGTTAAAACGAAAATGTCGGATAACGACGGAAAGCTTGTTCTGGTGAAAGCTATTTTGAAGAATGTGGGCAAACAAGGCAATTTGGTAGACCCAATTGCTGTTTCAGTCGACTCTGAAATTCCGCCGGGTTCGGGATTGGGATCATCCGCTGCTGTCGCCGTCGCAACATCCGCAGCGGCTCTCAAATTCGCCGGACTCGACCCATCACCACGGAAAATTTTCGAACTCGCAATGACAGGGGAGAAAATGGTTCATGGAAACCCTTCTGGAATAGACGTAGAATCTAGTTTGCAGGGCGGGCTGCTTCTATTTAGCCGAAGCACAGGGGCAAAGTCCGTACCTTTGACCCGAACGTTACATTTCTTGGTCGTGTACTCCGGAAAGCAAAGAAGAACGTCTGTCTTAGTGAATAAGGTTGCCCTAAAACAGAAGCTATTCCCCAATTTTTTTGACTCGCTAGCGCGGTCTGCGTCAATATTGAGCCAAGAAGTAGCGAACGCAGCAACTGCCGGAGATCTGCCTCGTCTTGGAGCTTTCATGAATATTTCACAAGCAGCTCTTTCATGGATAGGAGTGTCTAACGATTCACTTGACGAGTTGATCGAAGAACTCGCCGGTCAGAACGTTTTAGGCGCAAAGCTGACTTGTGCTGGAGGAGGAGGAAGTGTGATTGCTCTCCCCAAACCCAAGGCGATGGACATGCTTTCAAAATATGCTACTAAGAAATTCAGCTGGAGTTTTTTCACTGCGATACCCCAGCCCGGCCTCCGGTGGGAAAATTGACTCCAAAACTTACAGTAGTCAAGCTGGGAGGTAGCCTGATTACTGATAAAGACCGGCCTCTCACACCGAACAGAAGAGCTATAGCGGTTGCCGCAAATGCTATCGCGAAATCGTTACGAAACGGAAACCAAACTAGGCTATTCATAATACATGGAGGCGGTTCCTTCGGACATTATTATGCATCAAAATTCGGTCTTTCGACAGCTCGAAAGAAAACTGGAACTGAGGGAGTGTCAAAAACTGCCTGGGCGATGATTGCTCTGCATTCACTCGTTCTAAATCAACTGGTGCGCGAAGGTGTTCCTTGTAAAACGGTCCTAACTTCAGAGTTCCTTTCTTCCGATGGAATCACTATCGAAAAAAAAGGTGAGGGCATACTGAATAATCTCCTCCAAAGCCGATATGTTCCCATATCATTTGGCAATGTTTCTATAACTCCGAGGGGAACTTCGATTATTTCGGGAGACCAGATAGCCATGAGCTTGGTGCGAAATCGAAACGTTGACCGGGTAATTTTTGCAATGGACGTCGACGGAATATTCACTAATTCAAATATGAAGGGTGAAATTATCAATGAACTCACTTCTGCTGAGATTTTTTTGGGCAAGAAAAGGAAATTCGACGTGACTGGCGGTATAGCGGCGAAGATCGAGTTTGGGATGCATATGGCTGAACACGGTGCGAATGTATATTATGTGAACGGCAGGAAGGCAGAAAGGCTGGAATCATTGATTATGGGACAGGATTCTGTCAAGTCAACAAGGATTTATGCGAAGGCATCTCTGAGAAAGGAATCACTTGAAATATAATCCGAAACTGTGAGCTGAATCTAAATGGAACAACTAGAGACTGCAAGACTGCAGGAGCTTCTCATCAGAAACAAAAAACGGCTCGATAGAATCGTTTTGGATTTTCTGCCGGCTTGGCATGATTCTGCGGAAATCACCAATTTATACGAAATGATGCGAGATTACCCTAGCAGAGGCGGAAAGGGACTTCGGGGATCTATGTGCATACTGTGGTGCAATCTCTTGGAAGGAAAAGATGAAAGCGCATTGATAACTTCTTCAGCACTAGAATTATTTCAGAACTGGATACTGATCCACGACGATATTGAGGATCAATCCGACCTCCGCAGGGGGTTGCCTGCTCTCCATAAGAAAGTGGGAATTGAACTTGCAATTAATGCGGGCGATGCTTTGCATGGAAAAATGTGGGAATTGCTCCTAAGAAATCAGGAAAAACTCGGGTCGGACCTCACGATAAAAATACTCCAAGAATTCGCATCGATGCTGAATGCGACAACGGAAGGGCAACAAATGGAGCTTGCTTGGACGTCGACAAACAAATGGGACATCAAAGAGGAGGATTATTTTCTTATGGTGGCCAAAAAATCCGCTTGGTATACTTGCATATCTCCCGCCCGACTTGGAATACTCATAGCGACTCTCCAAAAGAAGCAGTTTGAAATTGTCAAATCAGAGAACCTCATGAAGGAAGCAATCGAGTTCGGAACGCAGTTAGGAATATCGTTTCAGATAATTGATGATGTCCTGAATTTGATGGGCGAAGAAACGAAATACGGAAAGGAGATTATGGGTGACCTTTTTGAAGGAAAGCGGACGGTTATGCTCATTCATCTTCTTTCACATTCAGATAGCGCTCAGAAACGCAAGATAACCGATATTCTTTCCAAGCCTCGCGAAAAAAAGGAACTGGGGGAAGTCAAATACATACTCGATTGCATGCACAATTCCGGTTCAATTGACTATGCAAAGGGATTATCGCGCAAACTCTCAAAAAAGGCGATTTCGATGTTTGACGATATGATTTCAAGATATCATATCAGCAAGGGAGAGTCTTACTTGGTAACTAAATCGCTAATGGAATATCTCAGCTCTCGCGATTATTAGACGGTACCTGTCTGCACGACCCACCATTCAGATGAAAAATCATGCTAGATGACAAAGAGCTCTCTACATTGACTAGGAAGCTTGCCCTCCTAAACGCCATAGAGCACTCCGGGAAGGCGAACGTCGGTGCCGTAGTGGGCAGGATAATGTCTGAGAATGAAGATTTGAGAAAGGAGGCAGGTCGGGTAAAGGAATTTGCTTTGAATGAAGTTGCAGAGGTAAATCTCTGTGACTTGGAGAGTCAAAGGAAAATGATCAATGAAGAATTCCCTGGGGAGCTGAACAGGCGGATTATAAAGAAAAAAGAACTTTCTAGGGCGGACTCCGAAAAAGAGCCTACACTTCCGGATCTTTCCGGTGCCGTCCAAGGAGCTGTTGTAACCAGGTTTCCTCCCGAACCAAATGGCTTCATGCATATAGGCCACGCGAAGGCCGCAATAATCGGTTTTGAATATGCCAAAAAATATGAAGGCAGGTTTCTCATTCGTTTTGATGATACTAATCCGCTTGCAGAGAAAAAGGAGTATTACTCTTCATTCTTGGAATCGCTAGATTGGCTCAAGATTACCGCCGACCGGATAAAAAATGCCTCGGACGATATTTTGACTTTTTACAAATTAGCAGAGAGCTTAATCGAAAGATCTAGGGTATACGTGTGCACCTGCTCCCAAGAAGTCATGAGGAAGAACAGAGCTTCTGGTACGGCATGCTCTCATAGATCGCAATCCAAAGATCAAAATCTCGTCCTATGGAAAGAGATGATGTCAAAAACTGCAGCAAGTGGATCTACGCTCAGATTCGTAGGCGATATGCAGAGTCTGAATACAACGATGCGCGATCCTGTTCTTTTCAGGATCGTAAATCACACGCATCCTCTGAAGGGAAGCGAGTACAGAGTTTGGCCAACATACGATTTCGATGGCGCAGTAGAAGATAGCCTTGACGGGGTCACGCATGCGCTCAGAAGCAAGGAGTACGAGCTGAGGGACGAGTCCTACTACTCGATTCTCGAAGCACTAAATCTGCGTAAGCCGAAAATTGTCGAATTCTCACGATTGGACATGCAGAACACTACGGTCTCGAAGCGAAGCCTTCGCAAGCTTATCGAGGAAGGTCAAGTAAACGGGTGGGATGATCCAAGGCTTCCGACGATCGCAGGCCTCAGAAGACGCGGCTTTCTTCCTGAAGCGATTCGCGAATTCGTTCTAAGCATGGGCGTGAGCAAAGTGGAGTCTCAACCCACATGGGACCTTCTCGAAAGCATCAATCGAAAAATACTCGATCCGATAGCCAGAAGATTCTTTTTTGTGGGAAATCCGATCGCCGTCGAGGTTGAAGGAGCCCCCACCGCAACTGTGAGTTTGAAGTTCCACCCAGAACACGATCTAGGAGAACGGGAAATCAAAACTGACGGCAGGTTTTTGATCTCGGCAGATGATGCAAAGGAGTTTTCTCCCGGAATGAAGTTAAGGTTAATCGAGGCCTACAATGTTGAAATCTTATCAGTCGGCAAAACCATCAGAGCAAGGTACCTTACTCTTGAGAATGTAGATAGAATAAAGAAGGTGCAGTGGGTTGTTCCGGGCGAATCCTTTCCAATTTCGATCACTGTACCAGGACCACTTCTTGTGGAAGACAAGTACAACCCTGAAAGCTTGCGAGTCGTGGAAGGCTTGATAGAGTCTGGCGCTAAAACAATCAAAATGGGAGAAATTTTCCAACTCGTCCGTTTTGGATTTTGTAGGTTAGATTCCCCCGGTCAGGCTATTATGGCGCACAAGTGACTTCCTTTGGACTCTTCAAAATCGCAAAAACATTCTCGGGATCTCGGGTTCTCAGCTCTTTGCAAAGACCTGATCAAAAGACCTGTACCCAAGACCTGCTCAAACTCCAAAGACATTAGCTAGCTACGATCCTCCTCCGAGGGGGTCCCCTATTGTTTTCAATGATTATTTCCATGATAACAATTGGTTCATTACAAATATTGTAGATCACAAAGTAATCAGGCGAAAGAGCTGCATTCGGGTATTTCGAAGAGATCGGGTCCAAAGGTACGGGGTTAGGGCAGGAGGCCGTATTCAAGTAACTGCTATAGTATTTGGCAACTCACGACTCGCTATCAGTCAGATTCCAGAACAATGGATCGGAAAAACCTGAGCAGCGTAATCGAGCGGATCTTTGCAACGGGGGAGCTTGATTTTGCTCGTGTTCATACTGCTTACAGCCAAACTGTTCGTGTCTCAAATGAGTGTTAGCTTTTCACGGCTAGTTTGTCCGTCTCATTCCAGTTTTCGAGTTTGTTTTCTGGAATTCCGCCGCTAATCCCGCGGATATTTCTTACTCGGTATCGTTTTATGATTGCAAACAAGATTTTTTGGAATGCAGTCGTTTTAATCTATCGACGGAGGAGATTCTGCTAAGTTAAGAGACATGACTTGAATTTTACCTAGCTCGAAGTTACAGTAACGGTTAATCTTGATGCCGAGGCCGTTTTCGATTTCGTAGCCGAAATCGAGCCAAGAGCCTTTCGGTTCAAGCAAAATTCCAAGAATAGTTAGCTTCCATACGTCTTTCACGTAGTACAGAAAGCGAAACTTTCGCTGGCCTGCTTAATGTTAAATATACTTTGTTTGTACTCGCGAATCGAGAGTAACATTGGCAATCCGCAAACTTATCGTAGATCTGGAAACAATCAGAGTAAATTTCCGAAATGGAC
>JASHPO010000021.1 GCA_030038075.1 Nitrososphaerales archaeon | reverse complement strand
AGCGATGATCGCGGTGCTCTTTCCCCCAAAGACGCGTGCGCGGGCGACCGGCGTACTAAGTGGAGCGGCGGGTATCGCAATCGTCCTCGGTCCTCTCGTGGGCAGCTACATTGTTTCGGTAACAACTTGGCGCTGGGTCTTTTACATCAATCTTCCGTTTGGCTTTATGACTATGATAGTGCTCTTGGCCGCGATAGGGCCGCTGCGTCCGATAGTTGCGGGTCGATTTGACGTCCCCGGCGCCGGGTTGCTTTCCGGTTGGGTTGGCGCTCTCATGTTTGCGCTCGTCGAGGTCTCGGACGCTGGCTGGGCTTGGACTGATCCCAGAATTATCGGGCTCCTCGCGGGATCAGTCACTCTGTTTGCGGCTTTCCTCTGGTGGGAGCTCCGGGTTCGCGAGCCGCTCGTTCCTCTCAGGATTTTGGGACAGCGCGTAATCGGCGCGGCAAGCGGGACGATGTTCTTCACGGGCATTGTGCTGAATACGATGATCACGTTCCTTTCCGTATTCGTCGGCGTAGTTCTGCTGCACGAGGGTCCCAATGCCACAAGCAACGTCCGCGACATTATCTACTTTCTCGCGATCCCGCTGATTCTCGGCGCAGCGCTCTCAGGCCAGATCCTTACCCGCGTGCCGTACCGGTACGTGATTGCCCCGGGACTGGTTGTAGCGGCCATAGCAGGATATTTCATGACACAGCTGACGCCGTCCACCCATCTCTGGGTGCTCGCGGCAGGCTTTTTGCCCGTCGGCGGGATTGCTCTTCCGTTGATTCCTCTTGGCTTTGGTCTCGGCCTTTCGCTCGCGGTTCCTACTGTCGCTGTGCAAAACGAAGCTCAGAAGGACGAGGTGGGAGCGGCCATTGGCCTGACTCGATTTCTCCAAAGTCTTGGTGGAGCACTGGGGATTTCACTCTTGACAGCTTTCGAGACTTGGCGCTTCCAAGAGCTCTCCGTGGGCGCGACCTTGCCCAGCGCGATTACCAATGCACTTGTATCCACGTACGACGAGATTTTTCTTATCCTTGTGTTCTGCGTAGTAGTTTCATTCGCGTTTGCCTTGTTCTTTGTCGGACGAGTCTCGAAGATCTCAGCCGAAGAACTGGCTCCTCCAGTCTCGAATGCCAAATGAGATGAAGGAAAATATATTCTCGGAGAAAATCGAGTATGACTTTTTGTTCTGTTTAGCAGTTTGCATTCCAGGCAATTTCTTGAACTTTTGAATCCAAGTTCAGGTTTCCTGCGCTGCAGGAGCTTCCAAATGCACTTTTGGTTGTCACGTTATAGTTCCCGTAATTTGGCAGATTTATGATCCATAAGATAAGGCGCCGCCTATGGTGCCGGCGCCACTATCGCCGTGTAGCTATGCCCGTCCGATGCCATGAAAATCACCTCGCTTGGATTTCCAGCAACTTTTCCTTGGAGAGACTCCTCCACTTACAAGGACAGCAGAACAGCCCCCGCGCCAGTTGGTCGCGACAAATTTAGGCCGACAGAGAAATTCAATCCATCCAAGAATGTCTTTGCTCCAAGAAGGTTTTCTTTCCGATCCAGAATATCAACCAAAGTGTAATAGCGGACTGTCGGCTGATCTTCCTCAAGCAACCAGTCAATAACTGAAGAATTCTTCAAATCACTTTTTCCTTCCAGTATTGTTGAAGTTGAGCCTTTTCCAGTTGGGCTTTTTGGATTTACCAGTAAATTTTTGTTCAAATCCCCACAAGCCCCAAGAGTTAAAAGCCACACAGATTTTTCCATGTGGTCTATTTTGGCTTAGACTTTAGCGCCCGTTTCTTTTTTCCACGTGCCCCAACCGGTAATCGGCGGATCAACGTTCATTTGCCATAAGAGGGCATTGAGCTCGCCTCTGTGCTGCAACTCTTCTTCGACCAAGTGCCAGAGCATGCTCTTCACGTTGAACGCGAATGGCTGTCCGTCCCTTGGTCTTTCGATCCACCGTCTCAGATCCCGAGGCTGCAGATTCTGAACAAAGTCAAGGATGTAGGGGCCCGTCTTTTCGGCGTCCTCTTTCAGCTCCTGAAACGAGGTGCACTTTCGTCCGAATGAATCGCCCTTGTCCAACTCTACTCCGCTGTACCTTTCCTTGAGCCACAGTCGGTATACAAAGAATATGTGGGCTGAGATGTCAAGAAGCGATGGAAAAGACGCTCCAGTGTCTTTCGCCAATTCTCTGCTGGGCAAACTCTCGAGAAGCTTCAGATACTTTTTCCTGACATAGTCGTTGTAGGCGAACCATTCCCTTATCGACTCGAGATCGGCCTCAGCCCGCATTTCTTCTGCTTCACTCGATGAGCTAGTCAATCACGGTTTCTCCCTGGGGTGGGTCACCCATCACGCCTTGTTAGGGAAATTACAGGGATGACTCTTTTGGTCTTTCGCTGATACTCTGCGAAAGCAGGGTATATGCTGGCTTGGCGTTCGTAAATGTTGTCGCGTTCACGTCCGATCATTTCTCGGGCGTGCGCTTCCACGGTCTCGTCCCCGACCTCGATTTTGACATCAGGGTGGGCTTTTAGATTGTAGAACCAATCCGGGTTAGTGTCGGCGCCTCCCTTTGAAGCGAACACAAAGTAATGCTCTCGGTCTTTGAGGTACATCATTGGATTGATTCGCGGTTTCCCAGTTCGTCTTCCAACGGTGTGAAGCAAGAGCAGAGGAGCTCCTTCGAAGTGCCCGCCCACTTTCCCGTGGTTTTTACGGAACTCGGAAATCGTCTGCGAGTTGTAGTCGTCTGCTCGGCTCATTTCTCCTAATCCGAATCTCACTGAATAAAAGGTTGGCCATCTAAGCGGCTTGGGCCGCATTACACGGATTCAAGAACCTTCTGCATTTTCAAAGGAACGCTCGCTGTTTAAAGATTCGATCGTTGCGAAATGGAATAGCTGCGGTTATCGAAAATTCTTTATCTCCACCCAGAAATTGCGTACCCTGATGTCGGCGATAAAGACACTTTTCAGGAGGTGTCCTAACTGCGGGAGACTGTTTGAAATTCGGATTATTGGTAAGAAACTTGCTGATGAAAAAATTGTCACTAACAAGTTTGAGCGTGCCCCTCAGGACACCGCTCTTATCGGAGGCCGTGTAGTGTTGCCAGTCCCCTCGTTGATGAGTGAGGGAGTAGTTATTGTCGATGAAAAGGAATTCCAATATTCCTACGAGTGCAAACACTGCGGCCACAAGTGGTTAGAGCTTGTGAAGAAGGACGACATGTCTGTCTCTCCGAATGGATACGATCCATAGATTTACCGGAAAATTGTGACGTGTCTCGAAGAGCGTTAGTCTTCCTTTCGCATCTTGTCCAATTGTTTGAAGGCTTTCACGAGTTAGTCGTGTGTTCGCGCAAGTTCAAGAACAGAAGGGACTTTTATTATGAATACCTTGTCGCCGAAACTCCCGACCATAAGTCTAGAACCCTCTTTTTCGGATTTCCAAAGGAATGGTCGTTGGCCGCGCGCCTAGTTACTAGGACTTCTTTGAGCATGTTTCATAGTGCTGTTTTCTGCACCTAAAGAATTCCTATCGGCTATTCAATGTCATTCCAAATATTGTCCTACTTTTCTGGTTTGGGGACTACTTTGATAAGTCGACTTTGTGTGGCTCCGGTGAGCCTTTTTGCGTTATCGGCAAATCCTTTACAATAAAGAGGATAATCAGCACTCTCTAGGAAATGATTCCTAGTCTCGACTTGGGCTTCTTTATCACAGCCTATGCGATCATGATCTTTTTCTTCGTGATCCAGCAGCGGCTGAGGAAGACTCCGAGCGCCAAGTCGTTCAAGCGAGGCGAGTTCGAAAAAGGGAGCATGCCAGCAATAGGATCGGCGGTAGGGATCGGAATGATTCTTCCACTAATATTGAATCTTCTGGGCATCGAGAGTTTCAACATAGGAGTAGCAACAGGCATTTTTGGGCTTTTTATCATGCTCTGTGGATTGGGCCTTCGGATATGGGCGGCCCTCACTATGGGAAAATACTACACTGTAACGCTCAAAGTTGACGTGGGCCAAAACGTCGTGACTTCAGGCCCCTACTCGCGGATCAGGCATCCCGGATATACAGGAGAAATTTTACTTTGGCTTGGCTTTGCAATTTTGATAGGAAACAGGATTGCCTTGATTTTTGTACCGCTCATGTTTCTTGCAGTTTTCCTCTACAGAATCTCTGTGGAAGAAAGCATGCTTATCCAGGAGCTGAACGGAGAATACCTAGATTATCGAAAAAAGACTCGTAAACTCGTTCCTTATGTGTACTAATCAGCACGAATTAAGAGGATGATGCTCCGGAGACCCACCACGGTTGCGGTCTTGCCCTGCTCAATAGTGATTCCTTCAGCAACCTCCGCTGACCAAGTTTCGTTATCAAGCCGCCCGTCGTCCAAAATGATTCTGACGATGCCACGATCTCCTTTGCGAGCTTCTTTCAGCACAAGACACTTGCTTCCGACGATATTTCTTTTCTTAAACTGCTCATACTGTACAGTCTCGAACAATTTTATCACAAAAATTATTGCGGCGGCCGAAAGCGGCAAAAGTGCCTGAAATCTAAATCCGCCGAGAAAAAGTAAAAGTGCCAAAAGGCCCAGCCCAAAAAATAAAATCAGAATTCCCCCTCCAAATCTTGCGCTAGAGAAGAGCGACGCATTCGATGGTTTTTTATTCTGTTGCACGGCCAATCAAGAGTCCGCCATCCGAATATAGAAGCATATTGGCTAGCCCATCGATTTTCGAATGTCGTTCTCTTAAGCGTAGTTTGTCTTCCCGTAGTCCCAGACAGAATAGCAAAGCGGAGTTAGTTCGATCGCAACTTCAGATCCCGCTCGAACTTCTGCCATGAGGTTTCGCCCTAACTCGTTGTCGAGACTTACATGCACCTTCCAACTATTTTCTCGGCAATTTTTTCAGCCGTTCCCGCGTCCTTGACACGAAATTTGGTGGCCTTCCCCTTGACTCACTGTAGGAAGGCGTGTCGGTATCGATGCAAAAGTAGATTTTTTCCTTTCGATCCATGTTTTTGATCTTTCGGCTTTCTTTTGATATGAGAAAGCAAAGTCCATCGCTTTCATGATAGTACCAGACCGGGTTAATCACCGGGTCACCCTATTCGTCGAAATGTGGTCACCAATTTCATGAGCGTCTTTCCGCTTTCGAATAGATCTCTCTCCTGTTCGCTCAAGCCAGGTCCTTGACATGATGTTGAAAGTTCTGATCCTAGACAAGCATCTGGTTAGAAGATGCATTGAAATATTTATGATTTCTAAAAAAATGCCTACTTGCTGACTAGTCTCGCGAGTCTCTGAACAATTGCTCCAAAAGGAGCCATCTGAAAACTCTCCCTGTCTTCCAGATATTATTAGTAACTCCGTGTGCAAATCCCTCTTCGCACCGGTATCCTGTAAGCTAAGAAGGAAATAAATGCGGGAACTTTATGCGATTCTCTTCGTGCGTTGTCTTTGGACTCTACACTGCTAGCACTTCACCTCCCATCTGCGCTTAGGATTCTTTCGATCCTTATTGGACTCATCATCATATGGATTATTGTCTCGATTCCAGTCTTCATCGCTGCAAAGATCATTGTCGGAAGGAAAGCGAGCTTCGGCGAAGCGCTACTCGCAACGCTTGCAGGTCCGTTAGTTTTCGGAATTATACTTACGATAGGATATGCGATCACTCAAAGAGTCTTTGGGGGCTTGGGATTGCTTGCCTTGCTGCTCGGGTTCCTTGCCTGGATCGCCGTCTACAAGGGCGTTTTCCATACGGGCTGGTTACGCGCCTTTGGAGTAGCTGTGCTCTCCGTAATTATTGCTCTAATAGTGTTCGTAATCCTCGCCCTTCTGGGATTTGCGTTCAAGGAAATCTTGGACACTTTTCTATACTTACACACGCCAGCGGCGCTATTGACGAATTGAAATAGGCTCTACACCGGAGCGCCGCAGCTTCCGCAGAACTTTTGCCCGGGCATGAGTGTCGACCCACATTTGGCACACACTCGGGCAGAGTTGGGTGGTTGCGCGTACATCGGGGGAATACCGGCTGCCCCCGCTGAAAAAGGCGCCTCGTACCTAACGAGGTTCTCCCTGATTATACCGAAAGCCTTCTTGGCATCCTCGTTAGGCAGATCATTAAGAACAAGAGGATCTCCGCCGGACTTCATGACGCACTTTACGCTAGAACGCAGGAGCCCTTGGTCGAGCGTAACGTTGGAGAACTCTTGAAAGTTAAAGTCTGTATAGTTCTTCCTTAAGCCCAGGGTGTGAGGATGCCTCAGGATTACACGCTCGTTCGTCACAACGAAGTAATCGATATTGAGTCTGGGGTGGTAGATTTTTTGTTTGATATACAATTCAATCCGCTCATTCGGTCCGAGTATTTGTTTCAAGTCCTCAGGTGGATTGTCTGCCATTTAGATATCCTTCGGTCCCTCTTTCTAATAAATGTCTGTCCGCGTATTTTGGCCAAGTCAAGCTTTTCCAGACCATCCACATGTACGTGAGGTGTTTTATACGAGACCATGCGGCTACAATCTTCGCATAACCAATGGAAGGAACACTTGACAAGAACCTTCTGAACGAGTGCAATACAAACTTTATCAAAGCATTCGAAATGCTTGGGGAGACTGTTCAAAACGGCCTGATAGAGAGAACCGGCGGCGTCACTATAGTAAGGACCGGATCGTCTCTTCCGGGATTTAACTTGGTCTTTGCACTTGATCGTCCAGCGTCCCTCGATGGCGTCGTCGATAGAATAAAGCTCTTATTGGTGAGCACTAAAACGAAGTGGAGGCTAGTCACAACTAATCAAAGTTTGGATTACTTGAAGCGGGTAATTGAAGAGCTTCATCTAGTTCAGGCGGACGTCGAACCTGGCATGGTCCTAGATCTGGCAGATTCGTTCCCATTTTCTCAGTCGAATTTTGAGATAAGGACGGTCAAAGAAAAGGAGGAAATTGCGACGCTCGTAACCACCGGAACTGCGGGGTTTGGAGCTCCTTCCGGTAGTATGGGCCTGCTAGAGGATGCAACCTCAGTATTCGTTCAAAATACATCATATCGAGGCGCCTGTTATTTGGGCTACTTCGACGGACAACCCGTGGGCACTTCTCTGCGTATTGTCTCAGGAAGGATAGCGGGCGTTTACTTTGTAAGCGTCATCCCTCAATTCAGGCGACGCGGTTTTGGTGAAGCTCTCGCACGGCGCGCGGCCCTGGATGGCCGAACTGAGGGGTGCGGCGTTGCTTATTTACAGGCAAGTAAGATGGGATTTCCTATTTACCTGCGAATGGGGTTCAGGACAATTACAGAGTATCAGCTGTGGTCGCAACCGACCGATAGCTAAAAGCTGTCAAGTTTCCTGGACGGAGAATTCATTGCCATCGAGAGATGTTCTCTTGGATGCGTTTGATGACTTTTAGCATGAGTGCTCGCTCGTTATCGCTGACCCCATCAAGAAGCTGAGCTTCAGAAGATTGTCTGAGGGTCCTCATTTTCTCCAGAACCGATCTGCCTTCTGGCGCGAGCGCGACCAACGAAAAACGATTGTCCTCCGGGTCAACTCGACGGGTTACGAGTCTCGCACTCTCCATCTCCTTGACAAATCTAGTGATTAGTGCTCCTTCCATTCCCAGACGTCGCTGTAACTCTGACTGGCTCGATTCTCCTGCATGCCTGAGTTCGTCAAGAACTAGGAAGCGCGAAAAGCTCATTCCAACATGCTGCAGGAACATCCGCGACATATCTCGATGCAGATGACTCAGGGCCACGGGCAGACTCTCGATCTCTATTTTCTGGGGCAACTTTCGTTCCATTCGCAATCAAATCTCAGGGGACTAATACCAGACGACGGCCGTTGGTGTCAGGTTGTGCCCAGGCCTTTTCAGCGTCGGCGAGCGGGATAGGCTCAACATCGATGCTCAATTTGCCACTAGAAGCAGCGGACCATATTCGTGGCATCGTTTCAAAGATCGCTTTGTAGGATACACTTCCGCCGCCAGTCCCATACAGCTCAAGTCCAGAACTGCGTAGTGCAGCAGAAGGTACCGATGCCATCGGACCTGCTAAAGAACCAATTGACACGAAACGGATGCGGGACCCCTCAGCGAAAAAGTCGTGACGTGTTAGAGCAGTCATTAGCAATTCGGCAGGATGACCCCAAACGTAATCTAGAATAATGTTCAACGGCTGTCGGGAAGCTTCTTGGGCGAAGGCTTCGGCCAAATCTTCATCCTTCTGGCTCAGGGAAATGACTGCATCAGCTCCCAGACTAAAGAGAGTTTTTAGAACGTGCTCGTTGCGCCCCGCGGCAACCACGCGTCCGGAGCCCAGGTGCTTTGCTATCTGAATTGCGAGCTTGCCCGCAACGCCGGTCGCGCCGAGGATCAAGACCGTCTCCCCTTGTTGAAGCTTTGCGCGATACACCAGAGGAAGCCAGGAAGACAGCGCAGCGTTAGGCAGCGCGGCGGCGCCAAGATCATCGATTCCATCCGGAACTTGGCCGCACCAGGCCTTTGGAGCAACGGTCTGCTCTGACATTGTTCCGTACGGTGGGCGGCAACCACCGAAGAACACTCGCTCGCCCTTTTCAATAAGGCCTACTCCATCGACGCCACAAACCGCTGGGAGCTCTCGGTAGCTACCGTAATGGGAACCGCTAGCTCTAGACTTGCTGACACGAGTCAAAGCCGCTGCCTTGACTCGGACGAGAACTTCCTCTTCTATTGGAATGGGGTCGGGGAAATCCTCGTAATGAGGAAGCTTCCCAAGCTCATGTAAAACAAGTGCTTTCATGCGCCTTACTCTGGCAAATATTACTTGATAAGGTTAATGATTGATGTATCAAATAAAGAGAAATTTGTGTGAACTTTGCAGATTTTCTTCAGCCTCGAATTTTTTGCACGACCCGTTGGTCATTTTTCTCGCTCAAAGCAATGGAGATTTGAATACTTCGATACAGAAAGAAGTTTTGAAATTACCACGCTTAAGTAGTACTTGCCAAGGTGGCTAGCCAAGAATCGCCCTATGTCGAAGACGACCACATGGTACAAAATACTCAATGGGACGTACGACATGCGCTCGGAGCCAGTCCAAGGGCTTGACCCGATAAGTCGATGGCTTATCGCAACTCGTTCGGTCGTCTTTGTGATGACCATCAATTCTGTAATCATAGGCGGTCTGCTATATCTCATTCATTCCGGTTTCCATTACAGCTTCGTTTTCCCGTTTGTTCTCGTGCTTTTGGGGCTAGTACTCGCTCACGCCGCTAGTAACCTCCTAAATGACTACTGGGACGCCAAGCACGGTATCGACACGAGCGAAGGTTACTTTCGCCCCGCGTACATGCCGCACCCGTCGCTATCAGGAATGATGAAGCCGAAAACTCTCCTCACTCTGGGAGTAGTACATGTTATCGGCATGATAGCGATTGCAAGTTACCTTGTTTTTCTGCGCGGGCCGCTAGTACTTCTCTTCGCTGGACTCGGCGTACTGTTTCTCACCACTTATGCAGGAGGACCAAAGCCGCTCAAAAGAATCGGACTCGGGGAGCCCGCTGTGTTTGTAGTATGGGGACCGCTAATGGTCGGCGGGACGTATTTTGTACTGTCGGGAGCTTACCCGCTGTGGGTGGTCATCGCTTCCATACCGTACGCCGTCAGCGTCACCACCGTACTATTCGGAAAGCACATCGATAAGATCGATTATGATTCCAAGCTCGGAGTGAAGACCGTACCGGTCATACTTGGTGAGGCAATGACAAAGAAAGTTCTGGAATCCCTAATAATCATCGCTTACGTGACTGTCGTCGGATTAGTGCTGACGAGATTTCTCCCCATATGGTCTCTCGTATCTCTCCTCGCATTCCCGCGAGCAAATGTTCTGTTTCGCGTTCTGTCAAAACCTAAACCAACCGAGGCGCCGCCTGGGGCGATAATGTGGCCGATTTGGTATCTCGGGTTTGTGTTCAACCACAACAGACGCTTTGGAGCTCTTTACGTGCTAGGTCTAATCATAAGTGTAATCCTGCCTGTATACGTATAATCCAGCATCAGATAAGTAAAAGTGTTCGGGCTAGCATTTTTCCGAGTAATAACTATTAACGAATCGCTCGTGAGAGAATGACATGACCGATCAGGCAAGCAAAAACGCGATGAATACTGAACAAGCCGTTGTAATCCTTCTGATAGTTGCATTCGCAATTTATTCGGTACTAGCCCTCATTTACGCAATAAGAAACGTTCAAAATTTTGAATTCATCTTTCTGACGGCAGCTGTAGCCATAGCTCTCTGTGCAGAGACGAGCATGGACGTTCACTGGGCGATTAGCGAGAAATTGAAACCGATCAACAAAGCGATTGATACAGAGTGGAAACGCCAGTTGTCTGAAATTGAGGAAATGAAGACAAGATTGGACGAAGTAAAGAATGGGACTTCAAATGGACCTGATTACCTCCCGTTGCTGAAGGAAATACAGGGTCAATTAGAAGAAGTGAGGAAACAACTCTCCACCATGACTAGTTCAAATGAGAATTTCTGAATCTTATTATGACATCCTGTCACTCCTTAGTAGGTCGAGGTCTTTTTTTGACCTAGAACAGAGGCCAAAGCTGCGCCCATAGCATAAGCATTTGAGATTATTCCCATAGTAGAATGTTCGAAAGAATTTGCAAGAATAGCTTTCCTGCTTTCAGCTAAAACAAAACCACGCTCCAACCGCCACGAATGAAAAGTGATCCTCTGAGTACTCACTGTCAGAACTCGCCCGCAAAGAGGCGCAAATCGGATCATAATGAACTAGTCGTAAATGTGTTAGGTAAGTCAGCACTGTACGAAGATTTTGCCAACCCATATATTTGTAGAAAGGGCTTACGATCCGATTTGTTTTGGCATTTTATATGACCTTAGGCCGAAAGAAGCAAAACATTTCCTTGACATTTGTCAGAATTTCAAGTAAATTGAATCGCGCGATCGCCCGCCTGAGCTAAGCTTTTGTATCGGGTCTATTGTGGCTTCGTGAAAAACTAGATATGATTAAATCTGCCTTGGCTGTGATTACCGTTTTTGCAATCCTAGCTGCCTCGCTGATTCCCGTGGCAGCTCTCTACTACGGCCCCAGCACGCAGGTTACTCCTACGATCACCCAGGGCGGAACCGTGAGTCTCATTTTGACGACCGCCTCAAGCACAGTGTTTACCGCCGCGGCGTACGGATCTAGTGTTCCATGCAACAGTGTCACTCCTTCGATTTGCGTATTTCCGCAACAAGCGTGCATAAGCCCGATGCCGGGAACGGGTTTCTTCTATTCACTTGACGAAGTGACGGTCACAGATCCTGATGGTAATAGCTACATGCTCGGATCTGCCGTGACTTCAGGTCTCTACTGGCCAGCTGATTATGGTGGCGGTGGTAGTGGAACCGCTTATCCTCCACAAGCTCCCGCCCTTAACGTAACGACAGGTGATTCGTTCTCTCTACCTTTTGGGCCCGGCGCGGGAGGTTTTTCATTCACAAGCGTGCTCGGCAATCCGCCAGATGATGTCAGTCCTGAAGGACCTTATTACTGGTGGACTGTTGCCGGGAACACTAATGGAGCTAACTTGAGGCTAGACCAAAACCCATCAATCGATCCGACGGCTACGGTTGGAACATACGTAATGGATGTTCAGGGTTTGGTGGTTTGCGGAACGAGCGGACTCTTTTTTGATGCTGCTCTGCAATTCACTGTGGGCCCTTCCACAACGACATCGAGCACTTTCCCAACAACCACTACAAGCTCCTCACTACCAACCGTGACTACGACTTCCGTGCCAACGACCAGCACGGCGATAACCTCAACCTCAACAACGACGACAAGCTCCTCCCCATCAACTACTACAACGACTACATCGGCACCGATGACCTCAACAACTAGCTCGTCGACCAGTTCTTCCACGACTGCAAGTTCATCAATAACCAGCTCTACAAGTTCTAGCACTTCGTCTACCTCGACTGCTCCAAGCTTAACTAGTTCTGCTGTGTCTACCAGTTCTCCGACCTCTACCAGCTCTTCCACAACTTCTAGCTCTACCACTTCCTCAACTTCTGGTTCTACAACATCTACGATGGCATCCACGCAGAGTGTTTCAACCACTACTGTAGTTATAACAGGATACCAGTACTATACCACAACCATAAGTTTGACAACGGCTACAATGACCGAGACGGAGATAGTAAATCAGACTACAGTATCTACGACGACGGAGACGGCTACGACCTCGTTGCAAAACCCGACTACACAGACTGTATCTTCGATTTTGACTTCGGTTATTACAACTTCTGAAATTAATTACATAACGACTACGATCCCCCAGCTCCCGCCTCCACCTTCTACCACGACAATCACGAGCACCACGACGATATCTACAGGACTATCGAATGTTCTAACCATACTGGTTGTGATAATTACGCTGGCGGCTGGACTCGGTGCTGGTTTTCTCATCAGGGGGTACGCTCGCCGCTCCGGTTCCTGAAATAAGGTAGCCTCTAAGAAATCTTGGAGTAAAACTGGTCGACTCGTACGCGTTTGTTTCTCTTTTGATACATGAGGTACTAACTGAAAATTCAAGATCGGTTCGGAATGGGTATGTGATTGCCCTAATTCCGCCTCCCTGATACCGAGAGTAAATCTAGTTGCCGTCTCCATAGGCGTTATTTGATTTTCTTGCAAGAAAAAGCCTAGTATGCAAGGCAGAGGAAAGGCTCTGGCCGAATTCCAAGTCATTATCACGACGGCAGTACTCGTTATTCTTATCTGCAGTTTATTTGTCTCTGGCTCTCAGTTATCCCTGCAATTTTATCATAAAAATTCCACTGTGAACATGTACTTGGAAAAGGATAGTCAGCCTTCTTTGTTGTTTCCGGCGAAAACTAGTACAAACAGTAGAAATTATTGGTATGTCGGAGCGTCTTCCAGTGATACTGAACTTGCTTTGAACAGCGGTATTCGGTCTATGATCCAGGTAAAGCCCCAGAACGTGTCGTCAGTTCTGGCATTCTGGACGAGCGAAGCGATGAGCAACAATCTCTGGGCACAAGTCGGGTATTATATCAACAACGGCTCAACCCCGGTTGCATTTTACGAGGTGTGGAACCTCACCGACAGAAGCGAAATGGCTGCGGGAATAAATCCGATTGACGGCGGAATCCACACTTTCTCCTTCGTTTTAAGCGAAGGTACAGACTGGAACTTTTGTGTTGACTCCGTTATAATTGGATCATACGACATGCAGACCAACGCTACGGATCAGAACTATCCGCTCAACGCGGCGTCCGAGGAGGGTTACGCGCAATATCCCTTCGCATTCTCAAACGTTCTGTTCGCGAGTGCCATGCAGGTCTTAAGGAACGGAACTTGGCTGAATGTTACAGATGCGACCTCCTTTGGAAGCGCTTGGGGAATCCAAGGGACTAATCAGGGCGCAAGTCTTTCTCAGAACCAATTCTCCGTTGGTCAAAGTGATTCCGTAATTTCTAACGGCACAATACTTTGGGCGTAGGAAATCTCGCTGCTCAAGGCAGCCAAAAACTAACGATTTGTACGAATTGAATTCTCCCGAATGGAAGTCACACTGCTAGTCATCCCAGAAGTCAGCAGCTCTGTGACCTTATTCTGCCACAATCGTGTCGACTGCAGTCTAAACTAAATCAGGGATCGTTTTTACTGAACCTACTATCATGTATTGCCAACTCTATTCAGAACCTTCATAGCTTTGAAAGTAATCATCTTGCTCGGCTCTCCTACTTTCTCCAACGAAAATGGGATTGGAGCCTGCTTTGGATGTTTCGCGAACCATTCAGAAATTGTGCCTTCCACGTCGGGGTGGACGGCATCTTGATTCCATTTACCGTCAGGTCGCCTCTTTTTCTTGAGCACGGAAACGGCATGGTCCAGTCGCTTGTCATTTGTGTATCCTAGTGACGTCAAGATGTCCAGACCAACAAGGAGGTCGTAATAATAATGTACAGGATAATGGAAACGGTACCATGGCTCGTAGTGATCTCCCTGCTTGTGCAACTCTCTTTCTAGGAAAAACTCCGCTCCCTTTTCTACGGAGAGCTTCATCGCCTTTGTCCATTTCTGCCTTGGATAGACAGCGAAAGCGCTGAGTGGTTCCCACGAGTCAAGGTTTCTGCCACTGCCGAAACACGACCAGCCGCCGAGCCCTGCTTGATTTTTGACAAACCACGCAAACGCCGAGCGTACTCTTGAATCGTCCTCAAAGCCGAATTTCACCAAGGCTCGAGCAGTATTTCCCACAATACACAAATGACTGGATTTTGAGCCGTCCATTCCGAATCCTCCATCTTTCTTTGCAAACCGATTCAGCCAGAGCTCACAAGCTTTGGCGATCCTTAGGTCAGTTTTTGTGAGTCCAAGATCAGACAATAAAAGGAGCATCCAATTGGTGGAAAGATACTTGGGCGAATAGAGCCTTTCCTTTGAAATCCACCAGCCTTCAGGATCTTGTTTGGCGAGTATCTCGGCGGCCCAACCCTTTCTCCCAATAGAAACCTTCGTGGTTTTAACGTCCGGATCGCTTTCCGGTTTCATTTGAAGTTGAGTTAGTGCAAGGTATCTGACCGACGGCTCATTTTCTTCGAGCAGCCAACTCATCACGTCGTTTTGTTTCAATGGGGTCTAGTCATGGAGTCTCATTTTACAAATAAGGATTCTTGATACAAAATATTTCAATGGTGGAAGCTTGATTGCTTATCGTTTGCTTGGGTGAGTGACAGCTTTTACAGATCGGGATTAGGAAGGGTTTTCTGGAACGCTTTCTGGAGGGTCAGAAACGACTGGCTGCTTTCTCAGCGTGTCAAGCAGCTGATAGATCTCTTTTGGACTCAGGACATCAAGAATACTCGTTGTGCTCGAAAAAAGCTGTCCCAGCGTTCTTCCTCCTGTGCCATCGCTAAGAATCCAGCTGAGCTCATTTGTCGCCTCACCGAGCTCCGCTACGTTTCCGGACTTTTCCTTGATTTTTTTCACGGTGTTGAGAAAGAAAGTGAGCTCCGACATTTTGTCGAACGATCCGGCAATTCTGTAGAGCACAACTGAACGCGCGGCTCCGCTCAAGTTGTCGGCGAACTGGTGGTCCGCCCTCTGCAGGACGGAAACGAGTTTTGAAAAGCGTTCGGCGCGAGTGGTTTCAAGAGCCAACTGTTTCTACCGCCTGATTCAGCGAGGCCTGCGTCCTCCTCAGCAGTTCCATGGTTTCCCGGCGGGCGGGAGTTGCGCTCTGCTTTCTGAACCACTGGACGAAAGTATTCGTCACGTTTGACATGGCCAAGAGAGCCTCCGTCTCAGTCACTGGAACGTTATCACTCAGTTTGAGTAGAGGAAGAACGGCCTCATACCTTCCTATCCGTTCGGCAGTCTCCAAGAGGTCTGATTGTTTCTTTGCTTCTTCCTGTGCCTTTTGAATCACTCCGGTCAGTTCGCCGGAAAATCCTGTTGTCGCGTTTTTCAGGTCAGACAGCGTTGCCTTCAGGTCGTTCTTTGTCGACTCCGATGCCTGCTTCACCTCTTCGGTCACCTTCGAGACCGATGCGAGAACAGCCGCGCGAGAGTTTTCGAGTTCCTTGAGCGTCTGCTCTTTGATCATATTAACCGAAGTTGCCAAAATATCCTTCTGCTGATTCAACTCCGCGACAGATGTACTGATCTGTCTTTGTTGGTTCTGAAGCTCTTCTATCCTCTTCGTAGTCTCACCCTCTAGAGTGCGCAGGTTGCCCTGCCTTTTGAGCTCGGACTCTACGACTCCAAAATCCAACTTGCCGCTCGAAATGAGCTCGTTCCACGAAAGCATTCTACTTCCGTCGATACCGAGAGCTTTGAGTTCGGAGTAGGCTTTCAGCTCCTCCTTCTGGCTCTGGTACTTTTCCTCAAGCTCCTTTATCCTATCAGAAAGGCTCTTTTCCTTAGCTTCATACCCTTTTTTCCTCTCCTCCAATTCGGACGCGATCGAACCCTTTGTCTCTTGCAACCTAAGAATTTCGCTTTCTAGTCCCAGCGACAGGTCGTAGTTTTTCAGAACGTCGTTTTCAAACTGGGTCATTGCATGATCAGGGTTGACACCGCGTCTCGATGATATCCTCGATACGACATCTCGCAATCTTTCCATCTGGTCTATCGTCAAGCCCGAGCGCTGCATTTGCCTCAGCTGTATGAGCAGAGCTTTCTTTTCGCGGAGATCCCCGTTTGCGACGCTCAATTCGGATTCTAGCGCCGCCTTGCGCGTTTCGAGGTCTGCTATCGCGTTAAGTTTCTGCAAGATGGCATCAGGATTGAAATTTTCATTTTTCATTGAGAAGAGTGCAGTCTTTACATTGGGAAGTTCGTCAATGGGAAAACCCAGAGAAGAGAGTTGAGCTCGTGCGTCGATGTATTCCCTCACGCGCTTTTCCTCAACGGAATATTCGCGCAGTACGTCTGATTTTCTTTTTTGCGTCGCAGTGATCTTTTCTTCCAGATCTTGAACTCTTTTGCTTCGGGATGAAATCTCCTTTCCCAGCAGCTCGTATTCATTCTTGAGCTCGTCGAAGCTCTTCGAGTATTTCTTTTCGAGCTGTTCAATCTTCATGCACTGAGCGACAAGCTGAGCAGGTGCGATGCCTCTCTCTGATGCTTTTGCGAAGAGGACCTTCAGGAACTTTTCTGATTTTGATAATTCCAAAGGAGGCTGGCTCGGAGTGGTGGGCGTAATGGGAGCAGCAACCGGGGCAGCTGTAGAATCAGCGATAATCTTGTTTTCCGCCAAGGACAATCACTTTGATTTGCGCTACAGACAATATATAGCGTTATTTGCCATTTTCGGGGAAATTTGGGACTTTCAGCCCCAAATAGCCCTAAATCAAAGGATTCCTGGTCGGTACCCGAAATTCATGAAAAGTAGTTGCCCTTAATTCTTGTGTACGCGCCTAGCCAATTCAGTAGTGACAAGTGCCTCGTGAATGTGGGAAGTCCTTTTGTAACGGGAGGTTGAGTTACGAGTAGTATGTCACTGTGATCGTCAGAGTGATTGCCGTAGTTGCATTCGAGTACAGAACACTTCAGCCTAATCCGGAACTACTTGAAATATTAGACCGGGGTCCGAAGTTGAGCTCGGTAATTCTCCATGAAAATAGAATCATATTCCGTCTTTATGCTGCTGGAAAAATTGTTCATTACGTAGACTCCAACATCGTTGGGCTCTGACACCGAAATTCCAACGATTACGCAGCTGGCATACGGCACAGAAAATGAAGATCCGACCGGCGTCAAGGTAAAGGGCTGGACGGTCAATGCGCGCATAGCAAACTCGGTTTGTAGAGGTTGTCAAGGAAAGGAGTCCGTCGAGGGCAGATATCTGCGACTCCAAACCGTTTATCTGGCTATTCAGAGACGAGATTTGATTTTCGGGCGAGGTGATACTATTTTCATAAGAGGCGACATTTGCGGTGAGCGCGTTAATCGTTGAAGAATCGGCCGAGTTTTCCGATTGAAGTGTTTCTATCGTCCCATTAGCTGTAGTCAGCATTGCCTGAATAGAGCTAATGTGCGACAGGTCGCTGGAAATTTGACTCTCATCATTGGCAATCATTCCATGGAGAGAAGTAATGTTCTGATTTAGCGATGATATTTGGAAAAGTGTCATTCGAAATGCTTCGATCTATCGTTCGACGGATTTTCATTGGCCGCGGATAGATTTCTATTCGCTGTTGCGAGCTTGCTGTTTAAACCTGAAATTTGCGAGAGGATGTTTGACTGTAGTTGAGATCAAATCCAGCGCCTAGAATTATGACTACCACAGGTAGGTTCAGAGGCCACGGTAAGACGCTACTTGTGATTCCCAGAACCGATATGCCAAAAAAAGTAGATGGTACAGAACGCCCCGAACTGTCAGCTATCGAAGAGTCCGCAAGTGGCGAGAAGGGACAAGCAATAATATTGCACAGACCACAGAGACGCGAACAATGATGATCGACTCGACTGTTTTCTGCTCGGCATTTAGCTTCGACTTAGGTTCGAGAGCCAAGTTAAAATGAGAATTCTCAAAAACTTTTCATTACGTCGTCGGCGAATAGTTTCATCATCTCTCGTTCACATGTGGGATCGAATGAAACTATCATGTATTCCAGTCCTGCGTTTCCGTAATCCTCGATCTTTTGCTTGACCTTTTCGGGATTACCGTAAATGATGCCGTCTCGCCTAGCTTTATCGGAGACTGCGGCTGTAACAGCTGCCTCTATTGCTGCGCCGTCTGTGCCGATTGCTACTCTCCCGGTTCTTGTTTTCAGAATCGAGTCGTAGTCTCTTGCCACCGACCTGCAGTATTCTCGAAGAGCACCCAGCAGTCTTTCTACAGTTTGAGGAGGAACAAAAAGCAGATTGCAGGCATCGGCGTACTTTGCGACGATTTTGAGGGTCTTTTTCTCTCCGTTGCCTCCGATTAGAATGGGAGGGTGAGGCTTCTGGACTGGCTTGGGATTGCAGTAGGCGTTCTTTATTTTGTAGTATTTTCCGTCAAATGAGGCTAAATCATCTGTCCACATAAGTTTCATGATTTGAACGGATTCTTCCAGACGGCGGAGTCTTTCAGGGGTAGGCGGAAACGGAATTCCATAAGCTTCGGCTTCCTCCTGAAAGTTCGCTGCGCCTATTCCCATGAAAAGCCTGCCGTTGCTCAAAACATCCAGTGTCGCGCCCATCTTTGCAAGAACGGAAGGGTGTCTCGTGGTATTCGCCGTTACCATGGCCCCCAGTTTGATTTTCGACGTGAGAGCCGCAAGAGCTGGTAGAGTAGTCCAACTATCTAGCATCGGTTCTTCGGGCCTTCCCACGAACCTATACTGATGGAGATGGTCGCTTAACCACAGGGAATCGAACTCGCTGGCTTCGGCATCGCCTACCAGCTGCTTCAAAGATTCGAATATTTTGGCGCCTCGACCGTCGTAACTGTAGGTATTGTGATGGATACCGAATTTCAAACTTGTCCCATGCCTAACTAGACGATCTTCGAGGCGGATACTCCAAATTATATATGAAATTCGGAAAGTTGGATTAGAGCAATCCGGCGAACGAAAGCGGTAAATGAAAATTCTCGGATCAGGCCTGATCCGAGGACACAGTTAAATTCAAGTTTATACAGAGCATATTCATCTTGGCTAAAGATTGCCAACATCCTACTTTCAGCTTGATGAGAAGTGGGCCAGATGTCTCAGCCTATTGCGCAAAATGCTGGAAATTGATGTTCAAATCGAAGGAGTCTATGGTTTGGAAGTATTCACTGGCCACTGCCTTCAAGGGTGAGGACTCAGCCTGCGGCGGAAAACTGGTGAAACTATACAGAACTGACAGGTTCGTTACTGCAAGATGCATGTCCTGCGATTTCTACGTCAGGAGGAGCGAGTTCAAGGTGGACAGAGGCGCAATTGTTCAACCTAGGATTCCTCCGGTAAAGTCTGTCTGGAAGATTTCGCCGTCCATCTGATACCGTTGCGACTAATAGATGCTCACGCCCACTTAGACGAGCCCGCTCTCAGGAGTTTTATTCCAAATCTCCCGATCATCGACGAATTGTCCGTAATTTCAAACTCGGTTGATCTGGACTCGTCAGTGAGAAACTTGGAACTGGCAAAGGAGTGTAGATCACTCATTCCATTTGTGGGCATACATCCAGAAATCTTTGCAAAGTATCCGAACCTTAGCATAGCTCGGGAGAAATTGGACGAAATGGTAAGCAAACTTGCAAGGTACGCCGAATCCGCGATAGGGATCGGTGAAATAGGACTAGACCCGAAATACGGGCAGATGGAACTACAGGAATACTTGCTCAAAGAGATCCTCAGACTAGCAGAAACACTCAGGATTCCGATAACCCTGCACAGCCGAGAAACAACATCGAAGCTTCTTGACGAGTTGTCGTCTTACAGCCTGCATTGCAAAATACTATTTCACTGGTTTGCCGGCTCAGAGTCCGAGTTAGGAAAATTGCACGGCAAAGGATATTACTCGTCTTTTGGCCCTTCGATCTTATTTTCAAAGCGAATAATCGAATTAGTCAAGCATTCCGAGCCTGGACTCATACTCACCGAAACTGACTGTCCAACTATTTTCCGATCTTTGAATGAGTCCCCCAGTACTCCGCTCCTTGTTTCAAGCGTCGCGTTCAAGCTGGGGATGATACTCCACATGCCGATGAATGACGTTTGCGAATTAATCTCGACGAACGCACGTGAGTATCTCGCAACGCAAGACTGATTAAGGGTCTATGGAAATTGCTTACACTACGACAATTTTGGATCTAAAAGGGTGCAAAAGTACAAGTGGTTGTTATTGAGTAAGGTCAAGAAGATCGCTGAAGACTTTTTGGCCAAATATCCAACGATGTTCTCGGCCGACTTTAAGGCAAACAAAAAATCGCTGGATCAACTAGCAATCATAAGAAATAGAGCTCTTCGAAACCAGATAGCAGGAGCAATCACGGCCTTGGCTGCGGACAAGGAACCCGAATCCGATGGGATCGAAATTGGCGAGAGTCAAGTTACTCAAGTCTCCGAGCCAGACTCTCCCGAATCAGTCGCTCAGCAAGCACAATGAAGCGCTGAAATACGAGTAGAACTATCTACTTTCTGTTGATCGTCAGCGTAACCGGTGGAAATGCTCTGCGGCTATCGGTCATTCCTCTACGCGAAATCACGCCCCATGAGAGAACAATTCCGTCATTCCTCAAGATTATCAAAAATGACATGCGAAGATCCGGGTACCAGAGAGACCCCGTCTTGGTGACTCGGCAAAATCACTTTGCCCTAGATGGAATGCATAGGTTGAAATCGCTACTTTCTTTGAAAGCAAAATATGCGGTTTGCTCCGAGTACGATTATTATGATGATTCCTTAAAGGTTGAAAGATGGCTCAGAACGATGATCGCTCCTAGCCAAAAACTGCTCTACGAGATAATCTCAAAGTTCGAAATGGTTCGGTGCCCCAGCTTGCGAGAAGCAGTTAACAGGGTGGAAAGTGGGGCAAGCAAAATTGCACTTCTTTCTCGAAAAAAATCGTTCGTCTCTGGAACTCGCTGGAGTCTCGGAGAGACTTACAGAAAAATGAACGAGACAGATCGACAGTGTGAGAAATCAAAAGTTGAAATTCGCTTTCAGAGGGAATCTGAGAAATTCACTCTATCTTCGAATTCGGCAATGTTATTTCCGGCAAGGCTTTCCAAGAGAGACGTTATGAAGGTCACAGAAGAAAATGGACTTCTTCCTTACAAGAGCACAAGATACGTCGTTCCGATAAGACCTATGGGAATACATTTTCCAATTTCATATTTGCAAAAACGCTCTATGTCAGATTGCACACATAAACTAGAAGAAATTGTAAACCTTAGTAAGGTTAGTCTCAAAAGCAAGAACGCTTCGTATGAGGGAAGAAAATATTCAGAAAAGATTGCAATCTTCCAACTACAGCTGCAATGAAGCTGTCGTCAAAATAATGGGTAACCTCGGACGGATGCCAAACGGACAGAGGGTTGAATCGGAATTTGTGAGCACACCAGTTAGGCTGGGAGATTTATTGGACTTCTTGCAGAAAAAGTACAGCCTTGATCTTCGCCGGGACAGCGCACTCATTACGATCAACGGGGTTGAAGCTAGAGCGCTTTCTGACCTCGAAACTAGCGTAGAGTCCGGCGATGAGGTCGTCTTCATACCCATGTTTCACGGCGGCTGAGATGTCTGAAGTTCATTGCACCGTCTTGGGACGAAATCTACTCCAAATCTATTCGTTTGGCTGAAAAACTCAGAAAGCAGGAGCCTTTCGACTCTCTTGTAGGGGTGTCTAGAGGAGGATTAGTGCTTACGAGAATCATGTCAGATCTTTTAGAAGTCGATGACGTGAACATAATAAAATGCGAATACTATTCTGGTCTAGGACGGACGAAAGCAAGACCCGTGATTACACAGTCAATTCGGAGCGACATAGCCGGCAAACGGGTGCTTGTTATTGACGACGTTGCAGATACCGGAAATAGTCTACAAACAATCGGCGAATATCTCGAATCTAAAAAGGCAAAGAGCCTCAGGGTAGCTACCCTTTACGTAAAGCCTTGGAGCAAAGCGATGCCACATTATTACGTTAGCACAACCAGCGCGTGGATTATCTTCCCATGGGAGCTTCACGAATCGTTAAAGCTACTTTCGACAGGCAAATTCAAAGCCAGTCTAAGTAGTACACACATCCCAAGAAAGTATGCAAAAATGCTCTTTAAAATTGATGATCAATTAGCGCGACTCAAAAGCAGCTGACTAAGGGGCGAATGAAAAATTTCCGGAGAAAATTTTCCAGAGCCCTTCGTTGCCTTCAAAATGGCATTCGACCTTGGTGGAACTTTCGATCTGCAGCCTACTGCAAAGCGCCTTCCCGAGGGAGTTGTCGTCTGCTGCGCGAAGATCGTTGCCGGACCGCAACACATGGACGCGATTTTGAATCAAGCAAGAGAATACTGGAAGCGCGGGGAATTTCTCGCTAGGAACAGGTCTATAGATCTGCTAATGAGAATCACCTGCCAGAGACAGATTTCTGAAGCAGTGTCCGCTTCAGAAATTGATAAAGCTCGAGAAATAGCGCTATTCGGACTGGTAACTCATGAATCCCAGATAAGAAAGTCGACTGAAATCATAGAAGCAGTTTCAAGACATCTCGTGAGGGATGACGATATGATGATGCTGGACAGAAATAAACTAGAATATCTCAGGAAATTTCACAAACTTCCAACTTGGTTTAGCGAAACTCAGCTTGTAACCGCATTGAAGGAGAGGTCAGTGCTACTAATATTCAAATGATCTGCTATCAGCTTCGTTTGAACGGCGCCCTCCCTTACTATTGAAATCGTATCGCTGGAAGACAAGTCAACTATCGTGGAGGGTTTTTTCGCCTCCCCGCATTTGCCGTTTATGAAATAGTCCGCACCCATTGCAAACTCTTCCAATTCAGGATCATTTGGATCAGTAAATGATCCTGTTCCCGAGATATTGGCGCTCGTACCGATTAGGCAGTTACCCACCGACGAGATAAGGCGCAGACAACAATCGTGATTTGGAACTCGCGCCGCCAGAGTCATATCGTCACCGATCAGCACTTTAGGTAGTTGCAGGTTCCTAACGGGGAGAATCATCGTAAGCTGGCCAGGCCAAAATCTCTGTGCCAGAGATTTAGCGCGAAGGTCAAATTTCACTAACTTTTCAGCTTCCCCAATGCTAGAAAAAAGCACGGGCATTTTCTTTTCCATTTCTCTTTTTTTCAGCTCAAAGCATTTCCATATTCCAATCTCAGAAAATGGAGAGGTGCCCAGTCCGAAAACCGTGTCGGTGGGAAACACAACAATGCTGCCTCTTTGTATGTGGCGTCCGATGTCTTGAAAGCTAGACGAGCAATCTAGTTTGGTTGACATAACGACGCAGCTCCAGTTTCAACATATATTTGCCTCGCTTGAGTTGGAAGGAAAATGTTTATCAGAACGTACGAAAGGGACATGCGCGCTTCGGGTGACATGAGTGTCAGAAGAAGATGACGAATTGGAGGAAGACTACGACGATGACTTCGACGAAGGTTGGGAAGAGGATTTCGACGACGAGAACGAGTAACCGGTAATGCGTTTCTTCATTATCAATACGAAGAATTTTGTCGAAGCAACGGGTAGAAAGCTTGACAGTCTTGCTTCTTACGTTTCCTCGCTGAGAAGTCAGAAGAAAATAAGAGTGTTAATTGCGGTACCAGCTTTTGATCTGCGTTACCTGCATGCGAAATTTCCTCATGCTGAGCTCTTGGCACAGCATGTTGACCCGGCAAAAGTAGGCTTTAGCACGGGCTTTCTAGTTCCCGAGCTCGCGAAAATTGCTGGAGCTCGAGGTTCTCTCATAAATCATAGCGAGCACAGGATTGATCATTCTTCAATAGAAGATATTGTGAAGAGATTGAGAGATTTGAAAATGCTCTCAATCGTCTGCGCCCAGGACCATCAGGAAGTCGGTCAGATTGCTTCATTGAATCCGAATTTCGTTGCAGTTGAACCACCCGAACTTATAGGTTCAGGAAACGCGGTCTCGAAGGCTTCTCCGGAGATAATTATGCGTTCAAGATCGGCACTCGAAGCACATAGAATATCAGGTTCTGAAACCAACCTATTATGTGGCGCAGGCATAGTTAGCGGAGATGACGCGCAAAAGGCAATCGAATTGGGCGCGGATGGCATTTTGGTCGCGAGTGGGGTTATTCTATCAAGGGACTGGAGGGCAAAGATAGCGGAGCTATCGAGAGGGCTCTCGGATGCTAGCTGAAAGTTCAAGGAGAACAATTAGGGCGGCCTTTGTCAAGGCCGAAGGTGGCGTGGAGCTTAAGCAGGTGGACAGACCCTCGCTCGAGACCGGGTCTGTTATGGTTCGAATGATCGCTTCGGGCGTCTGCGGGACTGACCTTGAAAAATTGAACGGCCAAGGAATAACTTCTTCGGTGCTTGGCCACGAAGTCTCGGGCGTCATTACAGAGTCCGAGGCGGTCGAATTCCATGTTGGTGACCGCGTTATTCCGCATCATCACGTTTCCTGCGGCGAATGCGAGCTGTGTCGGGCTGGGGCGGAAACGATGTGTGAGCGGTTTCGAACTAGCAATTTCGTTCCGGGTGGATTTGCAGACGAATTCCTGGTTTCAGCTTACAACGTGAGCCGTGGAGGAGTTCACGCGTTTGCTAACAATCTTTCTTTCGAGGAAGCTTCGTTTGCAGAACCTCTCGGCTGTTGCATCCGCGGTTTAGCTCGAACACAAGCTCTCTCTAACAAGCTGCGGCGAATTCTAGTCGTTGGTGCGGGACCGATCGGTCTGCTCCACATGGAGCTGATTCGCTCTGTTTCTCCGGTTACCGAAATATCGGCTGTGGACATTATTGCGAGTCGGCTCGATTTTGCTGAAAAGCACGAGGAGGCGAAACCGATCAACCTTAGCGAATCTCAAGATGGTTCATTTAGCGCGAAGGCATTGGATCTGACAGGCGGAGCTGGATATGATTTAGTAATTGTTGCCACGGGGAGTAGCAAGGCATTCGCGGAGAGTCTCAAGTGCGTAAGAAGGTCAGGAAATGTGCTTTTATTTGGCGCGCCCCACAAAGATGCTAGTCATAACCTCGATCTAAGCCAATTTTTCTTGCATGAATTTATAATTTCCTCCAGTTATTCAACGACGGAACGAGAACTCGCTCAAGCAATAGATTATCTAGAGACGAAGAAAATTGATGTGAAGAAATTCATTACGAGCAAGTTTCCTTTGGAAAGAATCGAAGAAGCCATGTCTTCTGCGCGTTCTGAAAATCAGGTCAAGGTACTTGTCACCGCTTGACAGTAAATTTATTATCGAATGCAATTATTGGATGATCGAAGAGATTGCCAATAACTGCGGTGGTCATTACATTCGACGATGATTACTCCTGTTCCGCCGCCGTACAGGAGAACTTGACGATGGAGCAGCTCGAAAAGTTTGTGGGTAGAACAGTCGAATTTGACGTTTCGAAATCAAAAATCGCAAAAGGTAGGATCGTTGGGCTGGACGGCGACCTCATTCAAGTAAAGTGGCAGGACGTTCCCCTCGGTCTAGGTCAAAGCTCGATGATGAGGATTCTAGAAGTGTGAGCTTGCTGATTTCTATTTTGGCCTATATAGTAGTATAAGTATGGTATTTACAATTATACAGAGAACTTATACTCTGCTATATGGGATCGCCTCATGTTAGAGATTGAACTTTAAGAACAAATTCGTCTCAGAGACGATTCAATTTGTAGCTGTGTCTCAATGCGAGGGGCGCAAGGAAATTGTGGGCCTTTGCTCCGTATGCTGCTCCGGTCTTCGTTTGTTTCTCTATTCTCCCAATAGGCAAGAGTTATGTGCCAGTTTGATGCGGGTGGAATTGGGCCAATGATTTCCGAACAGACGACCGACACCATTCAGCCGGTGTACGCCGGTCCAAGAAAGTCAAAGGCGAAAAAGGATGATGCCGAAGAACAACGTTGCGATTTTTGCGGGAAGGCTTTTTCAACAATTCAGTCTAGTTTAGGTGGCTCTGACAGGAGAAAATATTGCTCAAAAAGCTGCCAAAGCAGAGCCTCCCAGGGACGGATCAAAGCGAGGTTGGCTGCGCCTCCTTCGAAGAGATACGCTGCTAGACTGAAATTTTCAAACCCGCTCTACTTCAACTAGGCGATCTTCGTTTATTTCATTCGGTTAGAAAACGATCTTAGACGCCGTCAGAACAATAGTTTTGAGTTCTTTCCGGGTCAAACAAACACGCGGGACACAAGCCCTCTATTTCGTCCGATTCTAACATCGGCAGGTATTGCTCTCCGCATCTTGCACAGGTTGCAGCCATTTACTTGGTATTTGGTGGAAGCGACTAATATCGCTTCTTGCCAAAGTCCGTAAAATTGTGCGATTTTTACACAAGGCTTTTATAATTTGTAGCTGACTTAACAGTGAGCGATGCGTAAAGGAAATACGAGATTTCTACCCTACCAAGCATCTTCCGAGAGGTTTAAGTGATGTCGGAGGTATGCTCAACGTGCGGACTTCCTAAGGATCTTTGCGTATGCGAGGAACTCGAAAAGGAAGAGACTAGAATAGTTGTGAGACTCGAGATGAGAAGGTTTCGCAAGCCTACTACGATGGTCGAGGGACTAAATCCAAAGCGATCTGACCTTATCAAGATTGCCAGAGACCTCAAGAGCAAGCTTGCTTGCGGCGGAACAGCGAAGGAAGGCTACATCTTGCTTCAAGGGGACCATCGCGACCAGGTTCGTGACAGCTTGGTTAACATGGGATTCGGCGAGAATACCATCGAGGTCCAATAGCTCTTCGAATGTCCTCCCAAACGGAATCTGATCTGGTCGACGAAACCGCGCCAGAAGTTAAAATCAAGCTGAAGAGGAGAAAACTTTCGGGCAGGAAGAAGCTCTGCCCTAAATGCCTATCCCAGCTTGTTCTTGCGAGTCCACTTTCGGGATGGCTAGTCCCGGAGTATTACGGCTGTCCAAAATGCGGATATTCTGGCTACGTTGCGCTTGAAGAAGTGCCGAAGGAAAAATAGATCATTTCAAAGAAAGCTTCGTCTTCCGCGAATACTGCTGGGTTCTCTTTTTCTTTGCTTTCTTCGGTTTATCGGCAACTGACTTTTCTTCCTCCATATCCTTCATAGCTTCTTCGATTGCTTTTTTGAATTCATCACCCATCGGATCAGTAAAGTAGGCCAACTCGTTCTCGCCTTCTAAACCTCGATAACCTCTTTGAAGATTGTGGGGGCAACTTTCCTGCATTCGCCAAGCATCATTTCGGCTAGTTCCCTAATTTCCCACTGGGCCTGGGTCGCCGTTCTCTGGTAAAAGAAGTGCATCAGGCTTCGGGCGTTCGCAGTGATAACCAGCTTGGTCCCTATCGATTGCGGGAGCACAAAGCGAGCGTCCTCTTTAGGAACCTCAAGTTCCTTGAGTCTTTTGAAGGCTGTAATCGAATCCTTCAAAAGATTCTGATATATTGCAAGAGCCTCAGGAGTAGTCTGGACCGAGGGTGGCACGATAAAGTCCTCCCTCTCAACTGCGCTGAACCTCTGACTTTCCTGATCATAGCTGGCTATCCGGTGTCGAACGAGTTGGTGAGTACAAACTCTGCTCACGCCCTCGATTTCAAACATGAAAACCGCGTGCTCAATTACGTCGAAAGTCTTGTCGCGCAGTGCCTTTGCTATCAGTTCCTTCTCGTAGCCGGGTTTGGACTCGATCTCCTTCTCCAAATCCTCTATGGGCTTGGAATTGTAACAGCGCCGCATCGCGAGGGCAACCATGATCTCGGGCTTCGGCGTGTGCCACATTAAGCGAACTCTCATGCCAAGGCCATACATAATCTGAGAATGAGAAAAGTCTTTTCCCGCAACGCTTTAAGCCGATAAACGAGAATCATCCGACCTAACGTAGCCTACGGCGTGCTTGTTTTTGCAACAGATGAGCTACTTGAACAAAAGAAATCGCCATTACGTGGCAATTGTCCTGGCAGTAGCTTTCATAGTGTTGCTACTGTTCGAGTTTGCTTCCTTCGCTGTCGGGGCCTATTATGTTTACAACGAACCTGCGAGCAATGTCCTGGCACTGACAGACCACAACGGTGGGAACGTGTTGCTGAATATCACTGCCATCGGACTTGATCCGGGCGTTTCGAGAGAGATTTGGATTGATCCTGCGATTGCATATGATTCGGCGGGAAATGCGTACATTGATGTCAATACCGGTTATCAGATAGCTACGGTGACGACGAACTCTTCGGGGGACGTGCAAGGCAGCTACCAAATTTCAGCTAGTACATTGTCGCAGATCGAATCCGATGGAAATACTGTACATTACGTTTGGATTGCGGGAGTTGGAGAAACTCCGCTTGCGGGCTCTCCGCAGTATGTCAGTTTGACATCAGACTCTGAACAGAATTACACGGCTGCTACCGTGGGAAGCGGGATTATCCTGTTTGTGACTTTGATTACTGTTGATATCCCGATTACATTCAATTTGGGACAGTTGTTCATTGTGCTCTGGACCGTTTACATAATTCTGTTCGCAATGGCGCTAAACGGACCATTCAAAAGCTTGATCGGCGCCATAAAAGATGCGTCGGTTCGCGGAATCGAAGGACTGATGGACAATGCAATGTTTGCAACGCTGATCGTTTTTCCTGTCGTGCTGTGGGGAACAGTGTTGCTGTCTCTCATTCAGGCTGCAGGCGGAATTTCGACTGGTAGTCTTCCAACCGTCGATCCTCTTCTCGAATTTGTCGAGCTCGCAATAGCGCCGTTGCGCGAGGAGATCGGGTTCAGGATGATTCCGATCGGAGTAGCCGCACTAATTGTACTTATGGCAAAAGGCAAGGTGCGTGATGGCCTCCTCGCACTGTGGCATCCCTCCCGTTATCTGAAGAAGAACGATACACCCGAGCAATACAAACGGCATCTGAATTTGATTTACGTGATGATCGGAGTTAGCGCGCTTCTTTTCGGACTGGCACACGTGCTTCTTGGAGCCGGCTGGGGGCCCGGAAAGATTGCAAGCGCGGCCGCGGCAGGAGTTGCGCTAGGTGGACTCTACTATGTGTACGGTTTGCCCTCAACTATACTTCTGCACTGGTCGATCGACTACTTCCTGTCCGCTTTCGATTTCAACAACTCGACTTTGCTCAGCGCTTACGCTTTCATCACGACCTACACTTTGATTTTAGCGATTGTAGGCTCTGTCGTTCTCCTTCTATTGCTGATAAGAAAGCTTAGAAATAGACCTCTTGAAAGTTATCGGGGAATTTCGGGGGTCAATCGTTAGGTGAGTTTGAAAGATGGAAACAAGCAAGCTCCCTCAAAACAAAGCGAAAAAGAAGCTCTGGGTCTCTCTGTTAAAAAGTCCCAGGATTTTTCCGAATGGTACACGCAGCTAGTACTGAAGGCAGAGCTCGCCGATTATGCGAGTGGCAAAGGATTCATGGTCCTCAGACCTTACGGGTTCGAGATATGGGAACAGATAAAGTCTTTTTTTGACTCAAAAATCAAGAAGACAGGGCACAAGAACGCATACTTTCCGACGTTGATTCCGGAATCGCTCCTGAAGAAGGAAGCAGAACATTTCGAGGGTTTTACGCCAGAAGTATTCTGGGTGACTAGGTCAGGAACTCAAGAGCTCTCTGAAAAATATGCTGTGCGGCCTACTTCGGAGACGATAATTCACGATTCGATGTCAAAGTGGATCAGAAGCTGGCGTGATCTTCCTATGCTCTTGAACGTATGGAATTCCGTTCTCAGAGCTGAAATCAAGTCAACGAAACCTTTCCTCAGGAGCTC
Organism: Nitrososphaerales archaeon; assembly: GCA_030038075.1. Taxonomy (GTDB): domain Archaea; phylum Thermoproteota; class Nitrososphaeria; order Nitrososphaerales; family CADDZS01; genus DATLTL01. The sequence goes on along the minus strand of JASHPO010000021.1, from coordinate 6,475 downwards.
AGAATTTCTCTGGCAAGAGGGACACACTTCCCATGCAACCGAAAAGGAAGCGGAGAAGGAAGTGATGGACATTCTTCTTACTTACCGGCAAGTGATGCACGAGCTACTATCGATTCCGGTATTGATCGGGAAAAAGACGGAGAAGGAGAAATTCGTGGGAGCGGTGTACACGACAACGCTTGAAGCAATGATGCCTGACGGAAAGGCAGTTCAGATGGGGACTTCACATCACTTGGGTCAGAATTTTTCAAAGCAATTCGAGATTAGATTTCTGGGAGAAGACAGCGAACTTCACTTTGTCTGGCAGACCTCGTGGGGAATCTCGTGGAGACTCGTAGGAGCGCTCGTAATGATGCACGGCGACGACAAGGGTTTGGTTCTTCCTCCGAGAGTTGCACCGATTCAGGTCGCGATCATCCCAATTATTTTTTCATCCACAAAATCAGGGGATGTTCTTGCAAAATGTAGGCAAGTCGAGGCCGAACTTTCCGATTCGGGACTACGCGTTTTTCTGGACTCGAGGGAGAACTACACGCCGGGCTGGAAATTCAACGAATGGGAGCTGAAAGGAGTGCCTCTTAGAATCGAAATTGGACCTAGAGACCTTGCTAACTTGACCTCGGTCTTTGTGAGAAGGGACTCCGGCAACAAAGAAACCATTCCCCTTTCCAAAATAGCCGAAACTGCAAAACAGAAGCTCGACGAAATACAGACGTTCCTTTTTGCATCTGCGAAGAAAAGACTAGATGAGGAAATTTCGGAAGTGAATTCGTATTCGGAGCTAAAAGAGAAAATGGAAAAGGGAGGCTTTGCGAAAAGTGGATGGTGCGGATCGAGCGAGTGCGAAATCAAGGTGAAGGAGGAAACGGGTTCGGACATTCGGCTGATCCCGTTCGATGAGATACCCGAAGAAGGTTCAAAATGCATGGTCTGCGGGCGAAATGCGACTCAGATTGCTTATTTTGCTAGAGCTTACTAGACCAGAATAGACTTCATAGCACTTATCATTCGTTGGATTTCGTCATCAGTGAGGAACGGCTGTATCGGTATCTGGAAAACCATCTTGCAGATTTTCTCACTGACAGGAAAATCGCCTTCCTTGAATCCGAATTTTTCCCTGTAGTAAGGCTGTAGATGAATCGGAGTCGGCCACGCAATGTCCGCTTCTATGCCTTGCTCCTTTAGGCGCTGTACAAGCTTGTCTCGGGGCATGCCCGCCTTGCGTTCATCTAGAGTTAGAGAAAAAAGGTACCATGCGTGTTCCTTCGGATTGTGAACTTCTTGGAAACCAAGGCATTCCAAACTCGAAAGCGACTCTTTGATCACCAAGGCATTCTTCATCCGCTTTGCGTTCAGTTCGTCCAACACTTTCAGCTGTTCCAGTCCGATAACCGCGTTTATTTCCTGCATACGAAAGTTAAAACCCAGCGTCGCTTGGTTGTATCTGGAGGCTTGCCCTTGGTTTCTCACCATCCTCATCTCGCTGGCAAGCGCCTCATCATTTGTCGTTACGAAACCTCCCTCGCAGGTATGCAGGTTCTTTGTCGCATAAGTGCTGAAGCAAGAAATTTTGGCGACGTTTCCGATTTTTTTTCCTTTGTAACTGGCGCCGATTGCTTCTGCGGCGTCTTCCACAATCGGAATCTTGTCCTTGCCTGCTATCCTTATGCTGTCTAGGTCTGCGGGTAGTCCGTAAACATCGACGGGCTCGATCGCAATAGTATTTGGTCCGATTTTTTCCTTTACTTTCTCAGGGTCAATGTTGAAAGTTTCTTCATCTACATCCGCAAACACCGGAAGACAGCCCGATCCAACGGCGGCGTTTGCCGTGGCCGCGAAACTAAGCGGAGTTGTGACAACTTCCGGAACTGCATTTTTTGGGAGACCTCGAAATTTTTTGATCGTCGCGATACCAGTTTGTAATGCTGCGGTCCCGGAATTCACCGCTATGACATATCGGCATCCGATGTATTCCGAGAGGTTGGTTTCGAATTGCTTTACAAACTGTCCCTGAACCAACATCCCCGATCTCAGGACGGAAATGACCGCCTTCTCGATAGACTCGTTGTTGAATGGCTTTGCGATTTTTACGGGCTTTGTCTCACGTTGTGTCAAAGACATTTGTCGTTATACCGCTGAAGAGGACTTATATGACTCGTGCATACACTCTCAAACTTTCAAAATACGCCCAAATGCTAAAGGCATTCTTAAATACCCCTGCGAGTAGTAGGTGACTTCATGCAACGCGTAGAAGAGCTTTTGCCATTAGTGCAAATTCAGACTCGTTCCAATACTGTGCCAGTCTATGCATTACCGCACGAAACGGCTAGTATTTGCCCCGAGTGTAACAGAACGATTCCTGCTCTCGTCTTCGAGAGAGACGAGAAAATCTGGCTAACGAAAACGTGTCCAGATCATGGAATTTGCGAGGAGCTGTATTTTGGCTCTGCAAGATTGTTCAAGAAGTTTGCTAGGTACTTCCACGACGGTAAGGGTATCGACAACCCCAACGTTCCGCTTTCAAAGTGTAACTGCCCGAAAAACTGCGGTCTGTGTTCCTCACACTTGAGTCACAGCGGTCTGACCAATCTAGTCATCACGAACCGCTGCGATCTTACTTGCTGGTACTGCTTCTTCTATGCAAAGAAGGGCGTTGAAGGTGCGTACGTTTACGAACCCTCCCTAGATCAGATCCGAGGAATGGTGAAAGCGCTACGCGCTGAGAGACCCGTTCCTGGAAATGCAATTCAGATTACTGGCGGCGAGCCAACTCTGCGAGCGGACCTTCCCGAAATCGTCAGGATATGCAGGGAAGAGGGAGTCGACCATATTCAGCTGAACAGCAATTCGATCAACATGGCGATTGACCCAGCTCTTGTAAAGCGGTTGCGCGAGGCCGGAGTTAACACGGTATACATGAGCTTTGACGGAGTTTCCCCCAGGACTAACGGAAAGAACCACTGGGAGGCACCTTATGCAATCGAGAACTGTCGCAAGGCAGGTCTGGGTATCGTTCTTGTTCCTACAGTGATCAAGTCGGTCAACGATCACGAATTAGCTCAGATAATTCGATTTGGACAGGCTAACATTGACGTTATCCGATCAGTCAACTTCCAGCCAGTCTCGCTCACCGGAAGGATGAGCAAGACCGAGAGGGAAAAGTACAGAATAACAATACCCGACGCAATTCAGAGAATAGAGCAGCAGACGAAGGGCGAAATTGTGGAGGATGACTGGTTTACAGTGCCGACCTGCGTCCCGATGACTCACTTTATCGAAGCATTCACAAAGAAGCCGCAGTACGAGCTTTCGATACACTTTGCCTGCGGCGCCGGAACCTATGTGTTCAAAGACCATGACAAACTGATCCCCCTGACTCGCTTTGTTGACATGGAAGGGTTGCTCAACTATCTTCAGGACAAAGCGGACGAATTGAACTCGGGCGCGAGCAAGCTCGTCGTTATTCCAAAGATTCTCGCAAACCTTAGCAAGTTCATCGACAAGGAAAAGACTCCCGAAGGAATAAACCTCTCAAAGCTCCTGTTCAATGCGCTCGTAAAGCACGACTACGAGGCTCTCGGCGACTTCCACCAAAAGACAATGTTCCTCGGCATGATGCACTTCCAAGACAAGTACAATCACGATGAAGAGAGGCTGATGCGCTGCGACATTCACTACGTCACTCCAGATAAGAGAATCATTCCCTTCTGCGCGTTCAACGTGATTCCGGAGTGGTACAGGGACAGAATACAGCAGAAATACGCTATACCAATCGAGGAATGGGAAAAGCGCTCTGGTCACACTCTGGAACAAGGGCTCTACCGCGGAACTCTCCGGAAGGGCAAGCAGCACCATGCGGGTTGCGGTTGCTCAGTGATTGCGCAGCAGACCCAGAAGGCTCGAAATCTCGAAACGATTACTGGCGATGTCCTGCCGATAATCCAGTCGTAGATTAAATCCGCGGATTTTTTCCACGGACATCCTTCTTTTGCTTCTCTAACGTGAGTTAAGAGGCCGAAACCGAGTCCAAGACTTCGTTTTCTACGTCTATTGTCAAGTTTGCGCAAATTGTTCTTAAAGGAACCTTTAGGAAAAAAACACGAGTTTTTCCAAAAAATAGCGGAGATTCAATGAATCATTAAAATTCGTTCGTCTTAGGTAGACGATGCAAAAGCCGCCTGCGGCCATTAATCCAAGTTCCTTACAACTGCCGCTAACGGTTTATACCGGTTGCGTTCAACGAATATGACTTGCAAGTCCAGCAGACTCTGGATGCCTCAACCTTCATACCCGAGAGACCCAAGCCGTTCGTGACGAGTGCTGACTCTAGATCCGCCCTGAAAGCTAAGCTCAAGGAATTAACAACAGAGTGCCGCGAGCTCGGTCCTTCGGTACTGGTTTCGGCGACCTACGACGGAGAGCGAAGAGTCGCCCAGTTGAAATTCTACGAGCCACAAACTAACCGGGTCTATCTATGGTCTGACTCCAGCGGCCACAAGCCGTATTGTTTTTCCAAACTTCCCGTTTCCGATCTGGAATATCTGAAGAAAGAACGCCCGAACATTTTGGAAATTGTCCCCTTCAACAAGCGCGATCTGATTCAGGATAAGGAGATAACGGTGAGCAAGATTGTCGCAACTGACCCTCTCGCGATCGGCGGCCAGGAAAATAGCCTTCGGAATTCGATTACCGCCTGGGAAGCAGACATCAAGTATTACGAGAATTATCTCTACGACAACGGTCTTTACGTAGGCGCTTTCTATAAGATAGAGAACGGAAAGATCGTTGCGGTTCCCTTCGAGACACCGCACGAAGTTCAGGACTCTCTTAAACGTGCCCTTCAGTCGGCGCAGCCCGACATGGCGCGGCAAATCGAGCAGTGGGCCGCGCTCCTAAACCAGCCACTCCCCTATCTCAAAAGGGCCGCACTGGACATCGAGGTTCTCGCACTGGAAAACAGAATTCCTAATCCTGACATTGCGGACCAGCCCGTCGTATCAGTCTCGCTGGTCTCAGACAAATTACAGCGGATCTACGTTCTCGACAGGAAGGATATCGAAATCGGAAACAGAGAGGACGTGCCCAATACGGCTGAGCTGTTGTTTTTCCAGAGCGAAAGAGACCTTTTAGTCAAACTCTTCACCGACATGCTGGATTATCCATTCATAGCCACATTCAACGGCGACGATTTCGACCTAAGCTATCTGTACCACCGGGCTCAAAGGGCTGAGATTGGACTGACCAAGGAAGAGATTCCAATTGTGCTGGGCAACAACTTTGGGGGAATGAAACACGGCGTGCACATCGACCTCTACAAGACATTCAACAACCGCTCTTTGCAGATCTACGCATTCGGAAACAAATATTCCGACCACACCCTTAACGGAGTGGCCGAGGGCCTACTGAATGAATCCAAGGTCGAATTCGACGGGCTAATCGGCGACCTTCCGATTTACGAGCTTGCTAACTACAATCTTCAGGACACGCTCATAACCTACAAGCTCGTTTCTATATACAATGATGTCTTGCTGAAACTTCTAGTAGTTATTGCCCGCGTCGGCAAGATGCCCATCGACGACCTGTCGAGATTAGGAGTATCAAACTGGATTAGAAGCATGCTGTACTTCGAGCACAGGCGGCAGAACGCCCTAATTCCCAGGTCCGAGGAACTGAAGGAAAGAGGCGGGGCAAAATCGGAAGCGATCATCAAAGGAAAGAAGTACAAGGGTGGACTTGTTATCGAGCCGATAAGCGGCGTTCACTTCAACGTGTCCGTTTTGGATTTTGCGTCTCTGTATCCCAGTATCATCAAGGTTCACAACATCTCTTACGAAACAGTCAACTGCATCCACGAGGAGTGCAGGAAAAACATGATTCCCGAGGTAGGACACTGGACATGCACAAAGAACCGCGGCATCGAATCTCTAGTAGTAGGATCGCTAAGAGATCTTAGAGTCGAGTATTACAAGCAGCTGACAAAATCGAAGACATTGTCAAAACAGGATCTCGAATTGTACAAGGTCGTTAGCCAGGGCCTAAAAGTCCTCCTCAATGCCAGTTACGGGGTCCTCGGATTTGAGAGTTTTCCGCTATACTGTCTGCCCGCCGCTGAGGCTGTAGCATCTTTAGGGCGTTACTCGATCACGAGAACGATTGAGCAATGCAGGTCGCTGGGAATCGAAGTCGTCTACAGCGACACAGATAGTCTGTTCATCAGAGCGCCTTCGCAGGAACAAATTGATCAGGTATCCTCGTGGACCCAAAAAGAGCTTGGAATTGAAATTGAAGTTGACAAAGTCTACAGATATGTTGCAATGAGCGAGAGGAAGAAAAACTATTTCGGCGTATTGCAGGACGGCACGGTCGACATCAAAGGTCTTACTGGGAAGAAAAGTCAAACTCCCCAGTTCATCAAAAATTCTTTTGACGAGACGCTGACAATTCTAAGCAGAGTAAAGTCACAGGAAGATTTTGA
>JASHPO010000160.1 GCA_030038075.1 Nitrososphaerales archaeon | reverse complement strand
GTAAAACGATCCATGGATCAGGAAAATGAAACTTGTATTGCAAATGAGTTTGCGGTGGTGCTAGTAAGAAAGATCAATACAAGAAACGGCGAAAGGTTGGAGATCGAATCACCCAAGCTTGGTTACAAGATTCAGCTAGATCCTTTAGAGCTCGAAAGCCTGAGCTGGCAAAACAAAGAGATCTTTTCCAGGTTTCTCAAAACCCCACTCGGCCCTGAGAACCACTAGGGAATGCGATCCAAGCGTTCATAGCTTGAAACGAGGATCCCTGAAAAATTGATTATGTCATCTCAATGGTCATCTGATTTCTTATGGCGCCGATCCTTTCAATTTCAACTTCAATAGTATCGTCTGCTTTCAAGAACTGATCAGCAAATTGTGCTGCGCCGCTCGGAGTTCCTGTAAGAATGATGTCACCTACTTCGAGCGTTATGCCGGAAGAGAGGTTTTCCAACATTTCAGGTATTTTGAAAATCATGCTTGACGTAGAGTCATCTTGACGGACTTCACCGTTGAGTTTAGTTATCAAACGAAGCGGATAAGGATTAATTATTTCGTCGGGCGTTACTAGATAGGGACCGATGGGAAGGCTGCAATCCAGTGCCTTCCCTTTGACCCAGTTTTGCCCGAGACGACCGATCTTTGACGGCCACCATGGCGGTTTCTGAAGATCCCTGTAAGAGACATCGTTTGCTACGCAATAGCCTCCAACGTAGGAGTAAGCGTCCCTTCGCGATATGTACTTGCCACGCTTACCTATTATAACAGCGAGCTCCCCTTCGTAGTCCACTTTGGTCGAGGCTTTTGGTATTGCAACCGGGTCATTAGATCCTACTAGACTGTTTGCAAATTTGCAAAAGAAATAGGGCTCTGGCGGCGGCTCCGCATCGACTTCCTTCAGGTGAGAAGGATAATTTGTAGCTACGCAGAATATTTTCTGAGGATTGGTTATTGGAGGTCTCAGTCGGACCTCTGACTGAGAGTTTAGAAGTTTTGGAAATTGATTTTTTTCGCTGTCATCAGCACTGCTAAATTTGCCAGCACCGTCCAATTCGTTGACCAGTTTACGCGTGCGCCGTATTGCGTCGTGCCCTCCCGAGAGAAAACTGATCAAATTCCGTGAAATACTCTCAATGCCATCAATGTTGGAAATCGATCCAGCAAGCTCAAGGTCGATTATTCCTCTTGACGTAACGATGCCCAATCGGTCAATTTGACCATTTGTGAATGTGCAGAGTTTCACTAATATTCATTCTGTCCTAGAGCACATTGTCGAGCACACGTTTGCACATTATATGCTAAATGGCGACTTTTGAAAGACGTACTTTAGAGGGCTTTAAGCGCTCTGTATTGAGCTTGGAAAACTTCGATGTGTTCGTTTCTGATTTGTTCAATGGCATTTCGAAAAAGTTCATGGGCCTTCTTGCTTGCGGAGTACTTCGCCATTATGTATAACGCGAGCCGTTCATGGTAGATATCCACATAGCTATGCAAATCGTAGAATCCGAGTACCTTGTCCGGAAAACCGTATTTCTCGCGAAGGGCTCTGCCCTGAATTTGATTCATCAAGGGCAAGTTGCGTTCAAGAAAAGGAACAGTGGCGTAGGCGAGCGAGGGACTCTCTTTTCGTAGAGCGTCTATCGCGGGAAAAGAACCTCCGAAATTTATCGGCTTTGAGAGATTTGGCTTCCCGTTCCATACGTCACGAACCCTATCAAGCCCAAACCCATAAACCAAAAAGTCAGCCTTGAGCTCGGCATGCCCAACCTCCTCAGCTGTGTGTCTCAGAATTATATCTCTAACCTCTTTGTTCTTCAGATTATGGTACACGTGATTGACTATTGTAATTGGAAAATTATCTACGCCCAGATAACTTTGAAGCTCCGAGAGTTTGACCTGCTCTAGACTAAGTTCTCCATTTGCGAGCATTGGTGAATATCTCATCACCCATTCTTTGTTTTCATTGATTATCGAGTCATCAAATTCCCTCATTTCCCTTGCAAAATCTGCTTCGGGAAGCTCCTTCCACAGCTTCCAACCAACGTCATAGATTCCGGGGATAGGAGCATATGCACTGGTGGGAAGAAGATCGCGTGGAACAACGCTTCGGATTTGTTCCTCAATATTTTGGCGAGTCGTGGCCTCAGCTTCTTCTGTAATTCCGCTCATACTGAAATAGAAAATCAACTACATCAGATCTATATAAAACGCGCTCCTTTAACCCTCCTTTGAACGATGACACAGAACTATGTTAGATAAGACTCGCCGCATTATCGATATGATGCAAAACAAAGATCTGGACTATCTTGTTTTACTCCACGATGGGTTCCATGTATTCACAGAACCAAATCCTGTTTTCGCCACGGTGGGTCTAAAGTCGATAGGCGAAACTATGGTTCTTTGTAGGAATGATGGTACAATCAGTTTGTACGTCGCCCGGTGCGATAGACACCGTGCTGCTGAACTTGATACTTCGCTACAAGTTGAAAGCTACGATAATATTGAAGATTCTTGTGAGGCGCTCAAAAGCGAAATAAGCAAATCTACGTCAACCACTATTCGGACTGGCATAGTTGGTCTAAGTAAAGTAAAAAGAGCTCTAGCTGTCCCAATGATTAATGCCTTAAAAAATGTAAACATGATGAGTGTAGATGATGAATTTTATCGCATATTCCGGGTCAAATCAAGCCGAGAGATCGAAAACGCTAGGAAGGCGACCGAGATCGCGGAGCAGGGATACGGAAAGATGTTGGAGGTAACACGATCGGGAGTGTACGAGTACGTGCTCAGTTCAGAAGCCGATTCACATATGAAAACACTCGGCGCCGAAGACGATTTCCTCCTATTATGCTCATCACAGCATAACAGGCTGGTTCACCCCCCGCTCCGGAGAGTACTTGCGAGTGGGGATATTATCCTCACCGAAATATCACCATGCTATGGTGGGCAGTTCGTACAGATCTGCAGGACCGTCGTAATCGGCCCCTTGCGAGACGAATTACTGGAGAAATACGCACTGCTTACAAATTCGATAGATCAGGGTCTACGTTCCGCGATTCCTGGCGCCACTGTTTCAGATGTAGTCCAGGCAATGAATTCTCCGCTTGAAAAGGCAGGTTATGAGAAGTACTGTCGTCCCCCGTATATGCGCGTGCGAGGCCACGGCTTGGGTATCAGCTCGATATCTCCTGGTGACATTGGTATCGAAAACAAGACAGTGCTCGAGGAGAACATGATGTTCGTAATGCATCCGAACCAGTACCTGCCTGAAACTGGGTATATGATGTGTGGGGAACCAATCGTTATCACGAGGAAGGGAGGAACGCCTCTAACCAAACGCAAACCCGGAATCGACAGTGTAACTAATTGATTTGATTTGAGGAAGTCTGAGACATGCGAACGATGCAACCTGTTGTCCTGAACGGAAGATCGACTTGGGATCAGGAGTTTTTACCTATAGATGAATTTGAAGAGAGAATAAAGGCTATTAGAAAAATCATGTCAGAAAGGAAACTACTTGCGCTAGTGATTTTTGGCAACTCGCAATCATACGAACTACTTTGTTACTTTACGAATTCCATTCCTATGACGAGATGGGCCATGTTGCTTATTCCCTTAGAAGGGGACATCAGGCTGATAATTTCAACATCAACTAGGGACTTGCAATTCTACCACAAATGGACATTCCTCTACGACATACAGACAAACGAACATCTGTCGGATCAGCTGGACAATTGGTTAAAAGAAAACCTGAGATTTGACGGCACTGTTCATTCCACACCAGCTATCGGATTGGCTGGAGACCTGCTGATGACTATGCCAGTTCATGAAACAGTTACGAAAGCCTGCGAACCATACGGCGCAGTATCTATTGAAGATGAGCTTCGCAAGACTCTCCGGCGTAAGAGACCTCGCGAATTGATCGCATTACGGATGGCATGTGAAGTATTGCGCACCGCCACGGAGCCCCTCTTCGAACAAATATCGAGTCCTAACGGCTTGAAAGTGAAAAGAGACGCTCTTATCGACGTTCAGCGGCGAGCGCGAAACATGGGAGCTCACGACGTTCGTCTAATGTTTTCTGATACGAAATTTGATGAACTGAGGGATGTCTCCGAAGCGTCAAACGAAATTCAAATTCCTGTGGTGTTCTATGTTGCAGTAGAGTTCTTGGGGTATTGGGCCGATGGATTCATCACGATTAACCAAGATAAGACTATGATTTCCGA
>JASHPO010000159.1 GCA_030038075.1 Nitrososphaerales archaeon | reverse complement strand
CATCCCACAAACGACCAGAGAAACTGCAGCTCTCTCAAAGAACTTGCATAAAGTCGATGCAAAGGTAACGGTTTCTGATGCTTCCGCAGTAGAGAGAGCGAACAATAAGTACGAACTCATGAAAGTCTGCGTTGAGATCGGGATTCCGTGCCCTGAATTTTACATTGCGCATTCTGTAGAAGAATTGAGAGAACGTGCTTTTCAACTGGGATATCCGAAAAGTGCTGTCGTCGTAAAGCCCCAGGTCTCCTTCGGGAGCAGGGGTTTTCGTGTTTTGAGGGAAGAGACATCATGGGACGCGAATAGGTTCCTCTCCGAAAAGCCGCATACCACGGAGATCTCTCTGGAAGCACTTTCAAAAATCCTGGAGCGCGGCGCCTTCCCAGAACTGCTTGCGACGGAATTCCTGCCGGGAGACGAATATACGGTGGACGCATTCGCAGGTGAGAAGGTCTCTGTTGCGATACCCCGGTTGAGGATGGAAATTGTGAACGGGATCAGCTTCAGGACAAGGCTCGAATACAGGAAGGACATCATGGATTACTCGTTGAAGCTTGCGCGGGCCTTGAAGCTGCGATATGCGTTCGGCTTCCAGTTCAAGCTCGACGCAAGCGGGGTTCCGAAGATTCTAGAGTGCAATCCCAGGGTCCAGGGAACAATGGCGGCGAACGTTTTCAGCGGAGCGAACGTGATATGGATGGCGGTAAGGGAAGCGATGGGCATGCCGGTAAGATCAATACCCAAGCTGAGGCAATCGGATTTCTACAGATACTGGGGCGGGATAGGAACTCTCGGCAAAAGCTTTGACGAAATATAGAATCTAACTTATTGAGGTGACAATTTTTTCGGCGTCTTTTGCTATCCTTTGAATCTCTTCACTTGTCTGCCTTTTCTTCCCGGTTTGAGGATCTTTCAAAAAGTCCTGAATTTTTGAATAATCGAGAATTTCAACAACAGTAGGTACCCTTACTGCATCTCCCACAATGAGGGCAGTCCTTCCAGGGATAGTCTGAACAATATTTCCCCAGATGTCAGCCTTTGGGACTCCAGATAACGCGCGCTTGAGGTCGTTGGTCTCTTTAAGTGAAAGGATTATTCGATTGCCCAGCTGGCTCATAACTTCGTCATCGATCTTGGAAGGTCTCTGATCTATCAGCGATACAATTAGATTGAATTTCCTCATTTCTCTCGCGAGGACGCTAAATATTGTTAGGTCTGCCACGGAAGGATCGAGAAATTTGTGCGCCTCTTCGAGAAATATCACTAGGCGAGGAAGTTCGTCGCTCTTGTCTTCGTAGAGATCCAAAAGTCGTCTGGATATAACGTTCGCCACAAACAAGTACACCATCGAATCTTTCCCGTATCGCCCGAAATCCAGTACTATGGACTTCGATTCCTTCACTCTCCTGAGCATTGTGTTGAAGGGGTCTTCCTTCATCGATTTTGGCGTCTCTTTTATGAATTCGAGGCGGCTCAATCGTCCTACCCTAGCTTGCAGTCCACGCAAAGTTGACTCCGGAACCGTTTGTGACGGCACGGCCGTTTTTATTGAAGCCAGAAGGTCAGCGTCTGCCTTGGCACGATTGATCTCCCATATCGCGTCTTTCATGCGCTGACTCAGATCCGAGATAGCAAGTATCAGGTCTTCCGGAGATATCGAACGCGGATCGATGAAAAACGGAATTGCTTCTTTTGTTTTTGCCCAGTCGAGAGTAAACCACTCAACCTTCTGGGGAAAATAGAACTTCAATCCTCTGCTGTTATCGGTGGCAGAGAACATCCCATACTCCCCATGCATATCAAACACAAGAACCGAGGCGACCTTTGTTTGAAGAATAAAATTACAGATAATTTTGTTCAGAAAGCTCTTCCCCATTCCGGTACGACCCAAAATAGCGAAAGCTTTCTGGGTGAGTTTTTCAAAGTCGATTGGAATTAGGAATTCGGGAATACCACGAAGGTTCCCGAGAGGGAGCGAGGTCTCCGTGGGTTGGTAGATCACTTTTACGTCTTCAGCCGTCGCAAAGCGAACTTCTGTGAAGTACTGCGGAATAGTTTCAACCTCGCCCAAATCTCCAGTTTTCTTGTCAATAATTTGGATTGGTTCGAGATGCGCCTTGCTGTAGAATATGTTCCCAAAGTAGCCTTTTTGCATCCCGCCAGAGACGGCAGGTATCGCCATTTTCGCTAAATTTGACGTCGCAACGGTGTCTATCACAGGTACGGGGGGATTGTAGATGTCCATAACAACACTGTAAAAGTCGAATTTTTCCCCTTCGGCAATAACAGGATATCCGGTCTTAATCTGCTCGGGGCTGGTTAGACCAAGTTTTACCTCAAGTCCCGAAGAAACAGCCGCTTCCACAACCTCGCCGATTTTTCCATCTTTGCTCATTATTTCAGGAACCTCTCTTTGCTATGAGGTCTAAGTAAGCGTGAAACGCGTCAAATCTCTTCCCCTCTACGTCGGTTCTCCCCCAAGCAATTTCATCAAGATCGAGTCCAGCCTCTTGTCCAAGTTTGAACAAAAGTTCATCATAGAGCCCTGGGTATTTCCTCAGTTCAACTGCCATCATATGAGCCTGGACCAGAGGGAGCGGATACCCGAGTGATAGCTGATTTCTTGCAAACTGTGCCAATTCACCGAAAATTTCCTCAGGCTTCAAAGTAGTTGAAGCTATATCAACTCTGAACCATTTCGGCGCGGCGGAGTGTAGCTTCGCAAAGTAAACGTCGCCCCATCCTAGTCTCTTGTCGATCGGGATGGGTGCTTTTATGTAAAGCAAGTCACTCCGTTGAACGCTCCGTAGCAATTCCTCGTCCGACGCGACCGACCCTAGATGATTGGTGTTCGAATCTTTCGATACGCCCACAAGAGTGTTTCCATTCACCTCGCACGCCTCACGGGTTTCATCGACCAGCGTCTTGATGTCTTTCACCGGGGGGGTAGTCAGTGTTCCATCCATTAGAATCAGAGAATCATGATTGTTCTTTGCTACTATATTGGCGAGCTGAACTTCCTTCAGAATTCTAACGTAGGCAGCCATCCTTCTGGGGGCCTCGCTTTTTTTCCTAGAGGTTAGACTGGTCAGCTCCTGATTGAAACTGGGTAGCTCTTTTGCAATTCTGGGACTTGTCGTAACAAGT
>JASHPO010000158.1 GCA_030038075.1 Nitrososphaerales archaeon | reverse complement strand
CTATACTTCGTTTAGAAGTCGAGAACTCCACTACCTCGATTGTTATCGCACTCTTGGGCGCCGCGGGGGAGGGACTAGACGAGAGAAGGAGAATCAGAGACCGTGTAATGGATGAACATCCCGAAACTACAGTGCTAATTCCCGAAGACCATATTGATCCAAGCGTCAACCCAGTGCTAGCTGAACAAGCAATACTTTCAGGCTCAGATGTTGAGTTGGTTTTCATACACGTAAACTCATGGGGCACTTCGAACGAGTTTGGTCAATTCAGTCAATCTAGCGAGATCGCACCGAAGCTTCGCGTTCTAGTTGACCATGAGTATCACCCTCTTCACATAAGGGATGAAAGAAAAAGGAGCTATCTGTCAAGTGCCTACCTTCTGTTCATGGCTAGATTTGGGCACGTCTACGCAATCAGAGGAACCAGCGAATTATTTCCCACTGCAGAAACTGCTGTGATGATTTTAAGTGACATTACAAGACAACTCAGCTTCTTCAAGAAATACCTAGGAAATCACTGAGATTGGCTCACCGGAGCACCTGTTTTTCTTGTCAAGTGATTCTTGGGTTCGTCTCATCAAAGAGTATTTAATAAGTGAAGAGGAGTTTAGCAACTAAAAATATTTAAACTGAGAGCAAAATATAGAATGGGTGGGGGAAGAGGATAACATGAGGAACGAAGAGAAATATGCGAGTTCAGCGAGGGATGACTTCAAGCCATTACAAAGACTGCGAAGCTACAGCACCTTGAACAACGAAATTAGGCTCAAAGCTTTCCTTTTGATTCATGATCATCCAGGCATCTCCTTTAATGATCTAGCTCAGAAAACTCATGCTGATACTGCTAAAGCAGCTTATCATGTCGGATTGCTCAAGGCGAGTGGCTTGACTGAAGTATCATATGAAAGGGAGGGAAAGGCTACTTCTCACTATTCGCTAACAGGATTAGGAAATGAGACATACGACGAATTATTTGGAAAACTGCCGAAACAAAAGTTAGAGGATATTTCAGTTCTATTTGCGCAAATGGGTTCTTTCAGTAAACCACGCTAACTTTTCACGGAGCTACGAATCGGGTCTCTCTGTACAATCGTGCTCAGCCAAACATTTCCTTAAGCGCACAACGAATTAAATACCAAAGACGAAACTTGGCAGGCAAAAGCAAACGAAACAGATATGAAGAATTTGTGTTCGCTCTAGGCTTTACTCCTGATACAAAATCACTAACAATCAAGGAATGGCGAGGAGCAATTATACAATCGATAGGTGGAAACCTCACACTTCTTGAAATCCTAGCAGCAAACGACTTCGGTTTCGACCATGGAGAGAGGATTCCGATCGGAAAAGCGAATAAAAGAGGATTCATCAGTATTCTTGAAAAGCTAGAACACTCTGAGTTCTAGATAGTTAAATAAAATAACAAGAAATGATGAGGGATACCATGTTTCCTCGCTGGAAGCTCAAAATACGGAATTCTTTCGACTATGATATGTTGATCAAACGGATGTCGATGAATTGTCAGGTGACATCCACGAAGATAAGTGGATAATCTCAGGTAAGAAAAGGTGGTACTTTCCGCGTCCAGGGGTAGGATGGGCATCCAGTCATGCGCGCGCTCTCGGTGGTAGTCATGTGGGTCAGTCTTTTCAAAATTCGAATCAATACCGCAAGTACGAAGAGGAATTTGGCGACAGCTCAGCTATGAGGATTGGGCGGCGGTAGAAGCTATCTTAAGTTCTAGCATAATCGGCAAGGGCCTCTTTCAACGAGTCCGAAGCACTCGAACGAAAAAATGCACGATCGGCTAGACCCAGGGGGATGCGAATATTGTCAATATGTGAATCTGTTCGCCAAAAGATGGAAAGAATTTCAAAATAAGAACTCGTCCATGACTTAGGGAGAGGAGAGGACAAAGAGTCTCGTAGACTAGTCTTCGAGCTTTAGAAAGAGAAATAGCCAACCAGCGGATGATTTTGATTATTTCATGCCGATAGTCTATCCCTCCGTCGATGCAATAATCACTCTAAACAAAGAGGCAATAACAAGAATCAGAGTAAAGAAGGCCGATCGGCATAAGGTTCTGTCACGCGGAAGAATCGAACTTGTCCTTGCACAAACAATAAGCTGTGACGGTGATATTTTCGATAAGGCTGTCACTCTTCTAAAGGGACTCACTGAGATGCCTCATTCATTTGACAGCGCAAATCGTAGAACGGCATACTTGGCTGCTTCGAGTTTTCTCCAGGCCAATGGTGAGAAGTGTCTTATGAGCGAAGACGCGAGAATAGCCAGAGTCTTACTCGGCATTAGAGAACATTTTTATTCAGATTCCGAGATAAAGAACTGGCTGAAAGGACATGCAGTCCGGCAATTTGAGCGCTGACGACAAGCGATTTCTGGAGATAGCGGAGCGCATAATGATTGATGAAAGAGCTTTCTTAGAAGAAATCGGCCGTCTCTAGGGCCTCAAGATTCCGTGATTCTCTTCGGTCCTTCATGACAATAAAAGTAGCGCAGAAAGTAGTTTCGAGCCCCACAAAAAGTAGCTACTTCAATTTCTTGATCACGAGCTCGCCGTCCTGGATATCCATGCCTTCGACGTTCTTTTTGCACGTTCAGATAGTACCCGCGTGTCGTCACTTTTACCCGGATACTTTCGTGACTTTGATACGCAAGAGCGGTACGGTTAGAGTGATTTTCCTAGGGCTGTTCAACTGTGCTTGATTTTTGACATACGTAACGGTCTGATTACTGCCTTGTGTTCGCTGATTTTCCGATTCTTGCGACATTCTAATCCATGTGCTATACGACACGCTCCCAACGGTTAAACTTTCGGCAAAGAATACGTGGGCTAACTGCCTGACATTTTCACGCGCAAAATGAATGGGATTTACACCTATTGGTCGCATTCTCGGCCGGAGCACGCTTTTACTATTGTGCCACTCCCTCAAAATTGAAAGCTTACAGTTCACAGATCGACCTTTGCCCTAACATCATTCAGACGAATGCCATAATAATTTCTTCTGCCACACAGTGTTTGAATGTGGTTACATTCTTAACATTGCATAATTCTCTCGGATTACACGCGTTCCGATTTCTATATTTGTCTTAGCATAGCCCAGGATAAATAGGTAAGTGATATGGCAAGCGTGAACGGACATTCATCAGCAAGATCAGCACCTCTAGCTAAGATCATTGTCATCGGTCGCAAAAGCAGAAAGAGAATTTCCGTGACAGTTCAGTTTGTCTATCAGGATGACAAGCTTTACCTCCTCCCTTTCATGGGAAAGCAAACAAGCTGGTACAGGAATCTGAAAAGCAACCCAGATTTAACAATCTCGATCGGAGGAACAAATCTAACTGGGACCGCCAAACTATCGACTGATGAAAAACCGTTGAAGGAGACCCTGCGAAAGTTCGTTGCAAAGTACGGCGAAAGTAATATCGACAACTATTACCCAACAAAGGACGCATTCGTAGAAGTTAATTTGAAGAATGTTCCAAGATGAGTAGTCAAGATTAGTCAATTTGGTGTTTGGGGCTAGTAAATTCTCAGAATGAGATGATTCCATTCGCGGAATGTGCGAATCCCGCAGACCAATGGCGCCTCTGTGCGGCTCAGGAACCAAAGTGGATCGACCCCTCTCCACCTAGCTGTGCAGAATACCGGAAGAGAAGGCTCGGGTTCGCCTCAATCGGTGATACTGCAAAAGAAGATTATCGAGATGCTTCTCAAAGCAAAAGCCGATCCGAAGGATCGAGATGGAGCGGCAGGACCGTACTAGAATCCTCAAGAGCGAGCCGATCAGAGAACTTCTGCGAAGACTTTGATTACTCGGGGTCTAGCGTCGACCACCCTTGCGAAATGATTTTTGATTTGCGTTATTTTCACGAACCGGGCAGCGCATATTCACCGTGTCCGTCAGCGCGCGGGATTATGTTGAGTGAATCTTTTATTGTTCCAGACCCTTGGAGGCTTCCTACCTCATCGAGGTTTCAATGCCTGTCGGCTCTCCTATTCCTTGGTGACATTTGCAAGAAAAGCCCAAGTTGTCACTAAAAGTAAATGCTCGAAAGATTCACCCAACAATGATGCTTGAGAGGAAGCAGCACATCTTTCATGGACAACGGAACCAGTCAAGGTAAATGCAGGTTGTGTACCTTGAAGATGCCAAAAGGCATTCTTGACCTCCCAACTGCTCGCCATAAGTTAATTTTACCGGCACGGATCATGGCCAATCATAATTACCATTATCGTTCCTAGTGGTAACAGAAACTGTGATAATCATAATTAACACTGATGCTACTGCAACTTCTGTTGCACGCTAAGAGTTCATCGAAATTGATCTATATTAGCAATTTCCAAAATGATTCCCAGATTCTCAGAGATTCTCAGTTGTTCTAGTTGTAGAACATGACCTGAGGGGAACCGATGGTCGTGTTCTAAAAAGTTGGCATAAATCGCTGCGTTTGCTCGCGATTGCTCTGAATGCATTCACGTGGCATAAGGATTAGTTCAGTTAATTGAAATTCAATGTGCTCCTTTTCGTCCTGGACACGCTCAGGGAAGACCATTCACTCGCTCTATCCCAATTGGAGGAAAAGGGCTTTGTAAGGTATCAGAATGTAATCGCTCCATCCCCGTGGACTGTTCCTTCGCACATCTCATTATTCACAGGCCTCCTTCCCTCGGAGCACGGCGTTCACGAGAGGGTAGGTGCAAAGCACTTCGACCTATCAGGCCAGTCGAAGGAAGCAATGTCCGTTTCTAGCAATCTAATCAGCTTGATGAAACACGAAGGATACAAGACGTACGGATTTTCTGGCAACCCTGCAATTTCTCCAAAGTTCGGTTTTCAATTCGACGATTACAGATTGTATGGAAATAACACCAGAGTGGAAGAGGCTATTCGTCTCTTGTCGGAAAACAAAACGCCTCCTAACGCCAAGAAGCTTGAGAAGGCATCGCTCTTGTTAAGAAAAGGGGGATTGGGACTCGCTAGCTACATGTTTTACTACAGGGAATTTAAAACACGGATACTCGGACAACACCCTCTAGACAAAGGCTCCAAAAGCATTCTCGCAGATCTATCACGCATGCGATTCAATGAACCTTTCTTCCTTTTCGTGAATCTGATGGAATCACATGACCCTTACTTTTACAATGAGGGCGAATATTTTCGTCAGAACCAATTTGCCTACATATCTGGCTCTCGCTACGGTTCAAAGAACTTTAATGTTTGCACCAGATATCCAAAACACGCCAAGCTCTCCATATCTCGACTGATGCAAATGATCAATGTGCTTGAGCCAGTGCTGGAAAGATCGCTCGTAATTGTCACTTCGGACCACGGACAATTGCTCGGAGAAGGAGGGAAATACTGGCATGGTTATTTCTTGGACGATGAGCTTCTTAGAGTCCCGCTGTATGTCAGATATCCAAATTCTTGCAAGCCCATGACACCAGATGATTTCATTAACTTGACGGAGATTCCCAAGATCGTGCGATACGTTACTTCGTCTGCCTCTAATGATTCCATACTTGGCTCAAAAACGGCATTTGCGGAAAGTTTTGGCGTATTGAGCGACTGCTCAGAATTCGCCGAAAATGACGAGCAACTGCAAAAATTTCTTAAAAGCTACTCTTGGAGGATTAGACTCTTCACGACCAAAGGAAGCGCCGTATACAACAAGTCAATCGATTCATTTGAAGAAATTCAAGGATCGTTAAGTGAGAAGGAAGCAAGAGAACTAATAGAACAGCATGAAAGAAGGCTCGCCACGGGAGAGAGCAAGCATACCGAAAAAAAGGTAGACACTGCATCAAGATTTACAAAATCAGAAGAAGAGGACCTAAGAGTCAGGCTTGGTGCCCTCGGATATCTCTAATCGCAGACCGCAGAGAATATCAGGAAGATCCTGTTTAGAGCAAATGCGTAAAATCTCGGCCAGATAAGAGCAAAAGCGCCCGACTTGCATTTTCAACATAAACCTTAGAACTGTGCTTGAAAGTTTCACGTATCTTAGCTCTTATCGGACAAACAGCTAAGATGAATGTCCCGCAGCTTATTTCAGGCATGTCCACGAGCTAATTCGTTTGCATTCATTCCTTTCCTGTACTTCTCCGCCGGAAGCTCGGTTTAGATGCAATTTGTATACCGGTGTGATGTCGCAAACTCCGTCGGACCAGAAAATATATCAGAATCCAGCCCCCGCTTGCGTGGCCGTTTCCCCGACATTGTCAAGAGCTAAAAAAAATGAAATACTGGTGTTGCAATGACAAGCCCGGTTACCTTAGTCATCCTAGCAATACTAGTAATTCTAATCGCTCTGATTACCATAGGATTCACTCCGATAATGCAGACGCAGAGCGGGAATGGATCAAGACGACATCGCTACGGCGCAAGAAGTATAACCGGCGAACCGAGAAATATTCATCGAACATTTTTCCGTTCACTGAAAATCGCGCTCTGTTTCAAAGAATGAATTTAAAGAGACTCTTCCATACAGAACCCATCTTTTTCGAATAGGCAACCCGCCATCGAAAAAAGAAATCACTCCGTCTAACAATGACATCCATCTCTCCCGAAAATTATGCGCTTAATGAAAAGCGTCATCTTTGAGGAGCCATTTAGGGCGTCTATGAACACTGATCTTCGAAAAACGATGAAACGAGTAGGGAGTGAGGTAATTGCCCGACGCAATTAGGCTTGAACTTTCAGCTCGAACATGAAATCCGAGAACCTCAATAGATCTCGCTTAAGTAGCGAAAGAAATTGTGTTCACGGTCGGGTTGACCCAAGCCTCACCTAGCGGCATTAGCAAGGGCACGTATCATCTCTTCATTGGGAATTTGGTTTCTACAATTGTCCTTGCGATTGTTTCAATCGTGGTTGGTCGTCTTCTCGGGCCGAGTGGATTTGGTCTCTACACGATCGCTCTTATCGTTCCGAACTACATTTACCTCGTATTGCGACTGGGCGCCACCACCACGATCAGTCGCTACGCGGCCAAATACCTGTCCGAGGGAAACGAGAAAAAGGCCGTTTCGTTCAGTTACACAATCTCAATCCTTCACTTGGCTCTGGGCCTATTGGTAACAGCCTTACTGATCCCCTTTACAGGCACAATTTCCGCAGATCTATTGCATCGGCCGGAGCTTTCTAGCGGGCTCATAGTGCCGATCGCATTGCTCTCCGTCGTTGGCCAGATTCTATTCTACAATGGAATTGCAGCCTTTGTGGGTCTGCATTCCTTTGACAAGGCGGCCGTTTTTCAAATTGCAATGTCGGTTGCAAAACTAGTAATTTCTGTTTTTTTTCTACTGATAGGCTATTCAGTCCTCGGCGCCGTCATCGGCTACAGTTTCGGCTTCATTGCAGCGGGGTTTATTGCTCTCTCGCTTTTGATTTTTCTGAACAAGAGCGCAATTCCAAGGAACCTCAGACAAGATGTAACCATGAGCGCAGATTACGCATGGCCGATCTTTCTTTCGATACTGCTTCAGGGAGTCGTCGTACCCCTCCAGAATACGATTCTGGCTTACACAGTTTCAAATACGGAGATAGGATGGTATAGCGCAGCCGTAAACATAGCCGCCCTCATCGCCTTGTTCACGTATCCTGTCTCCACAATACTCCTCCCGCTCTTCAGCAGAAGCGTGCCAGAAGGATCGCAGCAACTAATACAGAGCTACAGAACGACTTTGAAGTACACAGCAATTTTTGTTACGCCTGCGACGATGCTCGTCATCACGCTTTCTACGCCTTTAGCCACGGCAATCTACGGTCACGCTTACGCCGCGAGCGGACACTATCTAATAGGAGTCGCCGCCGTGTACCTCCTTTCCGGATTCGGATACATCTCCTGGAGCCCGCTGCTTTACGGAGTTGGTGAAACTCGGAGGGGACTCATCGCCACCGCTTTCGGCGCGGCAATTACGATCTTTGTTTCGGTAATTCTGGCGATGTACGTCGGCGTCTACGGCGTCATAATTGGAGCAATTCTGGGCAATATAGCATCAGTCTACATTGGTTCAAGGTTTGTATCCACCGTTCTTGGAGGAAAAATTGGGGTACTGTCGCTGTGGAAGATTTACGTCTCATCAGCTGTGTGCGCGCTGATCGTTTATCCGATTGCTGTAATCAGGCTGAATCCCTTTCTTGCGGTAGCTATTGGAGGGTTAGCTTTCTTGCTGATTTTGATCCCTGCCATGGCACTGAGCAAATCGGTAACGAGAGACGAAATGAGCACTTTGCAACTGCAGTTTAAGGACGTAAAACTAGTGAGCTTTATACTAAATCTCATTGGCAAGTACCACAGTCTGTTTGCAAAACAGTGAACGGTCCTGGTAGACGCGAGTATCTGCTCTAAGGTACATTTATTATTCCTCTTATTTTTGAACCCGTCAGTTGCATAAGGGATGATAATCGATGCTTACTCCCACGTCTATCCCAAGAAGCTCATGAAAGAATTTGTTCCGTTCCTCAAAGAGGGAAGCGACCCATACTACAACTTTTTCCGAATTAGGGCAAATGATCCTGAAGCTGCGAATTACTCCGACGAGCAGGCTAGGATCAAATATTTGGATCGATTTGGGATTGATATCGAGGCTGTGAACATGAACGTAGTATTTTTTGAAAGTTTACCAAAGGCTGATCTTCTCAGGATGACCCGTCTTGCGAACGATACTGTTGCGGAATTTGCCGCGAGCAATCCTGAGAGGATAATCCCGATAGGATTTATTCCTCATCTCGAAGGAGAATACCTGGATGAATTGGACCGCTCCATCAAGGACCTCGGCATGAAAGGGTGCGTCATATTTACCAACAACTTCGGACGGCCGCTTGATTCTCAAGAATTTCTTGGTTTTTATTCCAAAATGGAAAAGTACGATCTTCCGTTGTTTCTTCATCCTTCCAACCATAATTATTATCCATGGATCTGGAATTACCGTTTGAATTTCATATTCGGTTGGCCCTTTGACACCTCGCTGGCGCTTGGAAGCCTCGTCTTCGGCGGAGTTCTGGAGAGATATCCGAAATTGAAGATAGTTAGCCACCATTTGGGCGGTATGATTCCATTTTTTGGCGAGAGGATAAGAGGTTTCTACGATGATTACATGCAGCACCCTTACGAAGCGGGGGCGAATGCCTATCCTTTTGCGGAGAAAATGAGTGCCGAGGGGCAGCATCCGATCGATCAGTTCAAGAAGATTTACGCAGACACAGCTACTAGCGGTAGCGCAATAGCTCTGAGGTGCGGATACGACTTTTACGGAAAGGACAGAGTTCTTTTTGGAACGGATTATCCGTTCGGCCCGATGGGGGGCGATGTTTGGACCGAATTAATACTGGATAACGTCAGGAAACTCGATATTCCCGCCGAGGCCAAGTCGCTGGTTTGGGAGAAGAATGCCAGAGCGCTATTCAGGCTCAGTTAGGTCATTTAGCCACTTTCACCCGCTGATATTTCTAGAAACATCGCGCCATCCATCGCCAAGGGATTAAACTAATAAGATGCGCGACCGCCAAGTCGGCCATGTTGCAGGTAGAGAGAGATGCGATGGACGAGAGAGTCCTTTCCATCAGGCAAGATCTAGAAAATGGATTACTTCCTCTCGGCCTGTACAATGATCCGGATATTGCGGAATCGGAAATAGACCGCATTTTCATGCGTTGCTGGGTTTTTGTCGGGCATGAAAGTGAAATCCCCGGCCCGGGAGATTACTGCATTCGGTACATTGGAGATGATCCTTTCATTCTTGTTCGGGACGAGCGCGGCGGCATTCAACTACTGTTGGATCTTTGCCGACACAGGGGAACTCAAATCTGCAGGGCGGAAAAAGGCAATGCCTCTCATTTCCGATGTCCGTACCATGGCTGGACCTACAAGAACTCTGGCGAGCTTGTCGGTATTCCTTTTAGGGAAAATGGCTTCGCGGACCTGGACACCAACGAATGGGGACTGATCAAGGCCGCAAAGGTTCAGAGCTATGAAGGCTTGGTCTTTGCCACTCTCGATGATAACGCCCAGGATCTGGAAGAATACCTGGGAGATCTCCGGTGGTATCTCGATTCCATTTTGAAACTTACTGAATGGGAGGTGGTCGGCGAGCCCCAGAGGACAGTGATGGATGTAGACTGGAAAGTAATGTCCGAAAACTCCGCTGGTGACGGATACCATGTAATGACAACGCACAAGTCGGCCATCGATCTCAACCTAGAGGCTAGGAGTGACATTCCGCACAACTCGTTGAAAATGGGCCACATTGGGCAGGTAAGCGGACACGCGCTTCACTGGGAAATCTTCAATTCCGACACCGATTATTTCTGCGGATACCAGAGCGACGTGAAAGCGCTGTTCAAAGGCGATAGGATAAGTAAGACTCAATTCGATTTTGCAAAGAGAACACTCGGCTTCAATGCTTACATCTTTCCAAACCTATCGTTAATTTCGTACGCGGGAATCTCGGGCATTGACAGGCCCAAGAACAGCTATTTCATCCTCAGGCTCAGAACGCCGAGAGGGCCGGGAAAACTTGAGGAGATGCTCTGGCAACTTGTCCCCAAGGGGGCGAGCCCCACTGCGAAGGATCTCTTGCAGAAAAACGGAATCACGCATTTCACACCCGCGGGCAATCTTGAGGAAGATGACATCAGTATCGTTACCGGAATCACGCGCGGCGCGCTGAGTAAGTATGCAAGGAAAATAAACATGAAACTTAGTTATCAAATGGGTGATAGAAAGAATTCTGGAACAGGCGGTCTCACAAAAGGATGGCCAGGTCCCGGAGTGTCTTACGACAATTCATTCACTGACGTTTGTCAGCGAACCTTTTGGAGCCAGTGGTGCCGCTGGATGATGTCTAGACCCAAGCCCTTGGAACCGCACAGCTAAATTCTGTTCGATACTAGAGTAGCTCGCTCCGCGAGTCAAAAAGCGCATTTACATCTTGAAAAGCTTCTTCGCGTTGCCGCTTAGAATCATTTCTTTTTCTTCCTGCGAAATATTCAAGCTCTTGATGTTCTCGATCGTTAGTTTAGTATCGCCCCAAGGATAGTCAGTACCAAACAGCGTGTGGGACGCGCCGAAAAAGCTCTCTCCGAGAATAAGGGTCGGTTTCCAAGTCCCTTCCGCGGTGTCAACGTAGAACATTTTCAAAGAGTCCATTGCAGATCTTGTCAGCGGCGCAGGGGGCTTGCCGTTTTCACCCTGGCCCATCGTCATGCCAGCGATTCTGCGTGCCTGAAGCGGTATCAGAGCTCCCAAGTGATGGCAAATTATCTTCATGGTAGGATACTTTTCGAATATCCCGCTCCGCATGAGCCGGTACATCGCGAGAGAGGTATCTATCCCCCAACCCATCATCATGTTCATGTTGTACTCGTTCATCCATTCGTATATCGTCCGCATCCATGCAGGGTGCAACCACAAGCCACCACCGAGCTGATTGAGCTTTGCGTAGAATGGATCAAATTCCTTAGAGTCAAGGGGTTTTCCTCTGCAGTTAGAGTAAATTTGAACTCCAAGCATGCCAAGATCCTTCATGCATCTTTGAAGCTCGTCAATTGCGGCTCCAACATCCAAAAGTGAAACCGTCGCGATCGGTATTGTTCGACCTTTCGATTCACGGGCGACTCTGGCAATTCCATCGTTTGCTGTTTTTTGGATCTTTGTTATTTGTGGTACGGGAACCTGAATGTCATCGAGGAATGGAACCGCGAGCGATATGATCTGAACATCGACGCCATTTTTGTCCATTTCCTTGATCCGAAAATCCAGATCGTGAATACCCGTTAAGGTGTCAAGCACCATTTTGTTTCCAGGATTCAAGGGCTTTGGAAGCATATCGAGATATTCTTTCGGATCAAAGTGGTTGAAAACGTCGATTACCAAGTTCGTCTCTAGTTGCTGGCTTGATTGCGAGTCGGTTATAAGTTTGACTAGGCGACGTTGATTTTGGAAGCTCGAAAATATAATTCCCGTGTTACCCAAACGTGCGGGAACGCTCGCGCAGCATTCACGCCATCGAAACTACGACTTCTGTACACTCAATTCCATTCAGCCTCTTGTCCGAATCCCGTTCTCCACGAATGCCTCGATACTTTTATTATTTCATTGGCGTTCGAACGCTCGGCAAGCAGTCGGTTAAAATTGTCACGTGAGCATTTGTAGATCTTGAGCGAAATCAAGCAGAGAAGAGTTTCTGTAGCGGTAACCCCAACCGAGCCGACCCCGAAAATGGTGCAGCTCGCAAAGGAGAGCGAAGCTGCAGGATTCACGCGTCTCATGCTCGCCGATGCACACTACAACGATACGTATGTTGTTCAAGCACTTTGCGCACAAGCCACCAGAAAAATTGGGATCGGAGTTGTAGTAACAAATCCTTTTTCGCGGGACCCATCCGTAACCGCGACCGCGGCAAGAACCATAGATGACATTTCGAATGGAAGGGCAGTTCTTGGTCTAGGCGCCGGCGGCCGATGGGAACCGAGCGTGCAACCTTCAAAGGCCGCTCTGGCTCTCAGAGAGGCAGTTGAAATCATCCGACGGCTGTGGTCGGGCAAATCGATTACATACAAAGGGCGATTTTTCACTTTTGAGAATTTCAAGCTCGATTTGCTTGACGAGCCGCGCGAAATTCCTATCTTGATTGGTTCCATCAGTCCCATTATAGAAAGAATTTCTGGCGAGGTTGCAGACATTGCACTGATTGGACCCGGAGTTCTCATCTCGCGCGATAGCTTCGCAAGACATCTCGCGAATATCAATTCTGGAATCGATAGAGCACTAAGGGCGAAAGAGGATGTAGAAATCTCTGCAAGGCTCTGGGTTTGTTGCTGTAAGGATTCGGAGCTCGCGAAGGAGAGCGCGAAATTGTTTGCAGCGAGATCGTTCCTTGATCACCTTGCAAAATATGGAGAGGATCCAGATTTGTTTAACCTTAACTCAAGTGAGATTGCAAATATGAAGAGTGAATTAAACAGGCTACCGGAACGATTTTCACTCTACTACAGAAAACATGAGGCACTTAGCAAGCTCACTTCGGAAAGAATCGTCGACTCTTTTTCAGTCGTTGGAACTCCAGATGAGTGTGAAAAGAGAATCAAACAGATTTTATCTTACGGACTGGATTCAGTTCAGGTGTACCTCGTCCCAGTTTTAGGATTTGAAAACAGGTTCGAAGGATACTACGAAACGTTGAGAAATCTGGAACTCTTGCGGGTCTGAACCTTACTTTCCCTTGACAGCGTAGTAGGCCGATCTATGAGAGTTCACGAGAACCCGCCTCCTGTCTTCAAGTGCCGCCCTGAATAACTCCTGAGACCGTTTATTTGTTCCATACTTTGCCATGATGTAAACTCCGAAACGTTCGTGGTAAATGTCTATGTAACTGTGCAGGTCAAAGAAACCCAAGGCGTGCTCGTCCTTGAAGCCGTACTTTTCCCTCAGGGCGCGACCCATGAGCCGCATCTGCTTCGGAACAACTCTTTCCTGAAACGGTACTAACGCGTAGGCAAGTTCTGGACTCTCTTTTCGCAACGCAATCATTTCCTCAGTGTCCGCCCCAAAAAATCCCGCCTTGTGGTCCGAACTACCTGCGTTGGGAGCCGTTGCGCTAACCAAAGGAGCAGAGTCGTACACCTCCTGTCTCGTAATGCCGAGTCCCCGCTCCAGAAAATCCACCTGTAGCTCGGAGTGGCCCATCTCTTCGTTCGCGTGGCGCAAAATCAAATCTCTTACCTCTCTGTTTCGAACATTCTCGAAGACGTTGCGGGCGATCGATATTGGAAACGCGTCCGTGAATTTGAACGTGAATAATTCATGTTGCTTGATCTGCTCGATTGTGAGCTCGCCTCGAATGCACATTGGGGCCAGTCTCAGCGCCCACTCTTCGTTTTCCTTGATTATTGAATTGTCCAGCTCTCGCATGCTCCTGACAAAGTCGTATGCGGGAAGATCAAGCAAGCCTTTCCAAGCAATGTCAAATATTCCCGGAACCGGCGCGTACGAACCGTTTGGCAAGAGTTCGCGCGGAACTATCGCCGATATTTTCTTCTGAGTTTCCTCGCGTCCAATCCTTTCGTCCTGTTCGGTTACCTCGTAACTCATGATTGCGATAAATGCCTAGCTCCTTGAGCCTTCTTATTAATTAATATGCATATTGAAAGTTCGAAATTGCAAGCCAATGGACTGCAGAATTCTCGACGATGATGATGTGCGACGATATTATTCAATGAAGGACGCTATCGATGTTGTAGAAGAATTCATTCGAGACAAAGCAATGGGTAAGGTGTTCACTCCGCCGAGATTCAATATGAATGTAGGTTCTGGCGCGTTTGTATTCTCGGTCTCTTCTGCAAAAAATCAGAAAACTGCAGGGTTCAGGTTCTACAGCACGATAGGTAATGACCTGAAGATAAAACGGAATCGTCATTCGATGACGGTTGTAGATTATGAAACCGGTAACATCAAGGGAATAATTCTAGGAAAACTCTTCGGCTCAATCAGAACCGGCGCAATCGGTGGGGTGGCGATCCGGCACATGTCAAGGCCGAACTCGAAATCAGTAGGGGTTATCGGTTCTGGATGGGAGGCTCGAACCCAGCTCGAGGCCGCGGTGGTGGTCAGAAACATACAAAGTGTTCGTGTATACAGTCCGAATCCGGAGCACAGAAAAAAGTATGCTCTGGAGATGAGAGAAAAACTGGGAATCGATATAGCTGATGTAGAGACTTCAGATGAAGCTGTCACCGGAGCTGATATTCTGATCTGCGCGACTGTAAGCAAGATGCCGGTGTTCAACCCTACCACTTTGAAAGAGGGAACTCACCTTAACAGTCTCGCATGGTCTCCCTATCTTTCGGGCGAACAGGAGCTAGCTCCGGAAGTAATTCGAATGAGCCAAATAATAGCCACTGACTCGCTCGCTCAGGTCGACTCTCATGAGAAAGCAAAGAAATTTCTCGAAAATGATCAGCGTCAAAGAATAGTGGAACTTGATGATTTTGTAGTCGCACGAAGAAAGGGGAGGAATTTACCCGGGGAAAACACTCTGTTTCTTTCGACGGGACTTCCGGGCACCGAGCTCGTAGTAGCAAACGACCTGCTGAAGAGAAGCTTAAATTGATTATTTTAGGCTAAACTGAAATCATGAAAGCTGCTCGCCTGCACACGCCTGGAAGTCCTCTGCAAATCGATGAAATTCCCACTCCAACTATCGGCGAGAACGACGTACTTGTAGAAGTGAAATATGCCGGCTTGAATGGCGGCGACATTCACTTTATCGATGAACAGTATGAGCTCTCCCAAAAAGTAGATACTCACTCGCGTCATTTTCCCATAACGATCAGTCATGAAGGCGCGGGAATTGTTGCTGAAGTGGGAAAAAACCCCCGCAAGGACTTGAAAGTAGGCGACCGCGTTGCGATACACCCACACATTTCGTGCGGTTTTTGTTATTTTTGCCGGACAGACAATGAGACTGTTTGCGAGAACAAGGCGGTGATCGGATTTGTGAATCCTTGGCAACCAAAGACTACTTTCGGAAAGTGGGCTGCAGAATACTACAAGGACGGAACTGCCGCGAACTACATTCGAATGCCATCCCAGAACGTGTACAAGATTCCCGATAATCTGCCATTTGATCAGGCTGCAAAACTTGACATTCTAGGGACAGCGTATAGGGCCTGCAAATTCGCAAAGGTAAGACCCGGAGATACGGTCGTAGTCAACGCTGCAACCGGAGGATCTGGAGTCCCCGCTCTGATGCTGGCAGAGCTTTTCGGAGCGTCGAAAATTATTGCTGTTGCAAGAAACAAAGACAGAATCGGCAGAATAGCCAAGCTTCTCGGCTCTGACATTATAGAAGGAATTGGCTCTGACGAGAATATAACTCAAAGGATAATGGAGATCACTCGTGGAAGAGGAGCAGATTCGCTTATCGATTACATCCCCAGAGGCGGCGGCAAGTCTTTCGTTCAGAGCGCATACGGCGTCAGGCAGGTTGGCCGGATTGTACTCGTCGGGTCTCCTGGGGCTGAAGAAGTTTCGATTTCCTATAGGTGGATCATGGTTAGGGGAGTTGAAATAGTTGGAACAAGAGCACATTCAGGTTACGAGTACGATGAATTGTTGAACCTGTGTGACAGAAACACAATAGATCTAAGCAAACTTGTCACTCATCGCTTCTCCTTGGACAAGATCAACGATGCGCTACGAGTCATGAAGAGCCGAGAAGGCGACCCCATATGGGTCGTCTGCAGCCCGTAGGGTTGCACAGGTATGCCAGCTTGAGTCTAGCCCGCCTGGGGTCTAAAACCGAGCCGAGAATAGCCGTATAATTCAGGGCACTCGCGATTTAGTAAAGAACGTGGAATCGAGCACCTTTATTTCTCAGGAGTTGCGCGAAATACACTTCTGATCGGGTCTGAAAAAGCTAGGTGCTGACGCTGGTTATCCTCGAAAGCATTTCATTGGTTCCCCTCATTCCTGAAGGAAGCATCGCTGCAAGGTCAATTGCAGCAAGAATCAGAGCGCTGATGTGAAAGCTTTTCATGAACTCCTGTCTAGTGGAGAATAAAACCAAAGAGGGAA
>JASHPO010000157.1 GCA_030038075.1 Nitrososphaerales archaeon | reverse complement strand
GATTTGTGCTGAGTAGTATGCCGCGAATGACGGTCGCTGTCACGCTGGCAACGCCAACAGGAATCAAACTACGTGGTTTCCATTCGAACAGCAGTAACTCGACTGATAGCAATACTGCGCTCACTGGGCTGTTAAAAGTGGCCGCCATCCCAGCCGCAGCGCCTGCGACGAGTAGCGTTTTCCTCTCCATAGAGGAGAGCTTCAGAAACTGGGAGAGCACCGATCCAAAGGAGCCGCCAGTCATAATTATTGGACCTTCGGCGCCGAAGGGCCCACCGGAACCGATTGAAATCGCAGTTGCGAGCGGTTTGAGCACTGTTACCTTTGGTTCGATCTTACTCTTGTTGATTATGATAGCTTCCAGTGCCTCAGGAATGCCGTGGCCACGAATTCGCTCCGATCCGTAGCGTGCCATTACTCCCACGATCAATCCTCCAACTATTGGAACCGCAATTGCAAGCAATCCTAGCGAGTTACTGGCTGGCGAGACAAATTGAAGTGAAATCTTTCCGTAGTAGAATAGATTCGTGAAAAATCCTATCAAGGAAAGGAGTATGATTGCAATGATTGCCCCAAATATCCCTATTGCGATTCCCAAGAGCGAGATGAAAATTAGTCTCTTGTCCACCGTCGTAAAATCTCCAAGTTGTTGCACTCCTTGGTGATCACTTGCATGATCCCCGTTGTTAGATTTCATTCTCCATTTACCTTATTATCAGAACTGATCTCTTGCAGCGACTTGCAACGGAGCTGGAGACGCTCCCCAAGAAGGCCTTTCTCAGCGCGCCCTGCCCGCGAGAACCCACTATGACCAGATCAGAATTCGAGTATTCTGCATATTCTGAAATCCTCTCTGCCGGGTAGCCGTGTAGGATCTTTGCTTCGATTTTTTCCGATTCACTGCCGAATTCGCGGTGAAGAAGTTCTTTGATCTTATCAAGCGCGGATTGTTCTTCTGCATTCGCTGGATACCCGTCCTGCTCGTTCCCTTGGACACTTGTTGGGATGCTTACTACGCTACAGACCAGTATCTCCGCCCCCAGAGCTTTTTGATAACTCGTGTCCATAGTGTAGGACTCTCGAATTTTGCTCCGATATGTCAATGCCAATGAGAATTTTTGAAAATCGGGAATTTTGCGTATCTCGGAAATCACTTAGGCCAAAATATCTCGAGAGATGGAGATCATGCATTTTCGTAATTTTTCCGTTATAGGATTTTGGTTCCGAAAAACCGAAATTACGGATATTTCGAATATCCGATAATGCAAAAGTCAAAAACGTACCTTACTCATTTTCCTGTAAGATCGTACCACGAAGCTGACATCCTTTCAAAAGAGAGCAGCTGGAACATTCTTGGATATGTGCGATCCGCTGGAGCTTCCGGGGTCGCGGCCGATGAAATAATGAAGGGACTGAATCTGCCTCCGACCATAGTTTACACGACACTGAAGGAGCTGAGGCGTCTTGAATTTGTCTCCGTACTCCCCAGAATCAAGAACAGCAAGGAGCGGAAGAAGAGATACGTCTGCGAAAGACCAACCTGGGGTAAGTACAGGATTGACGCACCTTTCATGAGTGCAATTGCGTACGAAGGTTTGACAAGATCTCTCGGAGAGAGACTCCGGAAACCATTGCTTGAAACATTCTCTAACTTGTTTGAAGAATTTAGAGAGAAGAACAAGCTGAAGCCCTTTGTGCCAGTACCGGAAGAAAGCATGATCTGCCCCATCTGTGGAAGAAATCACGAGGCAACAGAATTTGTGTTTGCAATACTACTTGCAACCATCGATACCTTCATCAATGATTCAGACGAGTTCAGAAAACTTCTCGTTGGGAAGGGGTATGCGCGATAATAGCCAAGCATAGCGGTCGAATCCCTATGATCGTTGGCTGGTGCAGTCCATCGTTGTTGCGATTTCCAAGTTGACATGAAATTACATCTGTAGAGTACTTGATGTCGAAAATGGTTAACAAATCCGATTCAAAAAGAGAGGTCTGTCAAGTTGTCGTCAGCTCGAAGTTTAATTATACTCATGAGCTGACGGAGACTTGAAAGAACCTAAAAGACATAGACCTAAACAGAAGTGATACTACTGAAACAAAGGAATTGATACTAGCAAAGTATGCCTGTCAATTAGGAATTAACAAATCTACTTTGGTATCAAAAGAGAAGATTAGAGATTAATGGCAGTATTAGGCTATACGATAAGACTAGCCCCTTTTGTGCATTAATCTCTCTCCCGTGCGTGTATGTGTGATGTGATGCTTGGCGCACAGAGAGTCCCAGCACTGGCGAAGCTATGGTGGCAGACGTGGGATTCATTGCTTCAAGGTTAGAATCTGCGACATCTAACTCCTCTAACTCCAATCGACGACAGCTGAGGCTTCGATACCGAATTCACGACTGCGACCCATTGATGACTTTTGAGTGTCCTTGTTTAGCCAATTCTGGATCGTGGCGAGAATCATATCAGCTTGTCTGAGTGATTGTAATGGTGTATATGAAACCGCCAGATTGATGCACATTCACGTTCGCAGGGACTGAAGGTACGCTTATCTCGTTGGGGTATACCGGAAGGAATGAGTCCGGATTATTTACGGTCGTGGTTACCCCGTTCATATTACCCGTGCATGTCAGGGGCACGTAGTAAGTTGAAGGCGACGGGTTGCTGAAAAAGACCGTCAGATTTCCCAACTCTGTGGTAACGTCCGGTATCGAGAATGTGTACGAAAAACTGTCAGTTCCAGTACAAAATCCTTGGGTCGTAATGGTGAACGTGCCCTTGCCACTTCCTGACCCAGATAGACCGCCGGGGTTGAGGGTGAACGTGAAAGTTCCCGAGGCGACTTGTGTGGAATTGTACGCCTGTATGGTACTATTGGGCCCTGGCCTATCTCCTGAAGGACCCAATAGAGGCAAGGTAAAACTGAAGGTTCCACTGTAGGTGGTTCCTCCCGATACAGTCGAAGAGGTGCTTTCGGTAGACAAAGTCGAGGTCGTGAGCGATGAACTCGTGGACGAGCGCGTTGCGATGCTGGAGGTAAACGAATGGCTCGTACTGGTTCCAGTAGACTTGGTGTTGCTCAAAGCAACGTACGCACCAACACCGGCGACTACGACTATGATAACAACAATTATTGCAACGAGAGCAACCGCGATACCTTGTTTACCTTTGGTCGTTAGATTTTTCTTAAATTCGCATTCCACAGAAAACGTTCCCTTTTGAGCCACGGCCGGAAAAGTGAGGTAAAAAGGTTTGGCTAGCGCGTTATTTTGTCAGTTTCTCATGGGGCTAGCCATTTTCTGTTGGGCACCACGAAAACAATTACGACAGTGGTTGCCGCATCAACACGGGTCGCTCTTGGAGCTTGCCCCTCGTACGATCAGACTGCCTTGTCGCGATTCGTCCAGAAGAGCCCATGCGTTTTGTAAATGCCATTCATAATCGTAGATGTCGTCAAGGTTTTTCCTCTCGCGTCGAATACCTCTGTGGCTGCTTCTTCTCTTTCTGAGAAAGAGTACTTCGCCGGATAAAGGATCTTTGACAATTTCTAGCCTTGGCGTCGATGTTGGCGCAATGGGGGAGTTCCTTTCGCGTTACATCCCGCGAAGATTGGATAAGTCAAGCTTTTTCTTAGCGCCTCCGCCCAATAATTAAGACAAGCGTCGTGACAAGACGCTTAGTTCTGCGGGATGCTAGCGATTCGAACCCTGAAGACATGGTGCGGGAGGTGGGATTTGAACCCACGAACCCCTAAGGGACAGGAGTTCCGCTCCCATGCCGATATTCTATTTCGAATACAGCAAAGATCCTCAGTCTCGCAGATCTGCCTGAGTCTATAGCAAATCACCTGCGCCTTTGACCAGGCTGGGCGACCCCCGCGCAACTAGGCACTTGTTCGCGTTGAGTTTCTTAAGTTTTCTATGCTGACAGCAAATCCAATAAGCAGCTAATTCCAACACTAGTGCCATGTCAGCAGAACCAGTTTC
>JASHPO010000156.1 GCA_030038075.1 Nitrososphaerales archaeon | reverse complement strand
AATCAGTCCCGAATACAACGTGGTCGGCGCCTACCGCGTCGAGCAGACATCTTAGACCAATACCCATCGTATCAACATCTCCTGCCGCGGTATCGAAATAAGACATCTTCAGATAATCGATCGGCCTTTTTTTCGCCCTGATATCGTATTGCGGGCGCTCTTTGCTTCGCACAAATGGCGCAGATATTCGATGCACGATATACGGTAGACCCGCTCCAAGATGGGCAAAGACGAATTTTATCTTTGGAAATTCGTCAAACAATCCAGAATAAATCATTCTTGTTGCAGCGAGAACAGTGTCAAACTGGTATCCTAGTAGGACTGCAAGATTGTACTTTTCCATACTCGCGTCGCCCCACGGCGGCCGACCCGGATGGACGAACACAGTGATGCCCAACGCGTTAAGCTTTTGATAAAGCGGCCAAAATCTTTCATCGTCCAGCGGTGCTTCGTTCGCGTGAGCCTTGATGACAACTCCTTGAAGCTCCAGGTCGTTAACCGCATGGTCCAGTTCTTCCATTGATCTTTTGATATCGCTCATAGGCAAGGTTGCCAACGCTGCGAATTTTCCTGGATTCCTTTTGACAATCCCGGCATACTCGTCATTAACAGCCCTTGTCAGCTTTAGCTCAGCTTCTCGCGACATTTCTCTAGGAAAGGAAATTACTTCAACATCAGTATTCGATTCGCGCATGTTCCTGATAGCGTCGTTGACGGGGTCTTGAACTGAGGCCACAGTGTATACTCCCCGCAAGTCCTGTGTTCCCATATATGCTTCTTTTGGCAGTGTGTGGAAATGGAAGTCTATAGTTTCGAATTCCGGCATGCAATGCTGCGAGTTGCACCGTGATTTAAGTGCTATCTTCAGCATTTCATGATGTGACTCGCCAAGCGTTTTCGATTTCTTTTAATCATGCTTCAGCTCGGGCCCGTACGATGCGCATAGATTCATTCGCACACATCTACACACAGGAATATATCAATACAATAAGAGATCTCTGTCCGGCTATCAGAATCGAAACTAATCAAGAAGGGATTACGCAATTTCTAGACGTTGCGAACCGCGAGTATTTAGGATACACAAAGGCAAACACCGGATTTGAAAACGTCGATAGACGCGTGAGAGATTTGGATCATTTCAAAGTGGATAAACAAGCGATCATGATCGGAGGCCCAGGGATCCACACCGATAGATTACGAGTATCTCCGGAAGTAACTGTAAAGTTGGCGAAAATCACAAACGATTCGATTTCAGCAGCGGCCTCGAAATTTCCTGATAGATTGATTCCTATAGCGGAAATTCCCTTACTTAGAATGTCAGAGGCGTTAGACGAATTAGATAGATCTGTTAATACATTGGGAATGAAAGGCGTTCAATTATTTAGCAATGTCTTTGGAAAGCCGTTGAACCTTCCCGAATTCAGACCGTTTTTTGAAAAGGTCGCAAAGCTCGGAGTTCCTATCTTTATTCACCCATTTTTCCCCGCCCTGAATCAGAGAAGAACATACGAAGAAGACATGACTCTTACAATGATTCTAGGTTGGCCCTATGAGACGACGTTAGCTGTAGCAAGTTTAGTATTCTCGGGAATTATGGATGACTATCCAAATCTGAAAATCGTAACCCATCACAATGGGGCAATGATTCCCTTCTTCTCAGATAGGCTAAATGGCTATTTTGCGAGGACCGGCTCTAAGAACAAAAAGAAACCGATCGAGTACTTTCGAATGATGTACCACGACACATCCATGAAAAACTTGTCGGCGCTGAAATGCGCAGCTGAAGTGTTGGGTGCAGACAGATTAATTTATGGAACCGATTACCCATTCAGAGGCGACGGAATCGGTAGCTTGAGCGAGACCCAAGAAACAGTGGGAAAACTGCAAGCTTCCCCTGAAGACATGGATAGAATCTATTGGAAGAACGCACTGGAACTGTTCGGTTTTTAGATAAAACTCTCGGCGAATTCGAATTCTAGGGGAAACCGTTGACACCCACGCATTTTTCATATTTAAGACATTGAAGTTTGAATTTCGCCCAACGTTCTTTCAATATTGAAAGAACACGAATACGCTTATCAGTATCTAGATGCAATCGCAGAAACATTGTCTTCAAATCGTTTATCAGATACGA
The DNA here is from genome assembly GCA_030038075.1 of Nitrososphaerales archaeon. GTDB lineage: Archaea > Thermoproteota > Nitrososphaeria > Nitrososphaerales > CADDZS01 > DATLTL01. The sequence goes on along the minus strand of JASHPO010000156.1, from coordinate 14,957 downwards.
CCAACCCCGCACTGATAGTATTTGACATGCAGAATCTGATTGCTTCTCGCGCATTCAACAAAGATAAAATTGTTAGCAACATAAAACTTCTAGTAGAAAAAGCACATTTGCGAAACAAGCGAGTGATATACAGCCAGCAAGTTACGTTGCCATTTGAGTTCATGGGTAAGTTCAGAATATATGAAGCGAAGAGGCAGGGACGAGACCCTAAGGCCGGGAAGACTTTGCAGCCTGGTAGCGAAGAAGGGAAAATCCTCAAGGAAATTTCTCCTTCTGAGCAGGATTTCGTTATCCAAAAGCATCAAACAGGATGTTTCACCGGAACTCCCTTAGACCATATGCTCAAATCAAATCAGAACGACTCGATCATCCTGACAGGTTGCAGTACGCACACAGGAATCGAAGCTACAGCTAGAGACGCGGCAGCACGTGGCTACATCCCCATAATAATTGAGGATGCCGTAGGCAGCCATGATCGCGAACTACACAGCGCGGCACTCAAAGTCATGGCGTCGATCTTTGAAGTGATAAAGACGAGAGATGCGCTAGACAATCTGTTTGATCTTACTAACTAGTTGTCTATGACTAGTCCTCACGATCATAATGTGATGCGTAAAGATACTTCAGCTACAGCAGTCTTGAGTTTCGAGTTACTTCCTAATAGATCAACATGTCATCTACTTTTTGAATAGTACATCATAGACCGCTCTGAACCTCTTGCTACCGTTCTTCCTTCTTGTTTCAAGGGCGGTCTGGAAGATTTCCTGAATTCTTCTTGATTTGGCATATTTTGCCATGATGTAAGCACCAAACCTCTCATGATAGATGTCAATGTACGTGTGAAGATCAAAAAATCCAAGGACATCATCTCGGAAGCCATAATGATCTCTAAGGGCCTTTCCCGTAACACGCATTATTGCGGGAAGAGTCCTTTCAAGGAAGGGCTCCAGAGCATATGTCAGTTCTGGACTTTCTTTTCTCAATTCATTGACCGCGTTGAACTGTCCGCCCTCCACTAGGTAGCTCGGCATGAGAGGATCAGTTCCCAAACCTCTTCGCGTGTCGTACCGAATCCCTGAACGAGAAAGTCAGCCTCCAGCTCGGAGTGGCCATTTTCCTCCGCTGAGTGCCTGATTATCAGGTCTCGTACCTCCTTGTTGTGGAGGTTTTCAAACACTGTTTTCAGGAGAATGATAGGATACGTTTCAACAGCCGTGAAGTTGTAAAGCTCAAACTTTCTTATCTGGTCGAGAGAGAACTCGCCACGCGCAATAATAGGGGCAAGCCGCATCGACCAATCCTCGTTTTCCTTTGTAATTGAATTATCAAGTTTTCTCATCTCGCTCAGGAAGTCATAGTAAGGCAATTCTAGTAGCCCCTTCCAGGCAATGTCAAATATTCCAGGAACCGGGGCATAAGATCCGTTGGGAAGTAGTTCTCTGGGAACTATTTGCTCCAATTTCTTCTGAGTTACTTCTCTCGCAGTGGTCTCATCCTGCTCCCTGATATTGTAGCTCATTCGCATTTCTTGCGACTTGTCTTATATCGTTTATGAATTAAAATCTCTGAATCCTTATTCACCGATGCGAAATTTTCCGTTGAATCGACAAGGACGACCACGGGCCTCGGCTTCCTTACGAAAGCCAAGAATGAATTCCTTCGAAAAGGATAAGAGTATTCCTCGACCCAAACCGAAGTTGTGATTTCAGTCGTCGGAATTGGCCAGACTGAAACCGCTGATGTTGTTGTCAAGCCGGGAAAATTCAACCCATTCAAAGTGGAGCTCGCAAAGATAGCTATTGTTCGAGCCCATACGGTAGTGTCAGATTTGGAAGTTGGCGACTAAATTGTCATTGGCTGCCACGACGACGGTTCTAGAGTCGGAACAATTTCAAAAACCAATTCTCTTGGGCGAGGGACCAAATCGCGTGGACGGCCGGTCAAAAGTCACAGGCGAGGCTAGATACGCGGCGGAATTTAGTCTCAACAATGTGGCATACGGAGTCATTATTCAAAGTACTATTGCGAACGGGTACATCACCAGAATTGACACCTCCAGTGCAGCGAAGTCAGATGGTGTTCTTGCGGTGCTTACTCATGACAATGCTCCTAAATTGAAAAAGGCAGATTTCAGAACCAGTTTCATCATTGGAGAAGACCATTTAGTACTTCAAGACATCACAATATACTATGCCGGACAGCATATCGGGCTGGTTGTTGCAGACACTTTGGAGCATGCAACGTATGCTGCCTCACTGGTAAGAGTCGTTTACGAAGAAGACAAGCCGATTTTGCAGACTATCCAAGGATTACATACCGCATACAAACCAACTAATTTTCATGGCTTTTTTGAAGCCCAGATTAGTCGGGGAAACGTAGTAAGCGCACTTAGCTCATCAAGTACTGTTGGGAGCGTGATTATCGAACGCGTTTACACCACACCAATCGTTCATCATCAGCCCATGGAATCTATTTCTGTTATAGCAGATTGCGAAGGTGATAATATCACCGTGTACGAATCTACTTCCAGCGTGATGAGAGTGAGAGACGCGCTTTCCAATCTGTTTGACACGCCACCCGAAAAAGTTCACGTCATTTCTCACTATATCGGCGGAAGCTTTGGCTCGAAAGGGCCAACTTGGCAGCACGCGGTACTGGCGGTCATGGCCTCGCGTAAGCTTAAGCGTCCGGTGAAGGTCGTCCTGACAAGGCAGCAGATGTTCACTTCGGCGGGACACAGGCCTGAGACAATTCAAAGAATCACTCTTGGGGCAAGTCGAAACGGGAAGATATTCGTAATCAAACACAACACAATCACTCAAACATCTTTCATTGGTGACTTCTTTGAACCAGCTAGCAAGACAACAGCGATGCTCTATGCATGTGATAACATGGAAGGCACGCACGAGGTTGTAAGGATGAACATTTCTACACCAGCGCAGATGCGCGCGCCCGGCGAGACTACCGGTCTCTTTGCACTGGAGTCTGCAATGGATGAGCTCGCATGCGAGTTGGACATCGACCCGATTTCGATCCGGGAAATTAACTATGCCGATGTAAATCCCGAGAACGGACTCCCGTGGTCTAGCAAATATCTGAAGGATTGTTATAGAATCGGAGCAGACCTATTCGGTTGGCTAAACCGAAATCCCGTTCCGAGATCAGTGCGGGATGGGAGATTTCTCGTAGGAATGGGTGCGGCGACAGCCACTTATCCAGGCATAAGGTCTCCGGCCTCTGCAAGAGTTAGAATTCTTTCAGACGGGAGTGCCGTTGTTTACGCCGCCAGTCAGGACATCGGAACCGGAACGTATACTGTTGTCTCGCAGGTTGCCGCAGATGTTCTGGGGTTGCCGATCGAACGCGTTAGATCCGAAATTGGAGACTCGAGTTTTCCGCCTGCGCCGCCTTCGGGAGGTTCTCAAACAACTGCAAGTCTCGCCCCTACTGTCAAGGAGGCGTCGGAAGTGGCGCTCTCAAAAGTCGTGGACATTGCTAGAAAGGATGTTACCTCTCCTCTATACAGCAAGAATGAACGAATCGTCGCAGTAGGGGAAGGCAGACTTGCCGCAAATCAGGGAGGCACTCCAATTGTGGACTCTTATCAGAAAATTCTGAATCGAAACAACCTCCCGTTCGTGGAAGCTGAGGCAAAGACTGGCCCGGGACAGGAGCGCAAGAACTACGCGTTCTGTTCGTTCGGAGCCGAATTCGCTGAAGTGAAGGTTGATCCCGATCTGGGAGAACTAAAAGTTTCTCGCTTCTTCGGTGTCTTTGATGTCGGTCGTGTGATTAACGCAAAGACTTCACGCAATCAGGTCATTGGTGCGATCATTCAGGGAATAGGTATGGCTCTGATGGAGCAGACAATACTTGATCAAACCTCTGGTCGCGTTGTAACCAATAACTTGGCTGACTATCTGGTGCCAGTTAACGCCGACATTCAGGAAATTGATGTCCGCTTCATCGAAAAGCCCGATCCGTACATCAGTCCGATCGGAGCTCGCGGCTTAGGCGAAATAGGAATCACCGGAGCTGCGGCTGCTATCGCAAACGCCGTCTATAACGCGACAGGCAAGCGAATAAGAGAACTTCCCATAACCCTTGATAAATTGCTTTTGGACTAGTTTCAAGGAAACTCTGAAATAACTGTAAGCTGGGAGCGAAAATACTTTGTCGAACAAATTAGGCCCGCTCGATGGAATCCTTGTGGTTGATTTTACAAGAGTCTTAGGACCGCCGTACGCGACCCAGCTGTTAGGCGATCTGGGAGCGGAAGTCCTGAAGATCGAAATGCCTGAGATCGGCGACGATCTTAGACATTTCGCCCCAGTGATAAATGGAGACAGCTACACCTTCCTAATACACAACAGAAACAAAAAGAGCATTACGCTCAATCTTAAGAAGGAAGAAGGAAGGCAGGTTCTCTACAAGTTACTAGAGAAGGCTGACGTTTTCGTCGAGAACGTAAAGCCTGAAACGGCCGAAGAACTCCACATTGATTATCGCAGGCTGAGCAAGCTCAATCCTCGGCTCATTTGTTGCTCCATTTCTGGTTTCGGGCAGGAGGGGCCTCTGAAGAACTATCCTGCGCTCGACCTGATAGCACAAGCAATGTCGGGGATGATCAGCGTCTCCGGCGAGGACGGCCGGGTTATTCCCACGGAGATAGCCGTCGCTGATTTTGCTGCGGGGATTTACGGAACGCTGGGCGTCATAGCTGCCCTGTACAGCAGAGACAGAACCGGTCTTGGTCAGCATGTTGACGTATCACTTTTGAGATCGTCGTTGACAATTTTAGGGCAGCTGGCAGGTGTCTACCTTGGCACGGGACGCTCTCCCCGTCCTGGAGACAAGAAGAAGATCATCATACCGTACGGAATCTTCGAGACGAAGGACAAACCCATCGTAGTTGAATCTGCAGGAGTTGTAAACTGGAAGAAACTAGTGGATGCTATAGGAATTGAATGGCTCCGGGATGAAAAGTTCGCGACACCGGCTGCGAGAGCGAAAAATAGAGAGGAATTAATTCCGGGTCTTCAGGCCGAACTTAAGAAGAAGGCTTCTGCAGAATGGCTAGAAATTTTTGCTAAAATGGGAGTTCCATCCGCTCCAATTTTAGACTTGAAGGAAGTCTTCGAGCATCCGCACATGATCGAGACGGGGATGGTTGCAACGATGGAACACCCTAAACACGGTAAGTTGCGAATGGTAGGACCAGCGATCAAGTTTTCAGGAACACCAATCACATTTAGACTGCCCGCGCCAGACCTCGGGCAACACACGGAGGAGGTCCTGTCTCGATTTGGATATAACAAAGAGGAAGTTGGAAAGCTTCGAAGCCAGGGCATAATTTGAAACCGAATGCTTCGTGCGCAACTTACATCCTCGCAGTTTATATGAGTGATCGCATGACGCCTGATTCGAACATTCTCATCTGATTTAGCATGTCATCTAGTCCAAATGAGATTATTCTCAGGATCATGTGCTCCACACCAATACTTTGAAACGCCTGCACAAAATTGATCAAATCGTCTGGGCGGCCCAACATATCCTTTGCAAAGTCGTGCGTAGGTACTGACAGAGTCGCAGTTGTAGGCCCGACAGCTGTAGTGCCGACTCGTGCGAAATGCTGTCCCACTCCAGTAATTGTGTGCTCGGCCTCTTTGATGGCTTGATCTCTAGACTCAGAGATGCGCATGTGGTTCTCAGTGATTATTCGAATTTCTTTCGGATTTCTTCCAATCTTCATCGTCGCTTCATCGATAATTTTCCTCTTTTCCACAATTTCCTTCAGAGAATGGTTTAGCGGTAGCCATCCGTCAGCGTATCTTGCAACTCTTCTCAATCCCGTCTTGGAATAAGGACCGTAGAATATGGGAATCGTTGGCTTTTGAAACGGTTTGGGGAACAGCTCAACATCGGAGAACTGAACGTTCTTACCGTTATAGCTCGGCTTTGGCTGCGTCCATAGTATTCGCAGCACTTCGATCCATTCCCTAACCAACGACTTGTCAACTGGAAAGAGCCGCGATTCACCGATCGCCTGCAGTTCATCGCGGGAATACATACCACCTCCCTGCCCGACTCCTAGAATTAGTCGGCCCTTGGAGAGCTGATCTAAAGTGGCGGTCTGCTTTGCAAGAATGACTGGATTTCTGAAGGGAAGTGCGATGACGGCGGTACCCAGAATCAATTTTTCTGTCGTGCCCGCGACATATGCTAATGTTGAAAGCGACTCGAAGAAATTTGGTATTATCCGAGGTTCATTTTCCCAGAGCTCGAGCGCTCCCGACCCGAAGTGGTACCTCAACGCACTCGCTTTCCTAGAGATGTGATCGTGGGCCCAAACTGAAGAAAATCCGAGACGCTCAGTCTCTTTTGCAACTGCTAGTATAGCATCTTGGGACGCGAACGGCCCATCCGTGGGCAACAGCACGCCGAATTTCATTTATTCCAGCCGCCGCTTTGAATTATTTCAATTATTCGAAATTCAAAGTGATAACTTGTGCCTAGTTTGTCCAGTACCGAGACGCTCTAAAGTGTCCATTACGCAAATAGGAAGGCTTTTTAATTAACCATTACGCTCCTCGCCACTCAATGAATCTGAGGTTGCTCTTCAATGATTACAGGGTTTCAGTCATTATCTTCGTACTCGCAGTCTCTGCATTTTTTCCGTTGCTAGTCTCTCCGACAGCTGTGTATGCTGCGTCAGGTACGAGCTGTCCGTCTAACGATATTTTCACGCAACCCGTGACCGGAGGGCCACCAAATACTCTTTTCTATCCTGGAGTACATAGCGCGTCGTCTGCGAATTTTGCAGATAGGCAGTGGCTAAGGGCCGGGCCGCTTACCGCCGTAAATGGAACCGTTTACACCTTTGATAGCGTCGCAAACGTTGTAACATCGAACGCGAACTTTACGCAGTGGACATATCATATCAATCCGGACAGATATTGGTCGAACGGTCAGCAGATAACCGCTCAAGACTGGGTAAACACTTACACCTCGGCTTTTGCTCTAAATGCATCTATCGACTCGCAGGATCTTCGCTCTGAAATAACGAGTGTGGTAGCGATGAATAGTAGTGCTGTCGTTTTCAATCTTAATCATACCGACTCCCAGTTTAACGTTGAACTTGACGCACCAAACGAATCACCGCCGATGCCTGCAAACTTCGTAGCTCAGGGGCCATCTTTCAACGGATTTGGTATCACTGAAGTTACTGACGGCCCGTTCTACGCTGTCAACTATACAGCCGGTGCAACTCAAGCAGTGATGTACAGGAACCCGTACTTCTCACCGACTCCGGGAATTTGCGAATACATTTTTGATTGGGTGAATGCTGATTCCGATGTTCCGCCTCTATTACTCGGCAATTCAGCAAGCTACGCGATAGTGGACAACAGTGGTGCTTCCTCGCTTTTGGGCGACGCGAACTTGAAGCTAATTACGATTCCTGCATTGTCGGAGCTTACCCTGAGCTGGGATATCGAACTCTATCCATACAACATGACTCAATTTAGACAGGCGATTGCATACGCTATAAATCAGAACGACATAATTTCTGAAGGCTTCGGTGGATACGGGCAGGTAGCATCTGCATCCGAAGGACTAACCCCGCCACAGAGCACGTGGTTCGATTCGACCCAGACTAACTATTCCTACAATCCGAGTCAATCGCTCACTCTGCTACACTCCATCGGATTCACCGGAGGTGCAAATGGTGCAGCCTTAAAATTCCCTAACGGCACTTCAGTTTCATTGACGCTATGGGTTGCTAACGATCAAACAGGCGGCGTGATAGCCGGAACGATCGTGCAGCAGGAATTATCGGATATTGGAATCACGATCAACACCCAAGTGGAAGCAAAGAGTGCAATGATTGGGTATTCATACGCTAACACGTTTAACATCGATCACGATATGATGATAGAGGTCAACGAGGCACAAATCCCAGGGATCGCCTACGAAGATGCCTTGCCTGGCTGGACTGAAGGTTACATCAACTTCGCCGCTCAGCCAACATGGCTTCCTCTCGGTGCTCCGACAAATGATTACAATGGAAATCTGTCGGCGATGAAGCTCACGAACAATCCTACACAGCTTCGACAGGACTTGAACAATATCCAGCAGCTTGATTCGGAATATTTGCCTCTGATTATGCTGGGATGGCCTGACTTCGTCTTGGCTTACAATGCAGCAGCTTTCACTATCTCTGGCAACCTTTCACCTTCACAAGCTTCGGAGAGCCAGACCGTGTTCGCCGAGATAGTTCCAACCACCTCTTCGACGGCCAGCTCGTCAGTTTCGTCAACATCTTCGCCAACCGTCACTACATCTTCAGCCTCAAGTATAGTTACTACAACTCTGCCGACTACATCCTCAAGTAGCAGCAGTTCCATAGCGATCAATTCATCATACTTATTCGTGCTAGCTACAGTGGCGCTACTGTTGGTCGGGACGACCTTCGGTTTTGTGGTCACTCGAAGAAAACGCGTGAAACAGACCTGAGAGACGGATTCCATAGTCCGAGAACGCTAAATAGGTGAGCATCCGGCCAAACTACTGGGAAAGTCATGACCGAACTTTTTGCCGACCATTTGTACGAAGAGCAAATGGTCAAAGAATATGGCATCGAGACGGGTGACAGCGGGAGGGAGCTATACCTGGCTGGCGCTTATTCTCCGGTGAAAGGGATCCTCTCCTTAGGCTGGGACAAGTGGAAGGACGAGCCCGCGGGCGATTTCGTCCAAGGCCTCGTCGATTGGTGGAGAGGAGCGGTAAGGGACGTTTCATCAAAACCCTGGGTCTTCGGTTCGCACCTTCTTATTGGAAAAGGAGAGCTGGGAATGGACGACCTGAAGACTTGGGCTAAAGGAGTTTACGTCGGAACAACTGACAGGTTCATGTTCGAAGGCCTCGCCGAGGCACGGGCACACGCCATTCGTGCCAGGGACATTCGTGATCTGATACTTAGGCATCTCTTCGAAGAAATGGGACACCACGAGATGATGGGCGATTTTTTGGTCGGAGTTTTCGGCATGAGCAGAGAGAAAGAGGTTTATCCGCTTGAGAACCCTAACAATTTCCCGAAAGGACTGCTCGAAAATTACAACCGGAGGATCGAAATGTGCGCTAAAGGGAGCTTTGTGGAAATTGCTGCAGTCAACATGCTTGAAGAAACGTGGATTCCCAGGCCTACAAGAATTGCGCGGCTAGGCCTGAGCAAGCATTATCAGATTCCCGACAAGCATCTGATGTTCTTTGACATTCACAGCTATATCGACATTTATCACGAAAGGTACGGTAAGTACATTATCGCAAAATACGCGACGACTAAAGAGCTACAGGAAAAGACGGAAAAATCGTTCAAGGAGACAATGACCCGAGTCATCCAGCAGTGGGAGAGAAACTACGACGCTATGGCAATTCACAAAAGGTGAACTTGATTGGCCGAAATAGAAGATGAAGGACGCGAAGAGTCCGATCAAAGTCGCAACGTTGCTCTGGACTTGAGCTGCGAAGTTTGCAAACACGAGTTCGCTTATCAAATTAGTGTTCCATTCGCCGTTGTTTGTCCCGACTGCAATTCCACGTTCGATGCTAGGCTACAGCTTGTAAAGGGCTACAAGAGAGAATGGGATACCAACGTGTCCGAGAAAGAACATACCGCCTAAAATCAACCTTCTACCCGTAGTTTTTCCCTTTGTTTCGCTGTAGCTTCGATTTCGACACTGCCGTCGCTTTTGAGCACCACGCCGTAGTCTTTCTCCGCTGATTCCTTGGAGACGTAGCCCTCACGGACATCCATTGCAACAGCATCGACATCTCTATCAAGCGGACTCCCCCAACCGCCTCCAGTTGCAGTATCGTCGATGCACACCGTCCCGACTGGCACTAAGTAACGGGAAACATCCACTTCCTTGAACTCTAGTTCTCCAGGCATTTTGAGATATTTCTTCTGGCAAGTCCCAGATCTACCACCCCACAATCCCCAAGGGGGAAAAACCTCCTGAGGTTGTTTGCGCAGATTCCAGCGACCCTCGGCGAGGTTCGTTACTCTAATACGAAGTCCCAACCCGCTTCTGAATTTCCCTGGCGACCCGGAATCCAGTCGGAGCGACCGCTCGTTGATTACAACGGGCATTCTAAGCTCTACGCTTTCGGCGGGAGCATTACGCACGTCTCCTTGGCAAACGGAGACTGCTGCCGAAGGGCCGTCTTCGAACGGTCTTCCCCCCCACCCTCCGCCCTCGATGCTCTGTCCGACGAATCGTTCGCCCGTTTTTGGGTTTGTACCGAAGAAAATCAGAGCTCCACCCAGATTCCAGTGGTGAGCTGCGGGAATCCTGTCAGGGATCGCCTGCGCCAGAGCTTTGAGAACCGTGTCGACCACCTGAGGCAGGAAAATGCTCCATCCACGCATGTAAATTGGATATTTTGCCATCATGAATGTGCCTTCAGGAAGGATCAAATTTAGGGCGCGAAAGGAGCCTTCATTAAGGGGTTCAAGCGGGGCCGTTAGTGCTTTGTAAGCAATGTAGCCACCAGCAAAAGTTCTAGTGTTGACACCCAGCGGTCGCTCCTTCGAACAGCCGGAGAAGTCAATCGTCATGTTGCTCCCGGAAACAGTTACGACAGCATGTATTCTGATAGGATCTTTGGGCCGCTGTCCCTCCGGCCGACCCACCCGATCGTCGTAGAAACTCTCCGCCTCGTACCGGCCCTCTGGGATTTGATCCACAGCCAGCCTGCAGATAGCTTCTTCGGCGTCGTACACTCGTTCTAGGGACGAGAGAACAGGAGCCAGACCGTATTTGTCGAAAAGGCTCTCCAGTCTTCGGTTTGCCAGTCTGCAAGCTGCAACTTGGGATCGCAAATCTCCCATTGAAGCTTCGGGAAAACGAATGTTGTCTGAGATAATCTTGAGAGCCTTATTGTCTGGGATTCCACTGTCGTAGATCTTGATCTGATCAAGCTGAAGGCCTTCCATCCAAGCGTCAATGGGGTCTCCGCTGCCAAAACCGGTACTCATTCCACCGACATCGATCCAGTGTGCCCTGACCATCGGGAAACAGATCAATTCTCCCTTGTAAAAGAAGGGTGAGTAGATTGTGATGTTGTTAAGGTGTTGTGCCTGTACTCTTTGATGATTTGTGATTATGATATCTCCAGGCCGAAACCCGTCCTTGCCAGAGCTCTTCATCACATCTTGGATTATCCACCCCAGATCCGAGACAAAGTGCGAAACGCCGCCTACATTTTGTGACATCAACCGCCCCGCAGTATCAACGATGCCGCAACAGTAATCGCGAACCTCGTAGATCATCATGTTATACGATGTTCTCTGAAGATCATACGACATCTCGTTGCTTATAGCTGGGAATGCGTTTCGTATGAGCTCGACAAGCACGGGATCGGCCGCTTTTGTCTTACTTTGTTGGATGCTTTCAAGCGTCATTTTTGTATCACTTGCCTATACTAATTTCGAGCTCCCCCGAGCTAGAGGTTATAGCTTTGTCACCCACGCGCAGGGGAGTGGTCGACGCGTATTCTTCTATTATCGCCGGGCCGTTAATGACTGAACCAGTAGAGAGACTGTCTCTGTCGAAAATTTCACAGATTGTCTTTATATTGGATGATTCCAAATAAACATCCCTGAATTTCTTTTCTAACTCTCTCCTTGTCGAAGCTTTCAGCGCTGATGAAATATTCAGTTTGCTAGCTCTCGTAGCCCTCGCAATGACTCTGATGTTTATCAGTTCTACAGCTTCTTGAGGTGCTCCGTGGCCATACAATCTGTCATGCAGAGCATCAAATTCGGATCTGATTTTATCTTTGGCACCTGAAATAAGCTCTCCTTCCGCAACCGGAGTGCTCAGATAGAACTCTTGACCCTTATAACGCAGATCAAAGAAGGTCTGCACTTTAACGTCCTTGGAATAAGCTCCTTCACCGGCGAGTATTGATCGCGCTTCCTCGGCCATCTCATCGCGTATTCTCCTGATCTCCGAGAAATCCGAGGCAGCAAGCATCTTGTAGTACGTCCTAATAAAATCATGCTTCAAGTCAGCTTGAAGCATTCCCACTGCAGAGAAATGGGCAGGAAGCATTGGGACGATCACTTTCGGGATTCCGAGTTCTCTTGCCACATCGGTTGCGTGCAACGGCCCTCCGCCTCCAAATGCAACTATCACAAAGTCCCGCGCGTCGTAGCCCTTCTCGACGGACACGCCGCGAATCGCGTTGGACATAGTTGCAACTCCGATGCGCAAGATTCCATAGGCACTCTCTATAACAGAAAGTCCAAGCTTCGAAGCAATCCGCTCTTCAATGGATTTTTCTGCCTTGCGAATATCTAGCTGCATTTCTCCCCCCAAGAAATTCGAAGGATTAATTCTTCCTAACACGACATTGGCGTCAGTTATCGTCGGCTCTACCCCGCCGTTCGGGTAACATGCCGGTCCAGGCTCCGCGCCCGAACTCTGTGGGCCCACCCTCAATCTTCCCACCTGGTCAATCCAAGCAATTGTTCCTCCTCCAGCTCCGACTTCGACTACATCCACTACCGGGAGCATGACAGGGTGACCGCCTATGTAACCCCCAGTGCTTCCGCCAACATAGTAACCCTCGATCACTGCTGGCTCGCCGTCCTTGACCAAACTTGCCTTCGCGGTTGTTCCTCCCATGTCGAAAGCGATGACATTGTTGTAGCCAAGTTTCTTGCCAACTTCGGCCGAGGCAATTACACCTCCGACGGGGCCTGACTCTATCATCGCAACCGGTCTGTCAATTGCCGATTTGGCGGACATGGTGCCTCCATTTGATCGCATTATGGACAGAAGTCCAGAGAATCCTTGAGAGCGCAGTAGCTCTTCAAGATCAGAGATGTATTTTTTCACTCTCGGCCCCACGTAAGAATTGATCAGCGTTGTCGAGGTTCTTTCGTACTCTCGATACTCTCTCAGTATATTGTGAGAGAGTGAGATGTAAGTGAATGAAGGATTCGCTTCAGTTAGGGCCCTTCCGATGGCCGTTTCGTGTGACGGATTGACGTAGGAGTGCATCAAACATACTGCCACCGAGCTCGCCTGCGAAGCGGCGACAGCTCCAGCAACCCTTTTCGCTTCCTCATCGACCAACGGTTGCAAAACTTCTCCGTTGGCGAGCACTCTTTCGTCCACCTCGAAAACCATGCTCCGCATGACGAACGGCTCCGGTTTTCTGAAGAAAATATTGTAGGCTTCAGGTCTATTGCCTCTGCCGATGAAGATCGCGTCCCTGAAACCTTTGGTCGTGACGAGCGCCGTGTTTGCTCCTTTCCGTTCTATCACTACATTGATTGCTACAGTGGAACCGTGGACAAAATTGTGGCATGATTTGAGGTCAAGGGAAGCTTTCTTCAAACTATTTGCAATCCCAACAACCAGATCCGAAGGCGTCGTGGGAACTTTTGATTGAGTCAGTTCACCAGATTTGCTATCTATGATCACGAGGTCTGTGAAAGTTCCGCCTATGTCTAACGCGGCGACGAGGCTCATTTAATCCACACTGCCTACTATTCCAAATAAGCGTTTTCGGCGGAATCGGCCGATTTAACGGACTACTTCAATTTGAAAAATCGTGCGGCGGTCTCTCCGAGAATTTTTCTCTTCGCAGTCTCTGAAAGGAAGGGCAGGTCGTAAATTACGCTCGGAACGTCGAAATCCCAGTGCGAATAATCGCTCGCGTACATCAAGCGATTTTCCAAATCCATCAAATTGAAGATGTGTTCGAGCTCCCTAGTATGCGATTGTTCTAGCGGCTGGCTTGTGTAGTAGAAACCTTTCATGTACTCGCTGGGAAGCTTATTGAGCAGCGGCGCCTCGATTCTTCTCTTGGTGTATTCGTCATCGAGGCGATGATACAGCCACGGAAGCCAGCTGATGCCGCCCTCCATCCAGCAGAATTTCAGGTTCGGGAATCTGACTGGCACTCCCGTCATCACAACCGAGGTCAGATGCCTGATCAAAGAAAAAGGAAAACTCAACGCATGCGCGCCGACAAACTCCATTCCCTTGTACGGTCCTTCGAGATCTCTGTTGGCATGAAAGCAGACGGGGAGATCCAACTTCTGGGCAGCCTCGTACACGGGGTCCATCGCGTCGCTACCCCCGAGGAGTGGCGCGGTTCCAGAAATCATCAGCCCGAGCACGCCCTTTTCTCTCCCAACGCGATCTATCAGTTCGACGGACATTTCTGGTGTGCCTGAAGGAACATAGAGTAGAGTCTTGATTTCAGGATACTTGCCGAGAAAGTTATCGAGCATGAAATCCATGTATGCGTTTGCGACTTCGGCCTCAACTTCAGGTTTTGAAAGAGGAAGATACAGCATTATGGTCGGAAGAACCAGCGAGACCTTTATTCCAAGGTCGACCATCAGCTGCGTAAAGATTCCGACAATATCATCGACTTCTTCGCCCTCACCTCTGCGGCTGATCTCAGGCCTCTTTGTGACGTTGATGCCTTTGGTGAAATATGTGGGGTCTCTTGTAGGAATTTCCTTGTATCTGCTGAAAAGGCCCTTCTGAATCGGGTCTTCTTCAGGATCAGGGGCAAGCAGTACGTTCCTGAGAGGATTTTTCAAGTACTTACCTATCGTCCTAAATGGCTCGATGAGATGACAATCGGCATCGACGATGTACATATTTTCAAAGCCTCTTTCTTCTGCCTGCACAATCGCGTTATCCAATCCGCCAGGCAGGCCATATCGCCACCTTTCGCGTTTTACGGGAGTCTGCATCAAGAAGATGCGTTGTGCAAGGTGAATAAATGCCTATTGGGAACTCGACATTGGCCAAGTCCTAGTGATCAGTGCTACGACTAGAATTTTCGTAATGCCTTCCTGAACTGCCAGCATAGACGCAAAAAAATGTCTGAAAAATACCGTAGAAATAAGACATGTACAGCAACCA
>JASHPO010000020.1 GCA_030038075.1 Nitrososphaerales archaeon | reverse complement strand
ATCGTCATAGACCCATGGATGTTCGAATTCATCGTGCCGGTTGATCTGCAAGACATCCGCACCCTGCTCGGCTAGCGTGCGGCCGACAACAGGTCCTGCTACCGCGTGAGTGAACGAGAGGACACGGATGCTGCTGAGCGGTCGTTCAGCGTGCCCGAATGGCTCTGGATCGCTCTCACCAATTTTTTGGACGGAGATTACAGGCTCTTTAGCCAGATACTGACCTTGAGGATGCTTTGCCCACTCCTCAGGCGTTCTTGCCATGCAGATAGTATGTCCG
Source organism: Nitrososphaerales archaeon (assembly GCA_030038075.1). Lineage (GTDB taxonomy): Archaea > Thermoproteota > Nitrososphaeria > Nitrososphaerales > CADDZS01 > DATLTL01. Next base: position 12,257 of record JASHPO010000020.1, on the reverse strand, counting down.
GCTGCATTTGCTGCGTCCTCCAGCTCCAGCGCGTTCCACTTGGAAATTGCCTGCCCGACACTTTTGTGGTTTGCTCCACAATTGAAGAAGTCCGTCCAAGCAAATTGCTGATGAGGATATACAGCCGAGGGGTATACCCACCGCCCGTCTTTTGTTTCAAATGGAAAGACGGAGAACGGATGCGCGTTTCCAATAGGATTCGGATACGGCCAACCATTGATGGTGGGGCCAAAAGCTAGCTCTGGATTGATTCCATGAGCCGCTTTCCGCAGGTCAATGTGAAGATCCTGTCCCTTACCGGTACGCATTCGCCAAATGGCGGCTGCTCCAACTGCGGCAGCCATTGCCGAGAGAGAAAAGACGGAAGCTAGACGTATGGCACTGGGAAAAATAGGATCGTGACCTACAAATGTTATTTTGCCACCAGTGTCTTCGGGTTCGACTCCCGTTCCTTTTAGAAGATGAGCAAGGTCCTTATTGAGCTCCTGATTGGAAGAGCTTTCCTCTTTACTCTGCTGAAGAGAATTATGAGACATGGCTTGTGTCCTAGCTTGTTATTCGACGTGTCCGAAGTACATTAGCTCCCAGATACCGGGATCGCTAGCTTGTTCGACTGATTTGCCGCCCACGTAGCGCTCGACCGAGACGTTACCGCTGAACCGGAGATAAGCTCCATCGATGTTGGCTACGCGGCCGAGGATATGCTTGAGTCCCTTTACTTGGTCGATAAACTTGTATTCAAGAATGGTCTTGCTGCGCTGAAATGTCACTTTATACCAATTCTGATCGTCCTCCTTGTAGTCGTAAATCACTCGATTTGCTACAGGTTTGTGGGTCTTTTCATCAGTAAATGTGTCTTCGAGATGTAGTGTTACCTTGGAATGGTCGTCTGCGATTATATTGCCGTCCTTTGCAAGCATGAATTCTGTCAATTCCGTTCGATCGTATGCCTTTTCGGCGTACATACGAACTGCCACAATTGAATAAGGCCCTGCTTGGGCTCTCCCCCAGTACCAGTGGTTTAGGAGTTTGGACATGGCAACATCTCCCCAGTTATGGTCGTGGTAACCGATTCCAGTCAGCGTGCGAGGTGGAGAGCCCTTTTCAGTGATTGTGACAGTTACTTTTCCCTGGGGGACTGATGGCAACCATGCGAAATAATGATCGTCGTGCTCACCAAAGTATTTGTATGCGGTCCCAGGCCGCCATGGCGGCACCTGGCCAACGAGCTCAGCCTCAACCACCACGCTTTCGTCAGCAACCCTAATCTGGTAAGTATGCAGGTCACCTCTGAAATAGCTGTCTTTGATTTGGACATCGCACTTTTCCTTGCTCGCCTTGAACTCTTCAGGTTTTGCGTGGATCATCAAATCCTTCTCTGATTGGCCGGGGCGGTCCAGATCAACCGTTATCAAAGGAGCCTCGGGCCCCTTGGGGTCAAGCAGCCACTTTGTATAGAAAGTGATAACCAAAGACGTTCCGTCTTCCAAATGGGAATCGAAATACCACCACTCGAAGCTGCCAGGCCCGCCTGATGTTCGCATGCCGTCTTCCCATAGTTGGATCTCTCCACGTTTAAGCCCTAAACGGGCGTAATCCTCGTCCCGGTCAGCCTGACGAGCAAGTTTCTGATCGCTCAAAGAATGCTGCACATCTTCACATTCATCGGACATAACCCTCGAACCATTTATTCCTTTTCAAAGAATAATATGAAGATCCTAACGTCTCGATCGCTAAGAAATGTCTATTTTCCCGCACTCGATTATCACGTTAGAGCAGCCGATCATATCATTTCAGAATGCTCGTGAACTCAATGTCAAGCTGTTCATATCGTGTAGTGTTCGAAATTTTGGTGTCTTCTATCGATTGAATGAGGTCGAGCACCTTTCTCACCTTTTCCTGCTCTAACAAATCAAGCTGAGCCCTCGCGAAAAATGTTTCTTCTTCCCATTTTCTTAGGATCTCCAGTCTAGTCTTTCTGTTTCTGACCAGGCGTCGCAGTACCCAGTACGAAACAAGCACGGTCGCAGTGGTCGCGATGAGTAGCAGGTATCGAATGAACACCAATATGGAAGGTGGGAGAATTGTGGCCAACGCCAAGAACACTGTCAGTAGCCCCAGAATAGCACTGATCACGACAGCACCCAGATCAATGGCCTTCACACTGGCTATTGCTGCTTCCAGCTTTGAGAGTATGAACTCGCTATTATTCAACGAGTTCGTCTCATTTTGTCAAGTACAAACAACTTTATCATCGTGGGCCAACACGTTGTTAGCCTTTCGAAGGAGGAACACTTCCGCATTTACTCGTAACTAACAGCCACGCTCTGTTACGTCTTCGGTTGATGGAGTATGATATTCATTTAGCAGAAACTCACGAGTGAACAGAGCTGTTTCTTTGTACGGCTTTTCGACAGAGATTTTGAATGAAATCTCTGATTTGGATCTCCGTGAACCTGTCTTAACCTTTAACAAATCGGGTTTGTACTGCTCGAAATACTTCGCGACAAAAAAAGTCGATATTAGACTTGAAGAAGAGCTGTAAAGTATCACGGATAGGAGCTTATTTTCGTTGAATGGGGTCATTTGCCTTGTTGACTTCAGCCAAGAGTGATTTCGCTCTTCGCTAATGACGACTCAATCAAGTCTATTATTGGAACGGTAATTACTAACCAATCCTTAACCTTCGCTTAACTGAGCTATTAATGAACCAAAGCTGTGTATAGGGCGCCCGCTATTATTGTGTTGATTACGACATTCACTACGATTACTACAATAACAAGTACGATCAAGTAAATGATTACCTTGTCCTTCGGTGTGTTCAGTAATATTGGAAGCCCGAGATAAGTTATGTAGAGCCCGTAGAGCGCCCCTAGCAAAGCTATGATGCCAATGATTGGAATCAAGTAGAAAACTGAGACAAGGAAATAGGGAGTGTAGGCGTATGCAGTCAACACTGTAGCTCTGACCTGAGTAGTAGACGTTCCAAAACTAGGCGCAAGCTTCCAAGTAATGATACCGACGACGAAGACTGCGATTATCTCGAGGATATACGTGAGAATCGCATCTCCAAACGCGTAGCCGTAACCGACGCCGCGATACGCGCCATAGTACCACAGATCACCCAGCAATATAGCTACCAGCGGAATCAACGCCAGAACTGCGACGTAGTATATCATCAAGGAGTTAATGGGAGGATCAGCATCTTTATTGGCGGTCATGAAAGCCGCGGGGTTCTTTACAAGATTGATCGCCCGTTTTATCGTTCCCATTATATCGAATTTTGTCGGGAATGGGCTTGAGCCGGATTGACCTCCAGCCGTGAAACCAGGGTTTCCGCCACCCGAAGTCGGAGCAGCGGTTCTTAGGTCCGCCCCGCATTTCTCACAAAACAGCGAATCGTCAGCATTGGCTTGTCCGCATTTTTGACAGTACATTTGTCGAACACTCGCCCTAAAAATTCGTTAGAATTTAAAGTGTTTGATACGAATGATACTGATTGACATATACGGTACCTCTCCGGTTGCAGGATCTTAGACGTTCTCCAGTCTTGGTATCTTGATAGCCGATACCAGAGGTTGTTTCCTTCTGCCTGTCATCAGGTGAAGGTTGGACAAGAGTTAAAGCTTTTTCCTTGACTCCTCCTGCTAATAATTAAGATAAGCGACAAGAAAATTCGTTCAGTTTCCAAAGATGCGAGCGATTTGAACCCTAGATAGAATGCGGGGGGTGGGATTTGAACCCACGAACCCCTAAGGGACGAGGTGTCTCATTCACAAAAGAAACCTAAGCCTCGCGCCTTTGACCAGGCTGGGCGACCCCCGCAAATAACACGAATATCGTTTAGATTCTAAAAAAGAATGTCGCAGTTGTCGTGAAGATATTCGGTAAACAAATTGCTCGTGAAATATAGGAATTGTGGAGAGCGATAAAAGAAGCTCCCACTCTTCCAAATTGCGCGCTAGCGCAAGACTCTGGCATCGTGCGATTTAGCGATTTACGGATCTAGACCAGATTTAGGTCCGGGAAAGATGCCTGAGCAACTCCGAGCTCTGCTTGCAGAGAGCGGATCCTCTCAGCATACTTCTTCATGTCAGTGCTGTTGTTCTGGACCTTTGCGATCCTGTATGCCTTCCAAGTCTTCCTTAACGCGCCCCATGTTTGACCGGTTGTGTAAGCCATGTTACTTCGAGTGCATGAGATGAAATGTTCTGCTAATTTTCGGCCATGTGAATATTGTTTGACAAATTGCGTTGCGGGCGTCTCATTTAGGCGTAAATCTCGGCGAAAAAGTGACCACTCTCACGCTCTAATAAGGGATTGACGAAAAAATTTGGGCTTTTCGTGAGTCCAAGAAAAACCCATGAAGAAAGCTGCTTTTTTCGAGACCGGCATCTTTCCCCGTTTGAGGAAACTTGCATTTTCGGCATTAGAAATTAATTTAATTAGAGATTTTGAAATTGGTTGAGTCACAGCTTGTCGAAGGCGAGTCGGAACGCAGATATGGTGGAGAACGAGGTGGGACTCTTTGATTCTGCTCATGGTCTGGACGTTCCAAAGATAACGGCGTTGTTTGAACTAACTGGCTACGAGTGTGCTGTAAAAGGCAAACTTAGGGGCGCCAGCGGAGAGGCCCACGAGTTTGATTTTGTCGCCAAAAGGAGCGGCGAACGACTGGTTATCCAAGGTTTCGAACTTTACGATACCTATTCAGATGAATTGGAGATGATCAAGTTACGTGTCAAGACCCTGGACGCCTGTCCCGATACTTGCGTCGTGATTTTTCACATGACTTGTCCCGAGTCTATGCGAAAGATGGTCAAGGAATTCAACTATGTTCTGATCGAACCAACAAATTCTAAGACCGCCTACCAATTGCTCGAAGAATTCTTGCGGGCTAGCGATAGTTAGAGAAAGACCAGACCGAGTCGGTCAAACTGCCTGGATACTGAGTCCCACGTCCAAGTAGATTCTTATGTCGGAATAGAATGGGATTGCGGCGAAGGACATGGCAAAAGCCAATCCGATTTGCGATAATTGTAGAGCGGCAAACCATCGAGAATGTCAAACACCCATATCTACGTCTGTGTTGCAAGAAGGGAAGATAAAGAAGACAAGCTTTGTTTGCTGCGACGATGTGGTTAGTTGGGTGGATTTCGCCGTCGTCTGAGTTCAGTCATCCAAGCCCTTCCAATTTAGAAGAACATTTTGAAGAAACTCTTATCCTTTAGATAACGAACCACTCGTTCGTCGCTCTTGCAACCACGCCGCAGTATGTCTTTCTAAGAATAGCAAGAGCAAGTCGGCGTTCGATCTCACGAATTTGGGTATCAAGTGTCATAGTGTGTCTAGCTTCGGTTATCCTCGCGATCTATGCTAGTGTGGGCACGGGCCAAAGGATTCTCCAGTGCGTACGCATCTCTCAGACAGATCTGAATCGTGGAGAGCTACTGCCTTCATCTGCTTAACGTCGAGAGCTCAAATTCTGGCTCTGAAACTTTTGTGCTCAATCTCATCGATCTATTTCGATTCCATTGATCAACGCGGCGCTCTTCCTCATGCTGGGAATCTTATTCAAACTAAGAAAGCCACAAGTCTGACATCTGCGACATCGCGCGGTCAAGTGGTGCCATCGGAAATCACAGTTACCGTATCCGAGCCTTCGTTAGCCACAAAGATTTCGCCCTTGGCTGAATCGTAGTCTGCGTCGTACGGGGCGCTACCTACTGCAACACTCGCAATCACCTTGTTCGTTTCAGCGGAGATGACAGATACGGTATTCGAGCCATCATTTACTACAAATAGTTCGTCTTTGGCCGAGTCGTAAGTTATTCCAATTGGACTCTTCCCGACGCTTATGGTGGCGACAACAGTGTTCGTAGAATCGGATACCACGGAGACCGTATTGCTAGCAGTATCTGTTATGAAGAGGTCGCCACTTGTAGGATCGTAAGCAAGCCGGTTCGGTTCACCCCCTGTGGATATAGTCGTTACGACTCTGTCGGTGTTGTCAGAGATCACCGAGACGCCGGAGTCAAAATTCGTGACGAATACCTCGCCCTTGCCTGAATCGTATACCACACCGTGGGCGCTTTCTACATCGATCGTAGCCACGACAGAGTTATTGTCATCAGAAATTACAGAGACTGTGTCGGATGCCGGATTTGCGACGAAAAGTTCTCCCTTGGCGGCGTCGTAAGCTATACCCAGTGGACCACTTCCCACGGGTGTGGTCGCAACGACTTGGTTCGTTGCCAGCGAAATGACTGAAACGGTATCGTCAACCTGATTGGTAACGAAAATTTCATCCTTACCGGCGTCATAGGCCAGGCGGTCGGCTCCATCGCCGACGGCAATGCTCGCAACAACCCCGTCGGTGGCGGCGGAAATAACAGATACTGTGTTCCCGCCGTAGTTGGTTACAACGATTTCTCCATTGTTCGAAGCGAAAGCGACTCCGGTGGGTTCGCTTCCTACGGCCACTGTAGCCACTACATGCGGACCGGCCAAATTTGAATTCATGCTGGTGATCGCGTACGAGCTCGTCACTGTGGTTACCGTAATAATCATGACAATCAGGATGATGATTGAAGAGCTAGAGCTACCCATTCGAACTTTGGCGTTTTCTTTTTCCGAACAGAAAAAAGGATTTGCTTTTCAATCTAGGACCCATCTTCGAGTTCTAGAAGTGAAATCTCTATTGAAAAGTGAGGATGAATGGCCAAATACAGTCAACTTTTTGAGTACTTCGTTGATAATGCTCGATTCTTTGACTGATGAGGAGTCAGATCGAACAGTTTTTTCAGGTATCCATTGATTCCCGAAATCCAAAAGCTACCAGGACCAGCTATTCATACGAAAAGCGCAAGGTCGAGTCGATAGCGAAGGACGAAGTGAAGGCTCTCGCGAAGTACGTAGAGTCCTTGAAGTAACTCTTTTCGAAGCAACATTTTTTAACGCACTTGCGAATCCGCCTGCCAAGAAAATGGCGGACGAACACAAGACTGCTCTCATCTCTCTGATTGCCACTATCTTTGCTGGTTTCGTGCTATTTCTTGTCACTATCGCGATAGCTCGTGGCTTTTCGAGTTCGCTTGTATTAGCGTACGTCGTTCCCATATTCATGTCTGCATTCACGCTGTTGATATTCTGGGCGATACTCTTCGCTCGCCACAAGGGAGTGCTCCCGATTTTGCAAGAAGCTGAATCAAAGGAAGTAAAGACCGAAGTTCCCAAGACTGCCTGAGCGTATCACTGATCACTTAAAAATCACACCCTTCAAGCTTCTTGCTAATCGCATTAGAAACGGCTACAAGGAAGCGAGCAAAAGTTCCCCAAAGACTCCTATGCTCGGGACAACATCTATGATTGTCGTTATTGTAGTCCTAGTAACTGTCAGCGCGACGACGAGCTGGTATGCCGTGAACTATGCCACCCATTCAAGTTTCACCTCCTCGACAACCAGCAGTATTTCGTCCACTTCTTCCACTGTCGCTCTGGCGTGCAAAGCTTCAAAGGCAAGGTATTGGCTACCGTGAACGACGCTGGCATCTCATACGAAGCTGCGTACGATAAGTTAGTGCACGAGGTCTTTATCACGAATTACGCCACCGATACAGTTCAGATTCTCTCCGCCACGACCTACGCGGTGGTCGCTACTAAACAGGTCGGCAACGCTCCCTTCAGTGTCGCCTATGACAGTGGTACGAGACAGCTCTTTGTGACGAATGAAGCTTCAGATTCCGTTTCCATAATATTGGACAGCACAAATACGGTCGTCACGACCGTGGTCGTGGGGAGTTCTACACTTGGGATTACTTATGACCCGGCCAAAGACGAACTATTTGTGGCAAACACTGGCAGCAATTCAATCTCCGTCATCTCAGACACTAAGGACTCGGTTGTCGCGACCATTGCCGTAGGTGTCGAGTCTGACAGTTTCAATTTAATCATCGGATCTTTTGCGGTCTTTGAACCGGCTTACGACATGCGCACGATCCGGATAATGGCACACTATTTTCGGTAAACGCTGGGAATACCGTGGTAATTTTCTCTGACGTCTCGCCGCCCTAATTCATTTGTAGCCGCTGTACAATTCCTAGGAAAACAATAACAAGACTTACCCATGATGACACCAGCTATGAATCGCAACCAGCTAAGAACGATAACGCTCGAAGAGCACTACGCCACTGCGGCCTACATGGAGGGGCCCGGAAAGGATCTCAATGCGATGTCAAAAGCAGCAAAGACGAATTCGCAGATACCACCTCATTTCGCAAATATTGCGGACCGGTTGACCGACCTCGGTGAAGGACGGATCGCGGAGATGAACGCTGCGGGGATAGACTTACAGGTACTTTCATTGACTTCGCCAGGGACAGAGCAGCTTCTTGGCGAAGAAGCGCTCACTCTTGCCCAAGATTCAAACGACGCCCTCGCTGGAGCAATCAAACGTAATCCAGCGCGTCTTGCCGGCTTTGCCGCAATCCCTACTGCAGCGCCTGAGAAGGCCGCCGAGGAACTGGAACGTGCGGTTCGCGATTATGGTTTCAAGGGAGCGTTCATAAACGGGCACTGTCGCGGCCGTTATTTGGACGACAAATTCTTCTGGCCTATATTCCAACGAGCGGAAGAGCTCAACGTGCCAATCTACCTCCACCCGACAGCTCCTCCCGAAAAAGTGATCCAGACTTACTTTGTAGGGAATTTTCCAAAGGAGGTCACGATGGCGTTATCAGTTGCTGCCTGGGGCTGGCATATTGAAACGGCAGTGCATGTCATACGCATCATCTGCGGCGGAGTGTTTGACAAGTATTCAAAACTGCAGCTGCTGATCGGCCATCTTGGCGAGGGCCTACCCTTCATGCTTCAAAGATTGGACCAGGCCCTACCCCCGCAGTCTACGAAGCTTAATCGCCCCTTCAGCACATATCTTCGCGAGAATATCCACTACACCATCAGCGGGTTCAACTTTATGCCCGCATTTCTTGACCTGCTAATGGAAGTCGGCGTCGATAGAATAATGTTTTCAACAGACCACCCGTTTGGTTCGATGACACAGGCGAAGGCCTTCCTTGACCATTTGCCGGTGAGCCCTGCGGACAGGGAAAAAATTGCGTACAAGAATGCCGAGCGACTGTTCAGATTTTGAGCGGAATTTGAAAAGTCATTTTTCATGAATAGAAAGGATCTTGCAGGTGTGGACCGGAGGGGATTTGAACCCCTGACCTCTCGCGCTCTTGTCCGTTTGGATGCAAGGCGAGCGTTACTACCACTGAACTACCGGCCCCCGGTCGGCGATTCGGCTCTTTCCGGAAAACCATGTTAAAAACAGAACGATTGCAAAAGTTACTGGCGTGCGATTTTGTTCATCATGCTGAACAATCAGATCGCCCGTCGTAGCAACGCACGCCAGCGAAAAATTGTCTGTTGCGAAACTATTTGTTAATCTTTAGGAGGGTGTCGATTCACATTTTCGAGAGATCTAGCTCGCCCTACGCAGGGACGAACTTGTACCCGTACTGCCAGTTAGTGTTGGATTCTCTTATCCATTTGCGCAAAACCATCTGTACTCTCATACCGACCTGGACTCTATCTGGTGCACACTCCTCAAGATCTGTCCAGATATAAACGCCGTCATCGAGTCTTACCATCGCGATGACACGTTTGCCCGTGCCGTAAAGATGCGAGCCAGTCAGTGGCGTGAATGGATTGTCAGTCACTGTATATTCGACGACGCTTCCTTCGTGTTTGCACTCATAGTCTTCAAGATCCTGGCTATTGCACTTGCCACAGACGCCGTGGCGCTTTGGGAACCACAGGTATCCGCAACTTTTGCACTTCGAACCCGCAAGCCTGTAGCGTCCAATGCGTTCCCGATAAGCTCTGAACGTATGATAAATCATCACGTGGTCGATCCATTCACCTGAAAATTCTGACAAACTTTTCCACTCTAGATTGGTAGGTGCTTGCGATTAGTCAGGACAGTAACCGTGCAACCGCTGCCAACGGCTTGGTAGCCGCCACATGCAGCGACCTGGGCATTCTTGACCTGTCTCGAAGGAAGCTCAACGTCTCCCCGAAGTTGGTGAACCGATTCGACAATCATGTCCCCCACGTCAGCGCCTGAGGACAAACTTGATGCAAGTACTCCGCCATCCGTGCACATCGGGCATTTTCCGTCTATTCCGGTCTCTCCGTCCAGTACAAATTGCCCTCCCTTTCCCAGTTCGCAAATCCGGAGAGCTTCAAGGGTAAGAGGACCGTTGAGTGCTGGTGCATAGGCCTGCCCTAGATCTACTTCGCTGGGTTTTACTCTGGCCATCCGGTACGCCTGCTCTGCCGCCCAGTGCATAGCCGAGAGCTCTGCAATATCGAACTTTTGAAGCGCGGTATCGGGATAATAATAATTCTTTGAGAAGAGAGTAGGGGAAGCGCCATATTCTACTCCGTCTAGGAAAACCGGGTTCTTCGTGTATTTGCTCGCGTCTTCTTCGGGAACGAGCAAAAACACCGCGCATCCCTGTGTTGGCGTTGCTCTGAACTGCTGGGCCTCGAAGGAAGGAATCTTCGATCCGGGAAGCAATTCTTTCGTCAGAATTTCCGTTGAAGGCGGCGGATCTTTGAAGTGGACTGCTCTTGGATTTCTGTTCGCGTACCAGTAGCACTGTTGAGCCCACTTTGCCACCACTTTCAGGTCGTAGCCGTACTTCCGATAGTAGGCATTCTCCCTGAGCTTTCCTGCCTCCTCGTGACCCAGTCCAGCCATATAGTCCCAGTCGCAGTCGTCGCTGATGTTGTAATTGTCCAAAAGATGAGTCGTGTCGTCGCCGTCAAAAGTTAGGCAGAGGACTCTGTCATGCAAACCGGAGGCGACCTGACTCCAGCCTTCCATCGCTGTGACTCCGCCGCCCGTGCACTGGGCGACAATGGGCACAATTCCAATCGGGCACATTCCCAGCTCATCGGCGAGCGTCGGGCCGATACCGCCGTAGCCCATGTATGCTTCGCCATGGTAGTTTGCGACACCACCGTTGACTTCCTTAGCTTCCATGTTCGCGTCCTTGAGCGCTTCGTACGTCGCCTCGACGACCATGTGCTTCCATCCGAGTCTTTTGTGCCTGGCGTAGTTTCTTTTGGACTGCCCTACGCCGACGATTGCAACTCTTTGATGTTGTGTCATTTCCTCATCAGTTCCATGGACCCAAAGGATAAAGTGATTTCAGATATTTGTATTCCAATTTGGCGGCGGTCGCATAATTGACCATCATTTTCCTGTCGAGAAGGTCTCTTACTTTAGGTGATTTTTCCCTCACCGAATCAATATTCGAAGTCACCTCGATGGAGAAAGCATCGCTGCCCGCCCCGAAGCCGTATGAGGCGAGGAGAATTCGGTCTCCAGCTTTCGCATTGTCTAAAACATTAGCGAAGCCAAGAAGCGACGAAGCAGCCCCGCAGTCACCAATGTACTCAGAAATGTTCCCCAGCTCCACCTGTTCGGGCTTGAAGCCGAGCATTGACCCAAGCATCGTCGCGACGTATCCGTAAGGTTGCTGAAAGACCGCGAACGTGTAATCTTCGGGCTTTAATTGTAATTTGCTGTTGAGCGCCCTAATCGCAGAGGTCAGGTGATCGGCAAGTCCTATCTGCAAAGCGTCTGGAATGTTCGAGCTCGGCGTTTTTATGTAACGCTCTCCTTCCAGCCTGAACCAGTCTGAGAGCGAAGTTGAATAGGACTCCATTCCATTTATCTTCGCGATTACATTATCCATACCAATTACGAAAGCCGCTCCTCCCGCCGACGCGGCATACTCGTAAATTTCTCCGGGTGCAGTGTGTCTGTTGAGCGTGTCAGCGCCAATCGCCAGTCCCAATCTCGAGATGCCGGATTCGACGAGACCGAGGCAAACCTGCATCGCCGCAGTTCCAGATTTACCGGAAAATTGCATGTCGGAACATAGCAGATTGCTTCCCGCACCTACAGCTTCGGCGACTAGTGTCGAAGACGGATTCGAGGCCCAAGGATTTGTCCCCGTGCCTAGATAAAGCGCGCCCAAGTCTTTCCCTTTAATCGCACATTGGTTTAGGGCGTTCTTTGCAGCTTGAATTGCCAGCGTATTAGTGTCCTCATTGAAAAACAAGACGGATCGCTCTCTAAGCTTCAGTCTAGTGTGAAGCACAGGCAAGCTGGAGTTTTCCCAGACGTTCAATATCTCCATCACGTCAATTCTTCTGAAGGGGACCGATGCACCGTACCC
>JASHPO010000155.1 GCA_030038075.1 Nitrososphaerales archaeon | reverse complement strand
CGGTCTTAAGACCGGTCTGACCTTTGACGATGTCCTATTAGTGCCAAAGTATTCCAGAATAAGATCGAGAAAGGACGTAGTAACTTCTACTCACTTGACCAAAGATATCGAGATCAGCATCCCGATAATCTCCGCAAACATGGACACCGTCACAGAATCCGAAATGGCAATCGCGATGGCAAGGGAAGGTGGCATCGGAATCATTCACCGCTTCATGAGCGTCGAGGAGCAAGCGGCGCAAGTCAGCAAGGTAAAGAGAACCGAGAGCATCCTCATCGAAAACCCGTACACGCTAACGGAATCAGCAACTGTTTCAGATGTCAGACATTTAATGAGCGAGCTAAACGTTGGCGGCATCCTGATCGTTTCAGACGACAAAAAACTCAGGGGGATTGTAACTACTAGGGACATGAGGTTTCACGAAGACGGCGACACAAAGGTAACCGAGGTGATGACAAAAAGGAAGGAACTGATCGTGGCGCCGAAAAAGACCACTATCGAGCAGGCACGCGACATCATGGAAAAGACCAAAATCGAAAAATTACCACTCGTCGATCGCGAAGACAGGCTCGCAGGCCTCATAACCGCGAAGGACATTTTGAAGCGCAAGCAGTACCCCAACGCCACCAAGGATTCCAAGGGCAGGCTGCGAGTCGGCGCCGCAATCGGAGTAAAGGGAGATTTCTTCGAGCGCGCTAAAGAGCTCCAGAGGGTAGAGGTTGACGTCCTGGTGTTGGACATCGCGCACGGCCACAGCATTCGCGCGCTGGAGGCAATTCGCAAGATAAAGAAAGGTCTCGACATCCCTCTCATAGCGGGGAATGTCGCAACCGAGGATGGTACCGAAGATTTGATCAAAGCTGGCGCCGATTGCGTCAAGGCTGGAGTAGGGAGCGGCTCAATATGCACGACGAGAATCGTCACCGGCTCTGGAGTCCCTCAGCTGACCGCCTTGGCAGATTGCGCAAAGGTTGCGAAAGATAGCGGCGTCACTCTGATTGCTGACGGTGGAATAAGGAACTCCGGCGACATCACAAAGGCGCTTGCAGCAGGCGCGGACAGCGTAATGTTGGGAAGCTTACTCGCCGGTACCGATGAGAGCCCTGGGGAAATAGTCTACCGCGGCAACTTTCGCTACAAGGTCACGAGGGGCATGGCTTCCACCGCCGCAAGGAAAGACCAGCTCGCGAAATCAGGCAATAACGAGACAGACCTCGAGGATTACGTGCCGGAAGGAGTCGAAGCCATAGTGCCGTACAAGGGGAGTGCCGTAAACGTGATCAGGCAGCTAGTCGGAGGACTGCGCAGCGGCTTGAGCTACTGCGGCGCGGGAAACTTGCAGGAGCTGAAGAAAAACGCGGAGTTTATGCGAATAACCGAGGTCGGACTCAAAGAGAGCATGCCGCACGACGTGAAAGAGATCTAGCGAACAATCAAAACATTGGTCTTTGAGTTGTTTGCGACGCCGCTCGCGACGCTCCCAAGTACCAAGGCCTTCAGTTTTCCGAGCCCTCTGCTACCGACCACGATGAAATCATAAGATCCCTTTTCCGCCTCGGTAGTTAGAGCAAGCGCCACGTTCGTATGATCCGAGATCTCTCCCTTGGCATCCAATCCCTGCGCCTTTAGTTTCGCAACAGCGCTTTCAAGCATGTTGCTCATGTCTTTTTCCCATCTGTCAACTTCAGGGCCTACGTAAGCCTCGGGCGAGATCGGCACGTTGAACACGCTGACCACGTTTATGCTCGCGCCCAGTTTCTTTCCCATATCCGCCGCGAATTCGAGAGCTTTGTTACTCTGGTCCGAGCCATCGTAGCCGAGCAAAATCTTTGGCGGAATTTCAAACCGCGTCTTCATGACGAGGACGGACTTTTTCGATTCTTTTGCAACCTTGGTGGAGACGCTGCCCATGAGCAGACTCTTCAGCTCGCCCAGACCTCTGCTGCCGAGCACGACAAGGTTGTAACCGCCCGAATCTGCCACCTTGAGTATTTCGCCGGCCGGATCACCAGACTTCACCTTAATGGGGTTGCATACAAGGTTTCTCTCTTTCACAATCTCGACCCGATCTTCGAGAATATTGTCCGCCTTCTCTATCGAATCAATCGCGGAAGGACGTTCAACATGCACCAAGTCCAATCTGGAGCCGTATTTTTCGCCAATCTTCACTGCGACATTTAACGCGAAATCCGAGTGCTCTGAGCCATCAACAGCAACGAGTATTTTGGAGAGATCCAAAGCCGCCACTCGATTTGCTCGAAAGGTATCGTAATAGATGTTTTGATTTTATTCCTCGGAGATTACCTCGGCGATGTCGGCAGAAGTCTCCACCGATCGGTTGATCATCGCTTCCGAAGCGATTGTGTAGTATCTGCCAATCTGCTTGATGCTCTGTGTGACCGACTTGATCCGCGTCGCAACCGCGATGGCCGGAATCTGTCGCTTGTCAAGCTGGGCGTCGATTTTCTCATCCTCTTCCACGAGGTGTCCGTATTCTATGATCGCGTCGTTTGCGGACTCGACATCGTGACGGAAGAGCGCGCGCATCGCGAGTGCGCCGATTTTCTTTGCTCTTTCATTCATTTCGGATATTCCGGCGTTTATTTCCGAATTGAAGTACCGCAATTCGATGATCTTCATCGCCCCCCTAGCTATTACCTGCGCATAGTCTCCGACCTCCTCCAGCGCCTTGACGACCAGCCTATCGCCTATGATGTTCCTCGCGTCTTCAAGACCGACTTTTTCAGCCAAGCCTTTGTCTTCGACAGCCTGAAGAAGCTGCCTCGTGGCCAGAAAGTAAACCTTGTCCGCTTCGACATCCATGTCAAGGACCTGTTTTGCATAATCGATTTTTTCTTCTATCAGCGCTTTGACGGCCAGGTCGCGCATTGAATCCACTATGAGGTTCAATCTCGAGATCAAACCATCGATGGGAAATTTCGACGGATCGAGGAAGCTCTGCACGACTACTTTGTTGACCTCTTCGGCCACGATACCAACTCCGATCAGTTCGTTCAGTGTCTTTCTTATGATCTCAAGCTGTTCGGGAGAAAATTCAGCAAGCGTCGTGCGAATCTCTATGGTCTCGTGACCCGCAATGTACGCCCCGATAATCAGGCGTCCGAGCAGTTTCTCGTCGACCTTCTCTGCGTGAATTATGCATCTGCTCTTTGACTTCAAAACCTTCAGAGACGGATGAATGACGAGTTTTCCTTCATCATCCGACGTGATATTCACCGTGTCACCTCGCTTCAAATTCATCTGGGTGACCCAGTTTCTTGGAAGCGAGACCATCAGGGTAGAATAACCTAATTTTTGCAAGCGTCTTTGCTCTAGCAACTTGCAATAACCTTCGTATACGCGATATTTATGCTAGCTTATATTACTCGCAGTGAGCATAAACTTGATCCAGGTAAACAGCAGATGACCCGCTCGACCAAAAATCTTGACTGTTTCCATTAACCCTAACCATAGCTTACGGGAGACAACCAGTGTGCACTAGGGTTTGCCTAGGACCGAGTGAGAACCATGGACCCAGAGAAAAACAAGAAACTTCAGCAGTATTCCGTCGTTCTTCTAGAGAAGGCTCAGCAGGAAGAGAAAAGCGGCAAATCCGAGGAGGCAATAAAGCTCTACCTGAAGCTAGTGGACGTCTTTCTTGTGCTGGCGGCCGAGGCCCAAGATCACAATACCTGGCAGCAGTATATCAGGCAAGCCGAGGCATACCAAGCCCGTACTAGATCGCTGGCAGGCGACCAGCAGGTGCCGAGGGCAGAAACACAGAACCCAAACGTCGCACCCAACGCTGAGAAGGAAGACACGACTAAACCGAACACTCTTAAGAAAATATTGAAACCTTTCCAGAGGACCGATATCGAAGCAAGCGCCCCGACGCAAAGAACCGAAGTGAGACCTACAATTCCGAACGCAGCAACCCCGCCAGCCCTTCCTCCGAGTAGTAGTACCGTTTCTTCAGAGTTATATCAGAGAGTTCTCCAAGAGAACAAGGTACTTCGAGACAGAATTTCCGCTCTGACGAAGGAGAAAGAGGAAGAGGTCGCTGCCGCTGAGAAGAGAAACAGCGAACTGGAGGTAAAAATGACAGAGATGGTTCCACGCGCCGACTATGACGCCCTTCAGGCTGAATTCGACAATTCCGTCCCCAGACTAGAATACGATCGGGTCAAATCCGAGCTCCTGAAATCCGTTCCAAAGTCTTACTACGACGAGCTTTTGAGCAAGGTGACAGAGATGGTGCCAAAACAGGCCTATCTTGACGCCGAGCGGCGCGCTATCGAGCTCGAAGGATTGGTGCGAGATTCTGTTCCGAAAAAGCTGATCGACGATCTCGCCAGCGAAGTTTCGCTTCTGGGAGTCCTCTCGGAAGTTCCGCTGGAAAAACCTCCTGAGAAAAAGGAAGAAAAGATCGAAGTCGGTGTTTGATCGTCCTTACACGGACGGACTAACTGCGCGTGTACAAAATCAATATGCGCAAGAATAATAACAGTGTAGCCCGCAAGAAGAGATATTGAAACTGAAGTACGACGCCGAGGAGGACATCTTGCTCTACGAAATAAGCCCGGAACCGATAGATTGCTAGACAGAGTCAGTATCAGTGATAGTCCACTCCACAAAGGAAGGAAACTTAGCTTAGCAAGCTAGTATGTTTCGACAGCTACACCCTCAATATTCGAGAAGTGTCTTATGTTTCTTGTGAGTATAGGCTGCTTGGAGACTTTTGATATACCGGCTATCATAGCATCTTCACTATCTATCATCGAGCCCGCTTTCATCTTTTGTGCATAAATTTCTCCTCCAACCTTCGCTGAATCGAAATCCAGCGGCAGCTGCGGGAGAGAAGCAACAATCGAAATTATTTTTCGCCTTTCTTCTTCGGATTTAATCGCCCGCGCAGCGCCGATGTAGAGCTCGAAGATCGAAGGCGCTCCTACTACTACCGCTATCCCTTTAGATTCAAGGTCCTGTGCCTTTCCAACTGCGTCAGGTTTGTCCGCAAGTAAATCGATAAGAAAGGTCGTATCCGCAATCATCAATGGGCATCCTGCATTTTTCTCGTGGTCGTAGCAATCCTACTTCGGCTACGTTCTCTGGCTTTTCGTATTTCCGAGGTCATCACCCGAGCTTCACGCTTTGAAAGAAGTCCCCGTAACTCAAGTATGGAGTGCCTCCCGGTTAATCTATTTATGACATCAGTAAAACTTTCGTTGGACCTTTTTTGAGCAGCAAGCCTAGAATAGGCCTCATCGGATATCGAGATGTTTTTTGTGCCCAATGTTATCCGTGTGTGTATGTGTGGGTAACATATTTACATCTTTCAGAGGGCAGGAATCTACTTCAAGAACTCGGAAATGGCGGATGCGAGCAGCGGAGACGAGATGACGTTATAATGCGTTGTCCCGGGCAGGACGAGAAGACGCGAAGCAAT
>JASHPO010000154.1 GCA_030038075.1 Nitrososphaerales archaeon | reverse complement strand
CCGACATTGCCACGCTCACAAGGGCGCAGCTCGATTCTTTTCTTGGCTCCGTGGGTAAATACATCGGCTATACCCTCGGAAATTATTTCGTCAGCTGGTGCGTCCTCTACTTTGCGGCGGCTGTGGGGATATGGCGGATGAACCGGGCGATAAGACCAACTCCTGTCCAGACAGGACCAAATTACCTCAGCCTCGCGTTGACTACGATTCTCGCGGTAGTGATCATTGAAGCCAGCCTTTTCCTGCTTGTAATTGGCGCTCTGATCCTCGCAACAATGCTCTACCTTGTCCTAGTTGCGGGCGCGGTGGAGGAAAGATCCGCCTTTGATGCGATTGGAAGGAGCAGACAGCTAGTTTCGGGACGATGGTTCAAGACCTTCGGGCTCTTGGCTGGGGTGCAGATTATCGTCGCGATAGTCTCCAGTCTCGTGGGCAATATCGCGGGGCTTCCGTTCACCGGTGCAACCGCCACCATGGCTTCTATCATCGGGCAGAACTTTGTAATGGCGCTGGCGTTTCCTCTTGTCTCGGCCTCGATGCTGGTGTTGTATTATTCAAGTCTTGCAAAACAGCAACAGGTAGTCCAGAGACCTCCGTCAATCTATGACAATTTACAACCGCAACCAATTCCGGGGTTTCCAGTCTCGCAGAACAGTTTTTGTCCGAAGTGCGGCGTCACAGTCACCAAGGAAGAAAAGTACTGCCACAACTGCGGAAATCTTCTGCAATCTTGATATTCTTTATTAACGAATTTTTCAAAATTCAATGCGCCGGGGCCTCAAGGCCGGGGTAGCGAGTATGGGAACGTCCCGACAGCTCAGCCTGGTTAGAGCACCAGCCAAGATCGCAAAGGGCAAACGCCTTCTCGTGCGATTTGCGTTAGAGAGGGTGAGACTCATAATCTTCAGGATAAGAGATCTGGGGGTCGCGGGATCAAATCCCGTCCCCGGCACCATGTTCCTGTGGTACGATGCCTAGACATAATTCTCCTTCGAATAGATGTATGATGACCCAAAAAGATGGCCTATACAATTACAATACGAGACTGAAGAACACTCTATCTCTGATATCTGCTACCAAGATCGCTACTCCAGAATCGTACAAAGCATTAAATTTGTCTAGTCGCAGCCAGCAAATCGAGAACTCATCTAATGAAAGCGGTCGCCAAAACCCAGCCTGATATTGGAATTTCAATTATCGATGTCGCCAAACCTAAACCCAAACAAGACGAGGTCCTAGTTGAAGTTAAGGCTTGTGGCATATGTGGAACGGATTTGGAAATCTACAAATGGGTTCCATCGTGGTTTCACATTGAGAGATCATTTCCCTTAATTTTAGGTCATGAATTTTCCGGTATCATTTCTGAGGTGGGTACGAAAGTCAGCAACTTCAGAGTTGGTGACAGAGTTGCTGTTGAACCAGGAGTAACGTGCGGTAAATGCACAGCTTGTGCCACAGGTAACATTAACATTTGCAAGAGCAGAAGATCCCTTGGAATAGATGGAGGAAACGGCGCATTGGCAAAGTACGTTGCCGTGCCTCAATTAAACCTGTATAGATTACCCTCCAATATACCATTCGAAGAGGCCGCTTATTTGGAAGTGCTTGCAATTGGAGTCCATGCGCTAGAAGTTTCTAGGATTCGGGTAGGCGAAAGGATAGTGATAGTAGGGCCGGGTCCAGTCGGTCTAGCGATACTGATTGCTGCTAAAGACTATGGTGCAGGAGGAATATGTGTTATTGGAGCAAGAGAGGATGCAAATACAAGATTAAGCATTGCAGAACAATTTGGAGCTGACGTCTTGATTGTCAACGGAGAGGATAACACTGAGAAGAGAATCGAGGAATTCACCGAAGGTGAGGGAGTTGGGCTAGCATTTGATGCATCAGGAAATATCGCTGCAATGGAAAAGATCATTGGTATGATTAGACCGGGAGGGCAATTTGTTGCGGTTGGAGTGCCGACCACCCCTCTAATGAACATGGATATGATGAGGGTTGTAATGAGTGAAATTTCGATCCAGGGGGTTCGAGCACGGACAGTTAGCAGTTGGAGCAAGAGTATAGATTTACTAGATAAAGTCAAGATTGCATCGATTCTAGGACCAACCTTGCCTCTGGATGAGGCTGAGCGGGGATTTCAGAAGGCGTTTAGCAAAGAAGCTCTGAAAGTAGTGCTAATTCCTTAGATCAGCGGCACTTAGCATCGGAATAAACGTAAACGATACCGAATCTCAATTTGTCAGTTTCATGTGTTTTGTCTCTTGATATGAAGCTGTCAAAGCCTGTAATTTCTCGATCAGATCGCCGAACTGTTCTTTGCCATCGGCTGAGGACCAATGTTCATGCACAACTTTCCAATTGTGATCATCACGTTGAAGTACAATAGTTGTTCTGTTCTTGGAGGTAAGTTTCTCTTTTTCAGGGCCAGTAAGAACGTACGTCGCGAATACTGTCGCAATACAAATGTTTCCAATAAACCTGCAACTAATGCTATCCAATCTTGCTTTGAGACCATCTGTAACCCTTAGAAATTTGCAAAGAAAATCTTCCGCTTCGTCTTTCCCCATTTCATGAAAGGGCTGGAATCTAGCTAGCATTGTGAAGCCTTCTGACATGATTTGAAAATGCGAGCTAGGATCTTTCTGGCGGAATTGTGAGAACACCTTTTCAACCACGGTTTGTATTACCGCTTTCTGATTTCTTGTAATTTCAACGGGTCGCTCTCTCGACAATGATGCGCATATTTTTTCAATCTCTCTGACTCCGAAACCGGCACTAACTGTGAGTTTTGCTGTATTCCATCGCTCTTCCGCGTTCTCGATTCTAGTTAGAGCTCTTGCATGCCTCTCTGTCAAAGCTCTGAGAACTCTAGTTCGTTCTTGCTCAGTCGCAACATTAGTCGGGAATAGGTGAAGCATTGCCACATGTTGGGAGACGAAAGCCTTGGATTTTTTAACAAGATCTGATAATTCTGTATAGGTTTTCCCCGAACTCAAATGAAGCCTTTCAAGAAACAAAGCAATTTCATAATCGGACAGATTCCTTCGATCAACGTTTTCACAGAATGCCTTTACCATCGCCTCACCATCAGACATTTGCGAAATTGTACATTTGATTGTTTTCCATCCAAGCATCTTAGCAGCCTCAAGTCTGCGATTACCATATACTACTTGATATTTCCCACCCCCATCAGGATGCAATCGAACTAGAATAGGTGATAGTTGTCCTATATTTGAAAATGAATTTGCGATCTCTTCAATATCCTGATAATCCAACCTAGTTTCGATGAAACTTTCGAGTTGCGATAATGGAATTTCTTCCATTACCCCTAGGTTAAGAATTGTACCTGTATTTGTGCATTATTACAATTAGCTAATGCAGCCACTATCTATGTCAGAAAGAGGCGAACATGGAACTGCTAGGCTCACGGTCAAATATGAAATTCTTTCAAACTTTTGGGTACACCTTTGCAATAGCAAATTGCGTCTGCAATTACTTCTCCGTCATTTCCGACGAAGACTTTATCTCGACTCCTGACCACTTTTCGATATGCTTTGCAATTGTGCTAAAATCATCGTTAGCCGCGTTTTGGCTTACAAGAAATCCCCATAGCTGCCGAACTGCTCCTCCTACCCACATTGGAACGCCCATTGCTTCAGATTCGTCCAAACACAGCTTAAGGTCTTTGTACATAAGACCTATTGGAAACCCTTGATTAAAAGTTCGTGTAATTACTGATCTAGGGAATTTATCAACTGTGGCACTGTTACGACCTGAACCAGCATTAAGAACGTCTAGCATTATTTTCGGATCAAGACCTTCCTTAACCCCCAAAGCCATCCCTTCTGAGGTAATTGCCAGTGCCGTTGACGACAGTAGATTATTGATCAATTTCATTATTTGCCCTTGTCCAACCTTGCCACCAACAAAGTATACCGTTTTTCCTATTTGCCCAAGAATATCTTTGGATCTATCAAAAACATCTCTAGGTCCTGATACCATCACTGTCAGTAATCCGCTCTGTGCACCAGAAACCCCGCCGCTAACGGGGGCATCTAAATACTGTATTTCTTTTTCGCTAAGCTCGATTGCGATCTCCTTTGCAACGCGAGGACCAGTAGTCGAAAGATCAATAAGTATTCGACATTTTGTGCTTTCGTAAATTCCATTCTTCCCAATCGATACTAGCTTTACTGCCTCTGGGGTTGGTAAACTCATGAAAACAATTTCTGCTTGTGAGCCTACATCGGCTGGAGATCGAGCCAGTGAAGCACCTTTGTCTCGAAGCATCTGCATGGGCTCTTGTCTTACGTCAAATACTACAAGCTCATGTCCAGCTTGAAGGAGGCGAGTCGCAATAGGATACCCCATTCTGCCCAGACCAATAAACCCCAGTTTCATTGGAAATATCTCTCCACGCTTAGCACTTGGCTTCTGCTATCGCTTCTTCTGCAACTCTAAAAGCATCAAGACCCGCCGGTCCACCGCAATAGAACGTTGCCTGCAGCAGTGCTTCCATAATTTCTTGTTTTGTGCAGCCATTTCGTAGGGCTCCTGAAACATGGAACCTTAATTCGTGAGGACGATTCAGAGCTGTTAGCATACCCAAATTAATCAAGCTGCGAGTTTTCCTAGATAGACCAGGTCTAGCCCATATACTCCCCCAACAATATTCAGTCACATATTCCTGCAAAGGGAGTGTAAATTCCGTCGCTTTGCTCATAGATTTATCGACATGTTCTTTGCCGACAACCTCTCTTCGAATTCTTAGGCCAGCAACGAATTTCCTGCTCCTAGGTTGTTTTGCCATAAAGCTTCCTTTTTGGGTTGGCATTGGTTTCAATATAAAAGATAGTTCATCGATGTTCCCTAAGCATCAAGCGTACTTAAATTAAGAGGGCAGTCACATTCATAGAGATCCACGAGAGAAACACATCAAGGACTTGGACTCTTTTGCTAAAACAGAATTCATATCACGCTTTGCTAAGCTGAAGCCGCCTCAAATTTTCTCCTGCCTTTAACAAATTCAGAAAGTTTAGTCGGATCTACAGTTGGCCCAAACCCATCGCCTTTTGGAAGATAAAAATTTCCATCCTTAAACTCCATATCCTCTTGCACAATGTCCCTCTTTAGGAATAAATGGGCCTCTTAGTTTGTTGGGTAGCTGAAGTGCAATTTTGTGTGCGACTATGAATTGAACCGTTGCAGCAGCCCCCAACTCTGTCATAACCAAATTAGCAAGATCAATGTTACATTTTGCTTGATAATTTCCAAGTATTCTTCCAATCATTTCATGCAGCTTTCCCAATTCCGAGATATCCATTTCAAGGAGATTAGGAAGTATCAAGTCGTAAAATGCGAGAATACTCCCGATTGTTTCTCCAGAATAAAACGTGGTGATTTGTCCAGAATCACCCTACCCTTCGATTCCTTTATCGGTAATAATCCTCACAAGTAATCTTTCGCCTTTACCGATGGTTCCTTGTGAAACTCGGAACCGTGAGATCTTCATCGGTATCTCAGCATGTATCAATTCCAACTCCTTGATTTTCAAGCTTAGCTCACTTTTTTGCACTAGATTTCGACTTCTGTTTTGAATTAATCAGTTTTCCGTACTGCGAACTTCGGATACTTAGTGTTCGAGCAAATCCTTGAACATATCTTCTACTTTAGTCTTGGGCGTCGATTATTGGACTATCTTTGCCGGCTTGTAGTTCTAATAATGGAAAATTTCTTCAATCAAATTAAAGGTCTGTATGCAGATGCGGGAAGGGCTTTAATCGGTGAGTTCTGACACGGTTTAAATAGATCTAACTGCAGAATTCTATAGTTTCGAAAATGGTTTCTGCCGCAGATGCCAAAGGTTGGGCATTCGAAAATCTTCAAGGACTTTGGGCTCCTTTAACCACGCCATTTACAGAGGATTTTCAGATCGACGAGGAGGGCTTTAGGAGCAACGTAAGGCATGTTATGAAGCTAGGAATTGACGGAATTTATTGGGGAGGAGTATTGAGTGAACCTTGGAGTCTTAGCCATGAAGAAAGAAAGCGAGGGTTGGAAATTCTAGTTGATGAAGTAAGGTCTCGTTTGCCAATTTACGCCTACCCAGTTGATCATAGTATTTCTGAAACAATCAAACTCTCCAAACACGCCGAAAGCATGGGGATTGATTTCATAATGGTGAACTGTCCGTTCGAACATGTTAAGACGAAAGAACAAATATTTCGTTTCTTCGAGATACTTGCGCAAAATACCAATATTGCTATCTGCATGTATAATACGCCTCACTCTGGATACATTCTTCAACCAGATTTGATTTCAAAAATCGCAGAGATTCCGGCTGTGTGCGGAATCAAAGATATAATTCCCGACCGCAATCATACCTTAAGAGTTTTTGGGAAGATCGGAAAGGATATCGTGATGATGGCGCCAGAAGAATATGATACTCTTTGGTTTATGCAAAAATGCACTTCAAAGACGTTCATCTCGGCCACTTCAAATTATCTGATGCAAGTGCCAGAATGGAAGCCAATTAGAGAATATTGGGATCTTGCTTTGTCAGGAAACCTCGAGAAAGCCCAACAGGTTTTTGATTCTTTAGATAATACACGTAACCTCCGCAAGAAAATCTATGAGGTGTATTATAAGAATGAGACTTGGGCTTCGACGCATCCTCTGGCATCCATAAAGTTCTGGGAAGATTATTTGGGAATGAGTGGCGGTCAAGTGAAGCCTCCATTAACCGGGCTTACCTCATCCCAAAAAGAAGAATTGCAGAATTGGTTGGATAACTCTGAACTCAGAAAATATCGAATGTTGCCAATAACTTTGGAATCCTAGACAAATCGTTAATGTGAGTAGATATGCAGATAGCTAAACGTCTAGTCACTGTAAAGCGAGAATACTCTTAAACACGCGGGTATCGCGAACACTGAAATTCATGTCGAATAGGCTTGATCTAGATCTCATGCGTGGAGCCATTGACATGCATGTTCATGCTCACCCGGATGTAGTCCCACGCATCGGCGATGAGATTGACATCGCGAATACTGCAAAGTCGTATGGTATGGGAGCAGTATTGTTCAAATCGGCTCTTGTCCCTAATTATGACAGAGTTCAATATGTGAATAAAATAGTGCCGGAACTCAAGAGTTTTGGAGGCGTGGTGCTGAATCCTCCTGTGGGTGGACTTAATCCTTCTGCAGTTGAAACTACAATAAAGCTCGGAGGGAAGGCAGTTTGGATGCCTACTATTTTTTCAGAAGCACACATGAGTTACTTGAAGAGCGAGCAAGTATCTTTTGGGTACCGGTTACTTACAAAGCAATCTGGCCAATTAAAAGGCCTCACTATCTTGGACAAAGAAAAGAACCTTCTTCCAGAGGTGGAAGAGATTCTGGGTAAAATAGCCGACGCGAACATTCTTTTGTGTACAGGGCATCTTTCCAAAACTGAAATATTTATTCTGCTGGAACGGGCAAAAAAAGCTGGCGTGAAGAAAATCTTGGTGACGCATCCAAGTAACGTGGTGCCGAATTTAACATTGGAAGAACAGACTAGACTTGTTCAAAGCGGTGCTTACATGGAGCATTGTTTTGTAGTAACTATGCCAATGTGGCGAACTTGTAGTCCTCTAGACATTCTAAATATGGTGAACAAACTTGGGCCCGAACACTGTGTTTTAGCAACAGATTTTGGCCAAGTACATCATCCCTCCCCTCCAGAGGGACTTAGAATGTTTATTCGAACGTTATCGGAGTTAGGTGCGAGTTTTGAGGATCTGCAGATAATGACAAAAAACAACCCATCCAAACTATTGGATATTGAAACAAAGTGAGCGCGCCAAAGAGTTGGCTAGTATTTGAGATTGGTCAGAAATTTGGTCAAAGCGATTAAATCACGACCATCCCTCTTTCTACAATTGGTCTTCCATCAATAGCTAAAGTGGGGTTGCTAATCACGCCATCCAAATGAACGCTGCTTCTTACAGTACCTCCAACGTCTTCATTAGTTCCTATACCAACATGTACTGAACCTAAGACATTTTTGTCCTCTTTTTGATTTCCAATGAATCGGGCCGCCGGATTGCACCCTACGGACAACTCTGCTGGGCAATAGTAACCATTATCATCCCCATAACGCTTCAAAAAATTGCGGAGTGCTTCAGCATCATGACCTCCTTCAATTTCTGTTACTTGACTATTTTTTATTGTCAGTTTAATGGGCCTATCTAGCCACCGGTTTTTAATAATGTGCATCGACACATCGATGATCACGATGCCATTAGCTGTGCCCTCCACAGGAGCTATGTTCACTTCGCCCTGAGGGAACACGTCCCCGTATAGTTTTCCGCCATAACGTTTTCCAATTCTGTAAGGAATGTCTACCGGTGTGTATTTCTTACTTCGACCTTCTATGCTAACTATAAGATCTGTTCCCGCTTCACTTGTAAGGTGCGCTTCTTTACCTCGATAATTTTCGGTTATCTTTTTTCTATACTCTTCAACTTCGTCCCAATTTGCGAGCGCACCGCCCTGACACAATTGTTCGGCTGTCATTCCATAACCTAGCGCGAGAGAAGGAATTCCCTTCTCCATGGCCGCTGCCGAAGCTTTACAGTGCAGCATTGCAGTGCTGGCGACAAGAACATTCAACTCAGAGCCTAACATTGCCAGACCCACATTTGATGGAGGATCCCATCCATCCGCAGGTCTTGGTGAAAACATCGCGATAGTCGGCTCGCCTCCCAGATCTGTTGTAGCTTGCGCAATAGCCTCCCAAACCCTTTGATCCATGGCTGTATCTGTGAGTACGAGAACTTTGGCTCCAGTTTTTATATTCGGGGCTAAGGGAATCTTGACGATTCTTACCAATTCAAACGGAGCGAAACATGAATAGCCTGATGGATATGAGAAGGGAGGAAAAATGTAACTCATTGGGTTGATTCAACTGCATTTAGTTTTAAAGAGCTTTTATGAATTTCAAATTTATTGAATTTTTCTAGCTTAGCAAGACGCCATTTAGGAGAGAACCATAATTCACCATGGTGAACAGAACAGAAAATATATGACTGAACTTGAAAATTTCAGTATCTGACTCATTGAGCTCTCAAGCGACTAGTTCTGCGGGAAGGCTTTTCGAACTTTTACTAGCTGTTTTAGGCTCCAAATGACTTGGAGCGGACACTATACTTTTTCAACTTCGATTCGTCTACTTCAACTCCGAGGCCCGGTGATTTCGGTATCATAAAGTTTCCATTCTTTAATTCAATCAATTCCTTGACTACATCGTCTGCCAACGCCAAGTGCCCTCGACCTTTGAAAGGATACTTGTTCGCATTCTTGCATGACGCCAACATCTGCAAAGCGCCTGCCGTTCCCAGATCTGTGGCCATATTCGAGCCAAGATTTACGACAAGACCTGCCGATTCCGCCACAACGGCGATCTTTTTCGTTCGATATATACCTCCATTCTTGGATGGTTTCATATGAAAGGCTTGAGCAGCCTCCCTTTTGGCAATGTTGAAGGCATCTTCGATTGATATCAGAGTGTCATCCACTATAATAGGTGTGCGAATCGCCCTAGCGACTCTGATCAAACCATCAATGTCCCCCGGGCGTACCGGCTGTTCAACAAGCATCAAATCATGAGCTTCCATCCTAGTAATTGCTTTGATAGCCTCGTCTGGCGTGTATGCTCCGTTAGCGTCTACCCAAATTCCAAGTTCCGGGCCGCCGTACTTTCTGAGAGCTTCTAACATCTTTAGGTCTCTTTCAACGTTCAGACCTATTTTTGGCGATATACACTTGAGTCCTAGGTTCTGGAACTTTTTT
>JASHPO010000019.1 GCA_030038075.1 Nitrososphaerales archaeon | reverse complement strand
CTCTGCCGCTCGACTTTCCGATCTGCAATGCCATTACACGAACGCCAGAGAAGAAGTCCTGGTTGCGACTTGAGGCGTACTTCAAGATTCGTTCTTCGTGAAATACCTGGAATCAGCGTCCGATAAGAAAATTCAAATGCGATGCAATATTTGTAATGAACCGATTGTTTCAATGGGAATAATCAATGAAATCATAGGGGTACCCCCTAGGGGGAGGATCGTAGCTAGCTAATGTCTTTCGAGTCGGGGCAGGTCTTGGGTACAGGTACGGAATTCAGGTCTCCAAGAAAAAGACATCTCGTCAAACGTCGAGAAAGTTGTTGCCGCATATCAAAGATGTTTTGAGAAAAATTGGGGAGTAATGATTCTTTTAGCGGCAGAGGGAGAAGAGCTCGTTTCAATTGCATTTGATCAAGTAGAGCTAGTTTCACGGTAGATCTCTGGATCTCTAGGATGTTTTTGCGTTTTTGCCGCCGTTCCAAAAAGCGTCAACATAATATTTGATTCGTTCAGAGAATCATTTTACAAATTTGATTCCAACTCCTGTAGGAAATATTAAATTCAGAAACCTCGTACAAAATGATACATTGCTTCGTAACCCTCTGGATAATAGCGACTTATAGGACAACTGGTTACGGGCAATTATAGCAAAGGTGTGGTTTGTCATTTCTCTGGAGCCCCCAACAAGCATCAAGAAAAAGTTAGAGCTATCAACATACCTGCCGGTTCCTCCGGCAAGAACTAGAGAATTCTGGACCAAGTGGAAGATATCGCACATACGGCAACTGGCGCAGACCGGCCGCGCGACGAGCGAGTTTCTTCTCCCGGAATCCGAGAGGACAGGACGCGCACTAGATCAGGTGCGCCTAAAGATTTCCAAGAATGAAGTGCCGAGCGACTTTTCTGAGATCAACACCAGAGTCAAGTTCACCGAAGGATCAGAACTCTCGTTATCAGCGCCGTTGTATCTCGGGGACATGTCCTTCGGCGCGCTATCAGGAGTACCGAACATCGCGATCGCCCGCGCGGCAGACGCAACCGAAATTATGGCGGGGACTGGAGAGGGCGGCCTCCAGAAAGAAGTTGCCGAGTGTAAGAGGATAATGGTCCAGTGGGCTTCAGCGAGGTTCGGCGTAGATATTGCGAGCTTGCTACTTGGTCAGGGAGTGGTAATCAAGATAGGTCAGGGCGCAAAGCCGGGCATCGGCGGACACCTGCCGGGAGTCAAGGTGACACTGCCTATTTCAGAGACGCGCAGGATTCCCGTCGGAAGAGACGCGATTTCGCCAGCGCCTCATCATGACATTTACTCGATAGAAGATCTCGGGCAAAGAATACTCGCATTGAAGGAAGCCACGAAGAAACCCGTCTTCGTAAAGGTGGGCGCGACAAACTACATCCCGTACATCGCCTCGGGAATTGCAAGGATGGGCGCAGCTGGAATCATCATTGACGGTGCTGGAGCTGGAACCGGCGCAGCTCCATCCGTGATAAAGAGTAACGTTGGAATTCCTATTGAACTAGCTACGGCATCGGTCGACTCTGTTCTAAAACGTGAAGGTCTCAGGGAAGGATTTACGGTAATTGCGGCGGGAAAGGTTAGCTGCCCAGAAGACACGCTCAAATTGATGGCGTTGGGCGCCGACATTACGAGCCTTGGAACGGGAGCCCTTCTCGCGCTGGGCTGTCTCATGGTTCACAAGTGTCACTTGGGCGCGTGCCCCGCAATTTTGACGAACAAAATCACAGAAAAGCAACCAAGGGTTCTTTCCCTCGAACACTCGGTCGCGTGGCTTTCGAACCTGGTTCACGGGTGGACAGAGGAGCTGAAGATACTGCTCTACCAAATGGGTCTCTCAGACGCAAGGGAACTTGTAGGACACCGGGATTTCCTGTCACATGACGAGATGATAAACTCTGAAACTATGGAAATTCTGGGTCTTCAAGGCTCCAACAGTCATTTGTCCGACGCCGCTCCGAAACTGTACCAGAGTACTTGGACGCAAGCCAGAGTTAACATGCTGCGCGAAATGGCCGGCACCACGGGTAAATCGCCCGGCGAAGCTGAAATCTCTAGCATGGGCTCAACTTCGCCTCCTTTTGTGGAAGAGCCGTCAAGGCTAGCAGACTGGCTGGTTTCAGACGGAGCGCAAGTAACCAGGCCGAGTATCGATCCGTACAGAGAAGAGATCGAAATCTTCTCTTACATCCCAAGAACGGGAATGCGACTTGCCGCCCCGTTCTTTTTTACGCACCTTCCGGAGACGACGCCCGCGAGCGTAAAGAGGATATTTGCGAGGACTGCCGTTTCGATGGGTCTTCTCTTCGATGTTGCAGACTCTTCAGACGAAATCTACTCGCGCTACTCCGAACGGGTAATGTCAAATGACCCGAATAGTGGCGTGCAGACGATCAGAGTCACGCAGCTTCCAAATTATGGTGCGCTGAATTCAAAGACTATGTTCCTGCGGATTCCGTCTTCAAAACTGGCGCTAGATTGGATTCGGTCGAACGTAAAGGAGATGAATCAGGCAGTCTCCGGAATTGTCATCGACGAAGATCTACCCGATTCCGATTTGTCGCTTGAACTTTCGGTTGCTGAGCTCGACAGGATTCTAAAGTCTGAAGCGAGAAGATCTGGCCTAGCAGTACTTGCGGAGTCCAACACCTTGAGGGGCGCGGATGACATCTTCAAGGTACTAGCACTTGGCGCCGATCTCGTTGGGTTGGGAAGAGGAGCTCTGACGGCGATAGGTTTCGAAGAGACTGACAGGGAAGTCGTGTTCGACGCTAAAAAGTCCACAATCCACCTTGAAAATTTTGTCTTGGGCCTGGAAAAAGAGATCAAGCTACTCGCTGGAGCAGCGGGCATCAGCAGCGTGTCTTCTTCGCTGGTCGGGAATAGAGAGCTATTGCGTTCTGTCAATTTGAGCCCTATCGTGAGAAAAGAGCTCGGAGTAAAGCCGGCGGGTGGCGCATAGTATGGGTGAATTCTGGCAGTACGACACAAAGTACGGTCAGCCAATTGTCAAGGATGGTTGCGGCGTCTTTGGAGTGATCCGTAAGCCCAACGCCCCGAAAGTTTCCAATATGACAGCCGTCTCGGCGATTTCATGCATCAAGTACCGTGGAAGCGACCTCGGCGCGGGCTATGCGTCTTTCGAAGCGACGCGAAAAAATCAGTACAAGATAATGGCCTTTGTGAAGGATGAGAAAATTGCCGCGCGTGTTCTAGACCAACTGTCCACGCTTCTCGGCAAGCCTGTCACCTCTAATATAATTACCCCGAAGAATTCGAAATCGAGGTTCGGCGTTCTCACCGCCCAGTTTCGATACTCGGGTCACGAGCTTGAGCTTGAAAGAAAGGTTGACTCGATAAATTTCACGCTTCTCCGGGATCGAACGATTGATGGCAGGATTTTCTCCTACGGCAGATTCCTCAGCGTGTACAAAGAAGTGGGCTATCCGCAGGACGTTGCTGAAATTTACGGGATTGATCACGAGGTCGAAAAGGCAGATATGTGGATCGCCCATACTCGCCAGCCGACAAATTCTCCTGGGTCTTCGCCGATTTGGTCGCACCCCTTTGCCTCGCTGGACTGCGCGATCGTCCACAACGGCGACATCAGTTCGTTCGGGGCAAACATGGAATTTCTAAATTCCTACGGCTACAAGAGCCACGTGGGAACTGACAGCGAGGTAATATCGAAGCTTTTGTTCCACCTGATCCGCATTGAAGGTCTGTCCGTCAAAGATGCGGCTACGATTTTGACAAATCCCTTTGAGGGAAACACGACATCTAGTGCCTTTGAACTGCTTTCAAGGTTCAGAGGCGCGAAGTTAGATGGTCCTTTCGTTGTTGTCGCTGGCTACTGCGATGACAATGACTCTTATTTGATCGCGCTAACTGATAGGTCAAAATTCCGACCGTTGATTCTGGGCGAGGATGAAAATTGTTACTACGTTGCTAGCGAGGAGAATCAGATCAGGAATATTTCGAAGAACGCCACAATATGGACTCCCGATCCTGGGTCGTATTTCATCGCCTCGCTGAAGAAAGGCCTCATCGAAAGCGGGACGACCCGCAAAGCTAGCACGCATAGCGACGCCTTTCCCCAGAAAATGTTCGCGAACTCTGGTCGCGTCCCCGAAATTGACGCTACTGGTATGGACTTTTCTAGTTTGAACGAGGAAATTCACGAAGCTTTTGAAAGCGGCGCGAAAGGGATCAGAATCTCAAATCTGAACGGCCAGAGGTATCTCGGCATAGGACTGTCGACAAAGCGTGACGGAAACTACATTCCTTTCAAGATCGAGCTGTCAGGAGCTCCCGGTAACTGCCTCGCGAATTTGAATAACGGCGGCGTGTTCGAGGTCTACGGGAACGCGGCCGATGACATGGCAGATACGATGCACTCCGGCAAGATAATTGTTCACGGGAGCGCGCGTGATGTGGTAGGCCAAGCACTTCAGGGAGGCGATATCTTCGTCAGGGGCTCGGTCGGCAACAGGGCCGCAATTCAGATGCGCGAGTACCAGAATCTAAAACCGTACCTGATTATAGGCGAAACTGCGGACGATTATCTCGGCGAGTATATGGCGGGTGGCGTCGTTTGCATTTTGAATCTATCAGACGAAAAAAGGCCGGTCGGAAATTTCGTAGGAACTGGAATGGTGGGCGGGGCGATTTACGTCCGCGGAAAAATAGAAGAATCGCAATTGGGACTGGCTCCGAAAAAGGCCGATGTCCTAGGTTATCTGAAAGCAACCTGGCTGGACGGTGAAATTTCAAAGGATTCGTACGAGCAAATACTTTCCTTTACTTTTCCCAGTGAACACAAACTGCAGGGACTAATTCCTGACCCGCTTTTGAAACGTATCCGTACAATTTTCTTTAGAAACAAGTACACGAAACCCTGCAAGATGGAATACCGAAAATTGAATCCCGTTGACAGGACAGTACTGTCGGAGAAACTGGAGGCGTTCTTCCAAGCGTTTAATATCCCTGAGCAACAGAGGAATCTTCTCTTGAGCTCGGAATATTCCATAATAAGAACCGTTGAAGAAGAAAAGGAGAGTCCGATTCCACCTCAGGAAGTTCCTGTGGAGGAGTAGTCCTTGCCAGACCGAACTGGTGACCTCTGGTGGCTCTTCTCGAGACAGACGGTCTGTGTAACCCAAAAGGAGAGCGTCCTGAACGCGGCGTCCCTCATGCAGAAAAGAAATTTCAGGCATCTTCCGGTCATCACCGAAGGCGGAAGGATTACCGGGATTTTTTCGGCGCAGGATATTGTTGACTCGCTTTCGCTTGTTTTGAGTCACGAAACTTCCCCGAAGAAGATTATCGAGTCTCTGGACATTCCTGTTCACAGGATCATGGCGCTTCACCCCATCGTCGTGGAAAAAGGAGACGGACTCGCTGAAGTTGTGAAGAAATTAATCGCGCACAACGTCGGGGCCCTACCGGTAATTGACGAGATGGGGCTCGTCCAGGGCATAATCACCCTTCGCGATGTTGTGGGACTGCTAGGAATGGGCTCCGAACCCATGGGAGTTGAAGTTTCCGAAATCATGACCAGAAAAGTCACCACAATTGGACCGGACTCCACGATGGCGGAGGCAGTCAGGTTCATGTCGGACATGAGGATAAGGAGACTTCCCGTAGTTTCTCCGAAAGGTGAATTGCTGGGAATGATCTCAAACAAGGATGTGCTCAGAATGGTCTCCAGATTAATGGCGGGAGAGTCACCCATCGGCGAGAAGATATCACAGCATATGACTAGGGAGGTTATCACTGCAGATGAAGACGACGATGTCAGACTGCTGGCTTCTAGGATGGTGATATTCAACATCGGCGGGCTCGTTATCAACGGCGTGGATTCTAAAATTGCTGGACTGGTAACAGAAAGAGATCTGGTAAAGCGCCTATCCGAAGTAAGATCCGTTGGCTTTCTATTAGAGT
Source organism: Nitrososphaerales archaeon (assembly GCA_030038075.1). Taxonomy (GTDB): domain Archaea; phylum Thermoproteota; class Nitrososphaeria; order Nitrososphaerales; family CADDZS01; genus DATLTL01. Next base: position 16,041 of record JASHPO010000019.1, on the reverse strand, counting down.
CGATGAAGTTCGAACTGGAGCTTCAAAACTAAATCGTGTAAAGGCGCTAGATTTTGGTCACTCTAACGAAAAGTGATGAGGCCGTTTTACAAGAACTCGGCCTGAAGGGTTGCCCAGGAATTAAAGAGTGCGAGGCAATAATTGATTCTTTCAGGATGCGCCAATTAGATAAATTGAAGATGATCCTTTCAAAGCTCGCAGGCGAAGGACATTTCTCTTATGAAATCCGTGAAGGAATCAGAAAAAATGATCTTTCGGCCTTTGCTAGAGCTGTTCTGGTGCTGAACAGCAAGTCTTTGGAAAACGCTAATTAACGCGGCTGGAACGCTCCGTGTTAACGTATGCCAAGGGCGATCATTCTCGTCAACGCCGATGTGGGGAAGGAAGCTGAAGTTTACTCCGCCATCAAGCAAATCCCCGAGGTAATCGAGGTGCATACGAGTTACGGAACCTATGACATCATCGCCATAGTGACTGCTGATACCAACGATCGTTTGAAAGGAATCATTACGACGCGGATTCGTTCTATTCCGTCCATCCGATCTACACTTAGTATGCCTGTGGTTGACTAGAGCTCTTTCACCATCGGGACAACCTCTGTCAGTTTCGATATTTCTGTCGTGGTTACGCTGGGCTTTGTCTTGAAGCCCTGTGGAATCCGCTCTCCCGGGTTCATATACTCTGCGTACTTGTGCCACAAACCCGTGTAGAGTGCGGAGTGCATTCCGACCGAGGCCGCGCCCTTTACGTCAGCGTCGAAGAGGTCGCCCACGTGTAGCGCCTCGTGCGGCTTTACGTTTAGCGATCTGAGTGCCGATTCGAATATCTCCCTTCTCGGCTTCAGAAAGCCGACTTCGCAAGATATAGTGAGACTATCAAAGTAGGATGAAATTCCAAACGAACGGAACATCCGTCTGTAGGTGTTTGATGACCTTGCCGCGTTCGAAACGAGTCCAAGCTTGAGATTCGGGTACTTGTTCTTCAATGCCCGCAGTGTGGGAATTGCTTCCGGGTTCAGGTTCGGATACCTTGAATAGTAGCCGGAGTTGGAAAGCGTTCTTCCCGCTTCGTAGTAGACGCGCTCTGCTTCCGAGCGATCAAACTTTACGCCGAGGAGCTCAAACAACATTCTACCGCGATCTTCGGGCGATACGTCTAGCCCCTTTTTGTACAGTTTTTCCACCTTCACCGAGAGTTCTTCCATCCCCAGCCGAATGGAATTGTAGGTGATCTTTCCCTTGGTGCTTCCTGCCCCAACCCGCGTTGTCAGCCGGTGGAAGTTGATGATCCTGCGAAGCTTTCTGTACTCCTCGAGTTCCTTCGAGTCCCAAATCAGAGTGAGCCACATGTCGAAGGTTACGGCTTTAAGCATCAGACGTCGCTTTATCTCTCACGAAAGATAAAGCTGATGCATAGTTCAGAACATTTTAAACTTCAGATTCCTGATTCGATGTTAGAATGAAGAAAAAAGCCTTCATGGTGGATATAGACGGCGTTGTCTGTGAGCACGTCCCCAACGAATTTCCCGAGAAGATGAAGGCAGCATTGAAGCTAGAGGGCGCCCGCGAGTGGGTTAATTCCAAATATGACGAAGGAAACTACGTCTGCTTCTTCACCGCCAGACTTGAGGAACACAGAAACATAACGGAAAAGTGGCTTGACTCGAATGGGTTCAAGTATCATCAGATAATCTTTGGCAAGCCCCGCGGAGGAAATTACCACTACATCGACAAAGCTCATGTGCAGGCCACCACCTTCAAGGGAAGGTTTTCTCCGATGGTCAGCGTGATCCATGGTATCGAGGTTTTTGAGGACTAGACTACGCAGGCCAGTGGCCGCTCTTCTTTTTCGAGAAATTTCCGAGCTTTCCTTTCACTATCAAGGGGCTTCACGTGCGTGGGAACTCCCCCCGCTCTCAGCGCCGAAATTACCAAGAGACAGTTCGCTTTCTTGATCTCGTCTTTCAAGTCTTTGAGATTTTTAGAATACTTTTTTGCGCATTCCAAGTGGGCACTCGCGGCTTGTGGAGCATTTACCACTATGAGTGCCGACCCACCGCCGGAGACGATTTCTAGCACCTTTGTCCGGCATGATAGCAGACTCTCCGTAACCAGCGTTCCGTTCTCGTCAGTGATTGTAACGCTGACCAGCACTGGCTTCATGCCACTACTTGGCAAGCGCCGAGGGTTCTAAATGCTTGTGTTCGTGGTCTGATCTTGAAACTCGGGAATTGACGGCAGGTTTCCCGCCATCTTTGTCTCTGCTATCACCGAAGCTTCTGCAAGTATTTTCTCGGCTTCTTCGCCGTTTGTCTCGAAGCTCAAGCTCATTCCGGGGACAGAGCCTATCTCCTGCATCATACCCTCCAGTCCTGTGTTAATCTCTGACAGCGTGTCGTTTGCAGAAGGCATTACGCTCGCGAGGTTCTTCCTCACCGTTCGCACAACCTGTCCGACCGGAGAAATCACGTTTGCGAGGTCGCCATAGTCGGTTATGGTTCGCAGTCTTAATTGCACCTGTTCCAGCGAGAGTTTTGCTCCCTGGACGAGTTTCATCGCTTTCCTGTGCTCAGTAAGCTCGTTCGCGTAAGCGTGCGCCTGGGTTGCCTCGTGCTTTTGGAACGCAACGGTTGTCTTGTTGAAAAGGCTCTTTTCCTTCTCGCCCATCTTTGTGATCGTCTTGTCCAGCTTTGAGATCTGGCTGTTAAGAGAGCGGTCGGTTTCCACGAGCTTCTTTCTCAGGTCGGTCTGCGGGTTGACGACGTCCCTGATCTTCTGTGAGGTTGATTCGCCGTTCCCTGATTGCTGCCATCTGTCTGTAAATTCTGTCAATTTTTACACTATCACAATGAGTACTGTTCCCCTTGGCCTGTTATACTGAAGAGAGTCAGCTTTTATGAACAAATTTGGTTAGATCTATTTGAGCACGGCGCCAAAATCGCACATCCTAGAGATCAGGTCTTTGGGAGACCTGAAGAAAAGACCTGTACCCAAGACCTGCCTTAAGTCGAAAGACATTAGCTAGCTCCTCCCCTCCCCCTGGGGGGGTACCCCTATGATTTCATTGATTATTCCCATTGAAACAGTTGATTCCTTACAAATATTGTATGTCACCAGGAAATCGCGCAGAGGCGCTACATTTGGGTCTTTTGTGCGGAGTAGGTACAAAGGTACGGGGTTAGGGCGGGAGGCTCCATTTAAGTGACTGCTACGTTGTGATCACCTTTTTCAATCCTAATTCTGCTTGTAGAATTTCGAGACTTTCGGCGCTATCAAGGCAATATCCCGGTGGAGATTTATCGAGAACCAACCGTTGAATTACTTGCCAGATTCCTCAGCTATTTGGGCAAGCGTTCGTTTGCTTGCCGCCGAATAGTCATAATCTTTTGCGTCGTATCCTTTCTTCGAGTATGTATCACGGTGTTTTATCAAAAGCCAAGACTCTTTGCTATCTCCAAAACCCTTGGTCTTGACCAGTGCAAAAGATCCTTGCAACTTGGTCCCATAAAGCCTGAACTTTAGATTCCCTTCCTTGAGCTCTTTCTGCATCAGTTTATCGCCTTCTTCCTTATCTATGATTTCTTCCCGCAAACCCTTCGCGACTTCGCGCTCAGCATTGTATTTTCCTTCATCCCAGATCATTACAGGGCCCGCCCCGTAATTTCCGCGTGGAATGACGCCTTCGAAATGCCTGTACTCCATATCGTGATCGGTTGTGGGCAAGGCTAGCCTTCTGACCGAGTTGTCGAGAGTGGGCCCTTTGGGAATCGACCAAGATGGCATGACGCCTCCTATCTCAAGCCGAAAGTCGTAGTGAAGACTCGTGGCTTTATGCTCCTGGACGACAAATGCCAGAGTCCCTTGCCCTTCCGAATTCTGTTTCACCAAGCGACTTTGCACTCAACCTTGAATCTTTTGATCCAGTTCCGGTACCCTGTACAGAAACAACTTGCCCTGCGTTTTTTGGGGAAGCCAGTCCTTGAATCGGTGCGTGTATGAGACTACCACGGCGCCTGCCTTCATTTCCTGAAACATTTTCTCCCTGAGTTTTTTCATAATCGGAGTTGCGGTAGAAAGGAAGACGAATGCCTTCTCGACATCCTTCAAGTCTACATCAAGAAAGTTACCATGAACAACACGAACCCTTCCTTCGAGCTTTTTTTGCCTTATCATGAGTTTGATCCACCAGCACTTCAGAGGATCGATTTCGACTCCGACGCAATTTGCATTATGGCGTTTGGCAATGGTGAAAATCATGCGTCCGTAGCCGCATCCGAGATCATAGAAAGTGTCTCCGTTTTTTATCTCCAAAAGTTCTGCGACGTTTTCTATTTCTTTGCCGGAGGTTGGAGCGTATCCCGCCCCCCAGATGAAACCACTCAGAAAATAGTAGGCTATCACGACGGCGAGGGACCAAAGGAAAATAGTCAGCGGAGGGTGTGAAAACATCGTGTTAACGATTTGCCTCTCAAGGATAAAGGGATATTCTAATAACGTATTGAACCGAATTGTGCTATTCGCGACAGGTAGGATCGGGGGGATAGTCGTCTCCCATTGTCCTGAAACCGACTACACGCAGGGGTCAGTAACCGTCGGGTAAAACGTGGGTAGGAATGTTCTTCCCGAGCCTATAGGGACGAATCCACGCCACGTCGGGCTGTCATAGAAGCGTGCTCTTCGAAGGGAGGGTTCCGACTTCTGACCATCGAATCGGGCGAGATCCGGGAGGGAGCAACCCTAAGATGGAATGTCTGCGCTGACGTGTCTACGCGGAGGACCTGTAAAACTTGGATAAAGACATCCCGTCCACGCGAACACTGGCGGAGCTGTCGCGCTTTTACTTCACTGTTTTTGTTATTCGATTTGCCAAACCGTTCTCTAATAACTCTAACCTGAATCAAACTTCAGATGTGCGAGGACGGTAGCGCATCTGCACTACGCCAGATTTGTAGGGCTTCACATTCATCAGCTCTAATTTTTTCTCGTCCGTAAATAGGTGCTTGCCTTCTCCTATCACGACTGGATGCACCATTATGATATATTCGTCTATCAGTCCAAGCCTTGAGAAGTTCTGCGAGGTGCGTACGCCACCAGGTACGTATATGTCGCCACCGTTGCTCTTTTTTATTTTCTTGACGGCATCGACGAGCTCCTTGTCATTTTTTGCCACAATAAGTTCTGCCCCATTTACAGACCTTTCTGGCTTGTCTGAAATTATAATCGTGCGTAACTTGTTTACCGCTCTGGCAATTTCCATCTCCCATTTATCAGCCTCTCCCTTGCTCTCAACATTTTCCCAGTATGCTATCATGCCGGGACCCGTTGGGTAGCCCATTATCCAGCTGTCGGCACTGCTAACTATCCTTACAATGTCATCATGCATCTCTTTGTCAGCTTTTGAAGGGTCAAACCAATCAAGTTCCCCCTTAGGTCCAGAAACGCAACCATCGAAAGTCATTGTCATATACAAGAATGTTTTTCTCATGATATCACCAGGATTTGCCTGAACTACTTCTATTTTTTATTAATGATAGCCTAAGCTTGCACTCGTAGATTCTTTCTTTTCATTTCGTAGCGGGAATATGCAGTATGTCTGAGGATGAGTGAGAGCTGGCGCAGGATACGAGGGACTGAAAAGACAAAGATCGCAGCTAAGGGAACGTGCGTAAAAATAGTGCTAGTTCCCTGCTTCCGCTCGCTTTGGTCATTCAATTCAGCCAAAGAACAAGACGAAACCAAACCTAGATGATTAACAATCATCGAACATGAAACTGTCAGCTTAGCTGCAAAATTATAATGGATCTGTTGCGTCTATCCAATTGACCGCAGCAAGCCGCCGTCTACCGGGAGCATCGCGCCACTCACGTAAGGAGACAGATCGCTTCCTAGAAACAAGAATGACTTTGCCAGCTCCTCCGTTGTGCCGATATATCCTAGCGGTACTTGGCTTGAAATCTCGTCCAAAGCCTCCTTTTCTGAGACGCCCTTGCGTCTCATAATGTCACTCGAAATCGCGTCGACTCGCGCAGTTTTGATGTATCCAGGCATTATTCCATTGACCCTTATTCCATAAGGACCAAGCTCTCTTGCAAGTGTCCTTACGAGCCCAAAAATCGCGACCCTGCAAACGTTTGACAGTGCCAGAGTGGCAACGGGCTCCTTGATTGCAAAAGAGGCTGAAAATATCATCCTTCCCTTGGTCTTTCTCGAGATCATCGCCTCGGCAACCTTCCGCCCGAGATAGGCTGGGCTAGTTGTAAGCAGTTTCGCGGCGCTGTCCCAATCGTCGTAGCTCTTCTCCATGACTGTACCTCGGGCCGGGGAACCGGTGACGTACGCCAAGGTATCGATTCCACCAAGCAAATCAAGGCTTTTCGAGACGATCTCCTCGATGCCAACTTTGGTCGATAGATCCGCTACGACCGCGTGGATTTCGCCCTTCTTACTCAATTGTGCGGCCGCTTTGTCCAGCCTTTCTTTGTTGGACGAGTTGATCACCACGCGCGAGCCCTCTTCCAGGAACGCCTTTGCGACAGCCATACCAATGCCTTGACTTGCAGCTGTGACCAAGATACGTTGTCTCTTGAGATTTGTTTCTAGAGGCATTGTGGCGAGAATTCTAACACAAATGTTATAGGTTTTGAATAACTTTCAGGCTTCCTTAGCCCAAATTGGAATCTGAGGCTCTGACTGTGCGGACACCGCCAGCCAGAGAAAAGAAACCTCGCCCGTTACAGAAGGTTTTTAAGCAAGAGGTTACTCTCTTATTGTTACTAACGCAAGGTGAGATGGCATGAGTTGGAAATATCCAAGCAGAAAGAAGACAGATGAGGATGAAAGCTCGATCGACCAATTTGACCCGTTTAGTTTCGGGTTCAAGTTTGGCTTTCAGGACATAGATCAAATGATTGACGGTATGTTCAGAGCGTTCCCTTCGGGCGAAAACGCGAACACCGTCTTCTACGGCTATCAGGTGAACGTAGGCCCGGATGGCAAACCCCATGTGAGGGAGTTTGGCAACGTACGACCTACTAGGAAAGGAACATTCGAGCCTGCTTCTAGAGAGCCTTTTGTCGATACTGTAGTCGACGAGAAGGAGAACTCCATCAAGGTCGTGGCGGAAATGCCAGGAATCCGGAAGGAGGACATAAAGCTGGAAGTGACCGAAAAGACACTCAATATCAAGGCGGAGAACAACGGTAGAAAGTACGATACCGAGGTACCTTTGGGTGCCCCTGTTGACGCTAGCACAGCAAAGGCATCGTACAACAATGGGATACTAGAAGTCAAACTTAAGATGAAGTCACCCCCAAAGCCCAAGGGGGTTAACGTAAAGGTCGACTAGAAAGCTTCTCCCGCCCACAAGGCGGGGAAGCAATTTTTTTGTTTATCGAGGTAAAGTAAAATGCCGAAATCAAAAGATAATGAAATTGAGTTAAGGGTTTCCGAGGCACTGACACGCGATGTTGGAAGAGGTATCGCGAGAGTAGACCCTGATGTTATTGAAAAGATGGATTGGTCCACTGGCGATGTGGTTGAAATTCAGGGAAGAAAAAAGGCGTTCGCCCTGCTGTGGCCGGGTCAGGCTACGGATTCAGGTCGTGGAACGGTAAGAATTGATGGAAACACCAGAAACAATGCTGGTGTAGGTATTGATGACAAGGTCAAAGTTAAGAGAATCGAGGTTGCGTATGCCGAGCAGGTCACTCTGGCACCCACCGAGGCTCTTAGGATCACGGGCGGCGAAGAATACATCGGTCAGCTCCTTGAAGGACGCGTCGTCGGAAAGGGTGACGAGATCGCAATCAGCGTCATGAACAGAAGGATAGATCTGATAGTCACAAAGACTGAACCCAACGCGCAGGCAGTGATTGTAAACGAAGGCACACAGATCGTAATCAGCGAGGAGGTTGCAAAACCGCAGAGGAACCTCCCGAGAGTTACCTACGAAGATATTGGTGGATTACGAGGGGAAGTAGTCAAAGTTCGCGAAATGATCGAGCTCCCCATGAAGCATCCCGAACTGTTTGAAAGACTCGGAATCGAAGCTCCAAAAGGGGTACTGCTACATGGTCCTCCAGGAACGGGCAAGACGCTTCTCGCGAAGGCTGTCGCCAATGAAACCAACGCGCACTTCATCAGCCTTTCAGGGCCAGAAATTATGAGCAAATATTACGGGGAGAGCGAGGAGAGGCTAAGACAAATCTTTGAAGAAGCTGAGAAGAACGCGCCCAGCATCATATTCATTGATGAAATAGACAGTATCGCGCCAAAGCGCGAAGAGGTCACGGGCGAAGTAGAAAAGCGCGTGGTCGCACAGCTGTTAGCTTTGATGGATGGAATGGAATCAAGAGGCAAGGTAGTGGTAATCGCCGCAACAAACAGACCTAACGCCCTTGACCCCGCGCTGCGAAGACCGGGACGCTTTGACAGAGAGATAGAGATCGGAGTACCTGACCAGAAGGGAAGATTGGAAATCCTTCAGGTACACACGCGAGGAATGCCGCTAGCCGATGACGTCGATCTCCAGAAACTTGCGTCATCGTCGCATGGGTTTGTTGGCGCTGACTTGGAAGCTCTCGCCAAAGAGGCAGCCATGCGAGCGCTTAGAAGAATACTCCCCTCGATCGATCTTGAAAAGAAATCGATTCCTGGGGAGATTCTGAATAAGATAATTGTGAAGATGAGTGACTTCCAAGACGCCTTGACAGAAGTCGAGCCATCTGCGATGAGGGAGGTACTTGTCGAAATACCAAACGTTAGGTGGAGCGACGTCGGAGGGCTATCCAGTCTGAAGAGCGAGCTTCAGGAAGCGGTGGAATGGCCGCTAAAGTATAGGGATGTCTTCGATTACGCAAAGACGCGACCTCCGAAGGGAATACTACTCTATGGTCCTCCGGGAACCGGCAAGACACTTCTCGCCAAAGCTGTGGCTAACGAAAGCGAGGCTAATTTCATCAGCATCAAGGGGCCAGAGCTTCTCTCAAAATGGGTGGGAGAGTCAGAGCGAGGTGTGAGAGAGGTGTTCCACAAAGCGAGACAAGCAGCTCCGTGTATTGTTTTCATGGACGAGCTTGATTCACTAGTCCCCACCAGAGGCGGCATGATGGGCGATAGTCAAGTAACAGAAAGGGTACTGAGTCAGCTACTCACGGAGCTCGATGGGCTTGAGGAGCTCAGAGACGTTGTCATAATTGGAGCCACAAACAGACCGGACATGATCGATCAAGCCCTGCTCAGACCAGGGCGTTTTGACAAGATGCTTTACGTTGCGCTACCTGACCTTGAAGCCCGAAAGGAAATTCTCAAGATTCATCTGAAGGATAGACCGCTGAGCAAGGACATCAGCATGGACGACCTCGCCAAGAGGACAGAAGGATACAGCGGCGCAGATATCCAAGCAGTAGTAGAGACCGCGTCGATGCTCGCAATCAGAGAATACGTTGACAAGTACAAAGGAAGCGATGTCCTGAAAGCGAAGCTCAAAGAGCTCGAAGTGACAAGGAAGAACTTTGACGATGCTCTGGGCAAGGTAAAGCCTTATTCAAAGGTTGACCTCATCCACAAGAGCTCACTCGAAAACTCGAGCATGAGCCCAATAGGTTAGGAAGAGAAAACTCTCTTCCCGCACACTTTTAGCCCCGTAAGAAGAAAGTGTTGCGCGACTTGAGTGAAACCCCGTCTCTAAAATGCCCGTGCTGCGGCGGTGCCATGGCCGAAATTTCTCGGAAGGCAAAAAGTGCAACGTACAAATGCGTCCAGTGCGGACTGGGCGACACACGGTTGCTTGAAAATGATGGTAAAGGTTAGCGGTAAATGTCGTCGTTCTGCGAACTTTTTGGCTCTTCGTCAGAGCCCGGGCCCGCGATCTCGGCGCGCTTTATCGCGTCGGCAAGCTGCCTCGACTGCTCGTGGAGATCTGACTCATCTACCGTCAGATCGAACATACGCGAAAGAACTGAAAGAAAAGCAATCACAGTTTTTGGATTCGGACTGGGCTCGCCATGGTCTACTGATATTTTGTAGGCTCTTATTCCATGGAATTTAGATAGAGGAACCACGACATTCCCGAAATAAAAGGCCGATTCATTTCGCAGGATGGCGATTCCTGCATCCCCAAGTCGTTTGGCACCGTCCTCGTCGCTTGCAAACCCGGTGATCTTGGGAGCTTCGATCGGTGAAGCTACAGTCTCAGTCCAGCGCGCTCCGAAGGAAACTAGCTCCTTTACTCCCAGCTTACGCGCATAGGAGAGTATCTCGTCTCCGTATTCGTACTGGTCTTCCATGGGAGAAGAATATCCAGCAAGAATCAAATAATCGCGAGCAGGTCCCGAGTACAGATAAAAATTGTTGGAGACCAAAGTCGCAACTCCATTTTCAGCTACCTTGACCTCAGGAGGTAGAGCCGAAGAATAGAAAGAGCTGATCTGCTTAAAGTCGAGCTTCCTCATCAGAAACCTCCCCAGCTCCTTGGCTTGAGAGTACAAGAGTTTGAATTCCGGGTTCGATGTTGAAAGACAAATGATGAGCAACGGATCTCTCAGCGTGCCCGGATTGGAATTAGTCTGAAAAAACTTCCACAATGCGGCTTGTCAGTATATTCTACTTTCCGCACATACTATTTAGGGTTGGGATACTTTTTCACCAAAAATTGAAGATTTGTGATTGCAAAATTGTGCGATTTGAAGCTCGGAAAGACTTTTACGTGTTTTAGCCCCAAAATAAGGTAGAGAAAGGATGGCAGACCTCATCACTCCTGTAATATTCGGAATCTTCGGAGTGACGACAGCTCTGATCGTTATGGCTTTCGTTCTCGTGAGACAGAACACCGGCAAGTCTCGTTTTGAGACGCAGGATTATTACAAGAGTTACAAGCGCAACGACAACTATTCTCGAGGTGGAAATCCGTTCAAGCAGGTACCCCAATCGCCACAGCAAACAGAGCAACGAACTATTGTCACCGCGATAATTGCGGTTGCCGTAATTGCAATTCTTATCGCTGTCTTCCTTGATGTTTTCGAGGGATTGCTGGTGATTTTCTTGCTGCCAATTATAGTTCGATTTATTCGTATGCGTAATGAAGCTAACAGCAACCGTAACAAGGCGCGAGACGAAAATCGTTCTCCCTATTAGACGATTTGCCCTAACGAACATTTCTCGCTTCCTTTCGTGAAAATAAGTGGCTCCGCAGAATTACGCTCTAAAATGCGATGATGAGAATGGAGTTGTTCTATCTAACTGGAGAGGGATTGAGAGCTGGCAGGCCCTAGAAAAATTAATCGGTTTCCTGCTCGAGCATTCAAACTTTTCAAATTATCAGAATCTCTACGGGTGGAAACAAGGCCATCATCTAGCTCAGGCAAAAGAGCCGTACGCATGGCGAGCCGCCTTGGAAGAAATCAAGAATTCTGATCTTTCAGTAATGTGCTCTAACTTGAAGGATAGAGAAGAGGCGACGCTAATATCTGATAAGCCAACGATGCTGAAAATCTCGGGAGAAATCGCAAACAGTCTGATGCACTCTTATACAGCTAGACACCATGTGAGTTTCATTCAAAGAGTCTCAAACGTTCCGTCGTGATTTGCTTTATAGAACATCTCGACGGGATTGTTGAAAATGCCTACTTCTACGACTCCTGCGATCGACTTCAATCTTACCTCCAGTCCAGCCGGATCGGAGATGCTTCTTCCGAATTGGCAGTCCAGTATCACATTGCCGGACTCAGTAAAGAAGGGATAGCCTTTCTCTAGCTTTCTCATGTTTGGCTCGGCTCCTAGTTGTCCTCTAATCTTGTGCTCGACACTCAATGCTGAAAACTGCGTGACCTCGACCGGAACTGATCGTTCGAGTTTTTGGACATACTTGGACTCGTCAGCCAGAACGTAGCACTTTTTTGCCGCAGCGAATATGATTTTTTCCTTGAGTAGAGCGCCGCCGCCTCCCTTAATCATTGACCTAGTAGCAATTGAAATCTCGTCGGCACCATCTACTGCGATATCGATAGACGGTGGACAGTGGCCCGAATCATTCACCAAAGTTAGATCGTTTTCCATGGCCAGTAACCAAGATTGCATAGAAGAAGGCACGACAGCCACCCTCAGGGATTCCTTCTTCGCACGCTGACCCAAAGCCTTCGCAAATCTTGCAACCGAAGATCCGCTGCCTAGACCTAAAACGCACGAATTTGGAACAAGATTCTGTGCAGCACTTTTTGACATTGCATTGAATGCAGATTCAATATTTGCTTGCAATTATGTTTCAACATCAAGTTTTTCCAGCCGGTCGAGAGCGTCCAGCAGTTCTTTCTGAAGCTCTTCGACTTTGTCTGCGGATTTTTTGCTCGAAAAGCTTTGATTTTCTGAAACAATAGATGAACTGTTTTCTGGTATCGAAAGCGGCGGTCTTTGGTCGATAGCAGATTGTGCAACAACCGGAGAAACCATGGGAGGCTTTTCTAGAAGATCCGAAATGTCCGGAACCCTTGCCTGTTTCTCCGGCTTGACTTCTGGCGGTTTATTAAGCATCGAAGCAATCAAGGGTTGGGCTATCTGTCTCGTGCTCTCTATCCTCTTATCTATCGCGTCCATCTTTTGGTTGACAAGCTGGAGAAGTTGGTCTCGAAGAGTTTCGAGATCACCGATCTGAATGAAAGCGTCAATCTTCGAGATCTTTTCGTCCAGCGACTTCAATTCAGTTTTGTATTTTGCTCCAAGTATTTCGCGCTCTTCATTAGTGATTTCTTTCGCGGCTTCAGCCTCGTAGAGACGTGTCAAGGCGGCTGATACAAGCTCCTTCTCCAACGAAAGGGTTCTAAGCTCTCGCCTGCTCTTCTCCACTTGGTCCTTTGGAATTAAATCCGAAAGGGTAACTCTCCGAGCGGTTGTTTTGCTTTGCTCCTGCGAATCCTTTTGAGACTCCGAGCTTTGAGGCAAGCGAGGCTTTTTAAATCCGAAATAAACCGCAAGAGAGCCAGTTGCGGCGCCCGCAGCCGCGCTGGCGACTGATATAACAACTTCGGCCGCCGACAAGCAGTCTAATCCCTTTGACTAGAACCATCTAGCCACGATAGCGCGTCATCCAAGAGTAGGACCTCATTTTTGCCGAAGCCCCGAATCCGCAATGAGAGCATCTCTTGTACCTCAAATGATATGAATGGTGGCCGCAACGTCGGCACCTCATATGGGTCTTCTTTCGACCCATCTTTCCTATCGACGAAGTTCCTCTCATGGCTTAATTCACTCTAAATTTTCTCTTGTCGCCCTAACTCTTTGGCGGCGGGGAAATGATAACGACGTTGTCTCCACGAACCACTATGGTTCCGAGCGAGTTCGGCTTTCCATCTTCCAATATTTCTTCGGAGGCTTCGAGGACAAGATTCATGTGCTGGTCAAACCCTTGCAAGTTGCCTCTTATCACTTTTCCACCCTTTAGTTTAATCAAGACTATTTTGCCAACGCTTTCATCAAGCACCTTTACCGCCATGTCTTGGGACAATGTCTCTGACCAGTCTCGGCTTCTTTTGACCACTTTCCATTAAGTCTTATTAAGTATTCCATGCCCGCATTTTGTCTTCCGAAGAAATGAAAGTCTACAATCTCTCCAAAAGCGCCCGCGATGAATTGATCGAGAATCTCTCGAAAGTGTCTCAAGGACTCACAGTCAAATATCGCGACCTCAAGATTGCTGAATCAGACGACCCAAACTACAGTGTCATATTTGACGAACATGAGAAGCTCTACTTGGGAAAAAGAAAGGACCCACCGACTTGCTTTCCGCTACTGAAAGATGAGACCTGGCTCCCCGGTCGCCCTACAATTACCGTTGATACGGGCGCAATCAAGTTTGTCTGCAACGGCGCGAACGTGATGCGTCCTGGAATCGTAAAGATTGAAGGTGATTTTCAGCCGCAGGACATAGTCGTGATCAAAGAGCAAAAGTACGGTAAGGCTATCGCCGTAGGCCTCGCCATGTTACCCAAAAAGGAGATGGAAATAGCAACTAAAGGTCCGGTCGTAACGAATATTCATTACGTGGGAGACAAGTTCTGGGAAATGTTAAAGGAAATTCATACCTAGCGCCCGAGAACTGTTTTGGTTCTGTCAGCTTCCTGCTTCATACTAATTCCTGCCTATTGGGTTAGATTTAGAGGAAATTGGATGTTGGCTTGAAGATCATATGTATGCCCAATCAAATGGGCTGGAACTAACTGTGCTGTCACCATCACATCAAACACCGCCTTGCCGCTCAGTGTTGGCGGATTGAATATCACAAAATCATAGAACCATGTGGAGCCACCTACGAGCAACGGCGTGTTGACTGTTGCCAAAGTCAGCGAGTTGTCGTTGGTATACGAGACATGCAGCGGCAAACTTTGGCCAGACGCTACTGCGATTTGAGTAGTCGGTGAATTGAGAACTTCCATTCCCATCGACCTGGTTGCGAGCGCAGTATTGGTTCCACTCGTACTAGTGCTCAGAGCGACATAAACCATCACGTCACACGAAGTTGTGCTCCCATTCACTTCTGGACAAGACGCTCTAACAGTAAAATCTGCATAGTTTGAGAACTCCAAATCCACGCTGTATCCCTGTGAATAGGTGTCCATAATTTTTGGGTTGTTTAGTTCGATACTGCTGTTGACTACCAGTAAAAATGAGATTAGTGATACTCCCGCTATCAAAACAACCAATCCGATAATGATGCCTACTTGTCTTGCTTGCAAAAAATCAGATTCCATGAATCTCTTGAGAATATTTAGGATTTTGCAAGAATCTCTCGTCAATAGAGTTGCTCGTAGCAATCATGTATCCTTTGGGCTCTTGGTCATCTCCATCTGACTCACATCGAGTGTCTTTCCAACGAGTAATCAGACATCTGGCCCTTTGGCAAAAGCTAGGGTTAGAATTCCCGATAGCGTTGCCTACATACGGTAAAAGGATACCGAGGATTCCCTACTTGATTTTGTAAGAGGTCAAGTCAGACCTTGCTAATCTTCGGAAACCTTAGCCTTCCGACGTATCTGAGAATCCAGCTAACGAATTCTTCGTATGCTTTCAATCCTTCTTCCGAAAGTGTGATCGACTCGTTCCCGCCCTTATCAGAAGCTTCCATCTTTGCAAACCCCTTCTGGATCATCCACTCAAGGTACTTTCCAAGCCTGTCGTATGCGATGCCTGTGCTAGTTGCAAGTGTCGTTTTATTCATAGAACCGTGTTCTTTCAAAGCCTCGATTATCCTTGCGATGGCGTACAGATCAAGCTTCTTTCGTAAACTCTGACTCGGCTCTCCTGAACTCATTGTCTAACCACCGCAGCTCCCAGAGAAGAGTATCAAGCGACCAGGACTGATCGAACCGCCGCTTCAAGTCGCCCCAGCTTACAGCCAGTGCTAACACAAGAGACAGGAATGAAAGAGCTCCCCAAATGATCTGGACATGGATAAAGTCAGTCAAGAAAAATCCATCTAGTGCGAACAAAAGAAAAAAGAAGAAGAGCCAGTATCCGATCACCTTTAGAAATCCATAGAGCAGGAAACCCAACTTTGAATACTGAATGTCTTTGAAGGCAGTGCTCCAATCCAGTCCTGAAAGGATGCTCAACGCAGCTGGAACGCCGTTTCCCTCGGATAGCGATTTCTTCCATTCGCCAGTGCTTACGTTCTTGACTTTTTGGTTGACGACCAGCATCCCGATGAGTACCCCTGCAATGACAACAATTATACCTATGAAGAACTCTGGCGGTGTGATGTAAAAGAGACCAGAAGTACCGCCAATCTTTGCATAATAGAGCAGATAAAAGTACCCCGCCATGTCGAGAAATGCCGCCACTACGATCGAGATTGCGATTATCAACACCATGTCAATCATCGAATTTGATAATTCCTTGTATTTCTTGACTTGATCCAGCGATTCCATAAGCTCTTGAATTTTCGGAACCAGCTCGTTCTTCTCTCGCGAGTTAATCGATGATTCCTTGCTCATCGCTTTACCACAGTCCTAAACCGTATCCTTGAATCGTTACCGTTGCGTTTCCGTTGATCATG